>JAKLDH010000078.1 GCA_022703625.1 Cyanobacteriota bacterium | reverse complement strand
GGCTCGCAGGCAAAGCCTGCGAGCCGCATAAAAAATTAAAATAAAATTTCAATCTATTTCAGCGTTTCGACTAATTAGCAATTCGAGTTAATTATACTTTTTTTAGTGATGATCAAGTTGCATAGTAATCTCTAATACCAAGTCAGACTGTGTGAGAAATGCTTAATTTCCGGATTTATTAATGCATTTGTTGCCTATATGGGGTGCAGGGGCTTTGCCCCTGCATTAACTAATTTTAGCCCCCTCCCCAAGGGAGGGGAAGAAGAGCTGATAAGGTTTTTGCCGGCATAGCCGGCAAAAACCTTATCAAAAAATATTACTCTTTTGATTGCAACTTGGTATTATTTTTAGAAGCTTTCTTAAATAAATTCAACTTCATCGCCAATTTTAACGTTTGTTTTTGCAATTGCGCCCGCTGGCAATTCTATTACGCTATAAGCAGAAAAGCAGAATTTTACTCCTCCATTAGGCGGCATTTTTTCAATTAAGAATTTGATTTTATTTTTTTTATCAATAAAAATAGCGTCAAATTCAAACTTCATAAACCAAGAATGGATATTATTACATGGAATTATATGTAGTCCTTCGCCTTCTTCCATGCTCTTTCGTCCAAGAAGTCCTTTCATTCTCAGAAAAGAATTGTTCGCAATTTCAAGTTTTTCGACGAGAACATTATTGGCTGTTTTATTTATAACCTTCATTTAAGCCCTTTAATTCTTGAAATTCGCTGTTTTGTGTCTGTAAACTGTGAAGCTCCAGGCACTTTTTCTAAAAATTTTTGATAAGCTGTTAACGCTTCTTCCGGCTTGTTTTGTTTTTCAAGAATCAAGCCAAGATTATAATAAACCTGATAATAATCCGGCTGAATCTCAATTACTTTAAGAATAGAATCATGCGCTTTGTTGAAATACCCTAATTCTCTGTAAGCAATAGAAAGTCCAAGATAAGCCTCATAGAAATCAGGGTTTTTTTCGGCAGCCAGTTTGTAAAACGTAACGGCTTCCGTAATATTGCCGGATGTCAAGCTTAAATTAGCTTTATAATAATAATCTTCCGCCTTTTGAGCATAGGATGGAATTTTAAAATATAAAGTTAAAATTATTATCAGGTAAAAAAATAAAAATAATTTTTTTTTCATAAAAAATTTGTATAACAAAAATAAAAGTTTTTACATTAATCATTATACATTTATTATGAAAAAATTTCAGCGTATTAAAAATATCTTAAACAGTTTTCCTGTAAGAAAATTTACTTTAATTATGAGGTTTCGTCATTCTGAGGGCTTTAGCCCGAAGAATCTTGTTGTATTCATGCCATTGGATCCTTCGCTTCGCTCAGGATGACCTTAAAAATTAAACTCATTCTATAGTACCAATGCTTGATATTGCTACTCTTTAACAGCCCCCTGCATTGCGCCGCTTATAAAATATTTCTGGAGCATCAGAAAAAAAACTAAAATCGGAATGATGGAAATTACTGCTCCCGCGGCAATATATCTCCAGTTTGCGCTAAAAACGCCCTGTAAATGATTTAATCCGACAGGAAGAGTGTACATTTCCTGTTTTGTAAGAACAATGCTGGGCCACAGAAACTCGCTCCAAGCCCCTGCAAAAGTAAAAACAGCAAGCGTTGCCAAGGCAGGTTTTGTGAGGGGAATAAATATTTTTAACCAGATGTCAAAAACATTACATCCATCAATAATAGCGGCTTCCTCTAGCTCTTTAGGGATTGCAAGAAAAGCCTGACGCAGAAAAAATATTCCAAAAGCGTTAACCGCAAAAGGTAAAACAAGCCCGATATACCCCGCAATGTTTGAGTAACTGTCTACAAGATTTAACCTTAAGACCATAAGATAGACAGGAATCATAATTACCTGAAAAGGAATCATTATTGTGGCTAAAACTGCGTGGAAAAAGAAGTTTTTTCCTTTAAAAGTCATTCTTGCAAGAGGATATGCGGCAAGAGATGATAGGATTAAATTCAGTATTACTATAAAAAATGATACTGTAAAGCTGTTAACGATATAAGCGGGGAAAGGAATCTGCTTCCAGACATCTATAAAGTTTGAAAAAGTAGGGTTTTCAGGAATAAAAACCGGCGGATACTGAAATATATTTTCTGTAGAGGATTTAAAAGCGGTGGAAATTAACCATAAAAATGGTCCTATTGAAATTATCATCAAAAATATAAGAATTGTGTATAATACGATGTTTTTTGTTAAGTTTATCATTGCTAAAACCTTTTTAAATAACGATAAATGACATTTTTTTTATCACATTGTAGGGTACTTGCCTTTTTCAAGGAATTTAATATTTAAAATCGATATTATCATTATAATAACAAGAAGTACAACTCCTGCTGACGAAGCATAACCAAGATCAAGGTTTTCAAAAGCTCTTTGATATATATAATAAACAATGGTTTTACTGGAATTAAGAGGTCCTCCCTGTGTCATTACATAGATTTCAACAAAAACTTTCATCGCTGATATTGAACTCATAACCGTTACAAAGGTTATTGCAGGCATCATGTAGGGTACGGTAACCGCTAAATGCTTTTGAAGAGTGTTTGCTCCGTCTATTTCAGCTGCTTCCCATAAATCTTTCGGCACAGTCGTTAAATAAGCCAGATAAACGACCATATAATAGCCAAGACCTTTCCAGACAGTAACAAACATTATGGAAAAAATTGCAAAATCAGGGTCAGTAAGCCATCCCATTTTATTTAAGCCGATAAAAGTTAAAAAATAGTTTAAAATTCCATTATCAGCATAAACCCATTTCCAGGCTATTCCTGCCACCACAATTGAAACTACAACCGGAATATATATAGCTGTCCTGAATATATTTATTCCGACAAGTTTTCTGTTGACGACAATCGCAATGATTAAAGGCAGAATTACAAGCGCAGGAACGACTCCAACAAGATAAACAAAGGTATTTATCAAGGTTTTCCAAAAAATTGGAGCGTTTATAAGTTTTATATAATTGTTAAAACCTGTCCATTCAGGGCTATAGATGTCAGAGCCGTAGCTTTTAAAGCTTAAAGTCAGGGTTTCAAAGAAAGGAACGAAGAAAAAAACAATAAGAATAACCCCGGCAGGAATTAAAAAAAGATAAGGAGTAAAAGATTTATAATAATTTTTCAAAAAATATTTCCTTATAATTCATTTTGTCGTTTAGTATAATAGAGAAATTATAACAGTTTCCAATAAAAATAAGAAAAGAATAAAAAGTTTTCAAACAAAATTTTTAAAAAAATAGACCGATAATATTTTTTATGTAATTTCTAAATTAATGGCTTAACCCGCTAAAAGTGTCATGCTGAAACAAGTTCAGCATCTTTCCAGCATACAAATACAATGCTTGCCGTTTCTTCATTTTCTTTCTTTTTGAACGCAAAAAGAAAGAAAACGAAGCAAAAGAAAGAAAAACTGAACCCCAAGGGGACAAAACTGTCAGGGGCAAGCCCCCGAACCCCCTTGCTTACAAATGTCCGC
Source organism: Cyanobacteriota bacterium (assembly GCA_022703625.1). Taxonomy (GTDB): domain Bacteria; phylum Cyanobacteriota; class Vampirovibrionia; order Gastranaerophilales; family UBA9971; genus JAKLDH01. The sequence goes on along the minus strand of JAKLDH010000078.1, from coordinate 9,677 downwards.
TTTTTATTTTTTTTTTGTTTTTTACATAAAAAATATTATCGGTCATAATTTTTATTTTTTGAAGAATTTTTTATTACTTCCTTACTAACATTTTTTTATTGTAAAATATTTTTTCAGAGGTGATAAAAGGTTTTTGCATGGATATAAAAAATCTTACAGAAGAAGAATTAAAACAAAAACTCTGCGCATTAAGAGATAAAATCAATTATCATAACTATCTTTACTATGTTAAAGATACTCCTGATATCTCTGACAAACAATATGACGAATTGTTCAGGGAATTACAAAGACTGGAAACAGAAAATCCTGAACTTATAACATTTGACAGCCCTACACAAAGAATCGGGGCTGTGTCGTCAGAAAAATTTGAGCAGGTAACGCATAAATATCCGCTTTTTAGCCTTGACAACGCCAATGGCAGCGAAGAACTGCTGGAATGGAATAACAGAATCAGAAAAACTTATCCTGAACCTGAAAAAATTGAATTTGTATGTGAACTAAAAATTGACGGACTGGCAATTACGCTTTCATATCAAAACGGAAAATTCACAAAAGGAGCGACAAGAGGCGACGGAAAAACCGGAGAAAACATCTCCGCCAACTTAAAAACAATAAACAGCATCCCGCTTTCCCTGTTTGCTCCGGAAAACAGGGAAATTCCCGAATACATTGAAGCAAGAGGCGAAATTTACATGCCAATTTCTTCTTTTGAAAAACTTAACGAAAAACGAAAAAATGCCGGAGAACAGGAATTTGCCAATCCCAGAAACGCAGGCAGCGGCTCTGTAAGGCAACTTAACCCTAAAATCACACGAGAGCGCGATCTCGATATATTTGTTTACGCAGGCATATTTGAAGACCACCTCAAACCCTCCACCCACTGGGAAACAATAGAACTTCTCCGGCAACTCGGATTTAAAACAAATCCGACAAGCAAGCTCTGCCAAAATATTAATGAAGTCATTGACTATTGTAACTTGTGGAACGAAAAGCGCTTTGGATTAAATTACGCTACAGATGGAGTTGTGGTCAAAGTAAACGACCTGCATAAGCAGGAAGAACTTGGTTTCACATCAAGAAGCCCTCGATGGGCAATCGCATACAAATTTTCGCCGGAAGAAGCTTTGACAAAACTTGTTAATATTGAAATGAGTGTTGGCAGAACCGGCGCAATAACCCCTATCGCGCATCTTGAACCGGTAAAGCTTGCGGGAACAGTAGTTAAAAGAGCCAGCCTGCATAATGCTGACGAAATTAAGCGGCTGGATATCAGAATCGGCGATAAAGTATGGGTAAAAAAAGCCGCAGAAATCATACCTAAAATAATCGGCGTTGATCTTAAAGCCAGAAATCCCGAAGCCATGCCCTTTGAATATCCTGAAAAATGTCCGGCATGCGATACTCCTCTTGAGAAAAAAGAAGAAGAGGTCGCATATTACTGCCCGAATCAAACAGGATGTCCTGCTCAGGTAAAAGGAAGGCTTGAACACTGGGTAAGCAGAGATGCTATGGATGTTGACGGTGTTGGAGAATCTTTAATAAAGCAGTTGACAGAAAAAAATATGATTAATGGTCCGGCTGATCTTTATGCTTTAACCGTTGAAGATATCCTTTCTCTTGAAAGAACTGCTGAAAAGTCGGCTTATAATGCAATAAACGCAATTGAAGCAAGCAAAACCAGACCTTTTTCACGGCTTATTAACGCTTTTGGCATAAAACACATAGGAAAAGAAACTGCGGAGTTGTTAAGTCAGCATTTTCATTCAATTGAGGAGCTCAAAAACGTAAAAATTGAAGACCTGTCTTTAATTGAAGGAATTGGAGAAAAAGCCGCCGAAAGTATTGTTAACTTTTTTAAAAATTCTGATGTTATAAAAATGCTTGAAAAACTGGGAAAATACGGGGTCAAATTATACGGCGAAAAGCCTGAAATTACAGGAGAACAGCCCTTATTAAACAAAAGTTTTGTTCTTACGGGAACTTTAAAATATATGAACAGAAATGAAGCAAGTGATATAATAAAAAAATTAGGCGGTAAAGTTTCCGGCAGTCTTGGCAAAAATACAGATTATCTGATAGTTGGAGAAAATCCCGGCTCTAAATACGACAAAGCAACAAAATTAAATGTTAAAATTTTAAACGAGGATGAATTTTTAAAACTTGCTTCTTTTTAAATTTATTTATTAATTATAGGAGTTTCTAACCTGTTTATGAATAAAAATTTCAAAGTATTTCAGCTTCACGGTTTATCAGGCTTATTATTGCTGGGATTTACAATAGCAGGATTGTTTTGCGGATTTGTGCTTTCGCCGATATGGGTTATTATGATCGGCTGGAATGAGCTGGTAAGCAATATTTTTAACGGACCGGCAATTAACTATTATCAAGCTTCTTTATTATGGATTTTTCTTGCGTTATGCTCCTATTTAATCTTAAAAAACAGTATTTCAATAAAAATTCACTCTGCTGATGACGCAGATTCTGATGAAATAACAGGAATAATTACGGAAAAAATTGTTGAAGAAAAAGAAAGAGCTGAAAGTGAGAATTAACTTATATTAAATGACAAAACCAGTTAACATAAATTTCTTGCGAATAATGGGGAAAACTTGTTAAATGTAAATATATTATAGTAAAAATTAATTAAGGAGATAAAAAATATGTCGATATCAACGCCTAAAGTTTGTCCTGTGCTAAGTTCAGGAAAAGAAGCCCCAAATATGTGTCTTGAAGAAGATTGCGCTTTTTACTTAAAAAGTTATAAAGCATGCAGCGTTTATGTTCTTGCCTATGATGCGGCTTTAGACATCAAAAAGAAACAAGGTTAATAAAACTCAATTTTTAGAAATGCCCATAAGACAATTTCATTTTTTCATAATATTTTAGTAAAGAATTTATATAAAGATACGTCTTTAAATATTTTATTCCCGCATAGTTTATGATATTTAATCCAAAAAATATCATAAAAGTGTTTAAGTCAGCAAGATTAAAAGAATTTATCTGCGTTATTAACAAAGCAACAAACATAATATAAGCTAAAAACATTAAAATATTCAGCGGTGAACTAAAAACGATTCTTTTAGCTCTCAATGATATTCGCTCATTATAAAGAGAAGGCTCGCTTACCGCTATTTCCGCGCCAAATGTCAGGGTAATAAAATTCCACGCCATAACCAGAACAGCAAAAGCAAAGAAAAACATTAAATTTAAATTTATAAAATTCAGAATAAGAGTAACAAAACTCGGAATTATACCTGCAACGCTAACTAAAATGTTAAAAAACATAATTCCCGACAATAATATTAATGCGAAAGACAAACAAAAAATCATTATCGGTTGAAAAATCGAAAAATATTTATATAATTGCCATTTAGCCGCTTTTTTAAAAGAAAAAACAGGATTAAACTCTATATATCCGTATTTTTTGGCTAAAATACGGTAAAACAATGCGCTTAAACCGGAAGAGAACATGGAAAACGAGAAAAGAACAGCCAGAAATCCTAAAATTATATTAATTATTTTAAAAGACAAATGCCATTGTGAATTTGTTTCAATATGCCCGTTTTCATTATAAATAATCGCTTTTAACAATCCCCAAAGCCCTTGCTGAGCTTCTGAAAGCGAAAGCAATGTGTGATAAGAAAAAAAGAATAAGATAAATCCAAAAAAAAGAATAAAACAAATAGTCTGTATCGCGCAAAAAAAGCTGTTAAGTCCTTGTGTTTTCACTTGTGAGTTTTTCCAATTCAATAAAACTTTCTTCCAATAACTTAGCAGTGTTTTTTTGAATGGTTAATAGCTCAACCAGGTCATTTTCGACAATAAAACCTTTATCAATTAAAATCCGTCCGATAGGCAATTGATTTTTTTCCTGTTCTTCCAGACAAACCGCAAGTTGTTCCACGTTGATTTTTTTATGCTGGATAAACATTTCGCCAATTTTAGGATTTATAATTAAGCGTTTTATTTGTTCAAGATCAATGTTTTTATCTTTCATAGATTGTCCTAATCTACTTCAGTTGCAGCTTCTTCTGATTCGTCAGTTTTTTTGGTCGCGCTTTTTTCTTTAGACGATTCAAGAAGCTTATCTGAGTTTTTTTCAAACACAATTTTTTTACCGTCAAGCTTGAGTTTTATTATTTCTCCGGCTTTTGCAAGACCCATCAGGAGTTCTTCGGCAAGACAATCTTCGATTGTTTTCTGAATCAACCTGCGAAGCGGTCTTGCTCCATAAGTCTGGCTATAGCCTTCATTTGCAAGATGATCTTTGACATCGTCAGCAATTTCAATGCCGATTTCCTGGTTTTTAAGCCTTTTAGTAACATCATTAAGCATTATATCAACAATTTGCCTGATTTCCTCTTTTGTAAGATGAGAGAAAACAATAATATCATCAAGCCTGTTCAGGAATTCAGGACGGAAGGCTTTTTTCATTTCTTCCATGACAGTATCTTTCATTTTCTCATATCTGTCCTTTTCCTCGTTTTGCGCCACAGTAAAGCCCAGCTTGCTTGTATGTTCAATGCTTCTTGCTCCGACGTTGCTTGTCATGATTATGATTGTATTCTTGAAGTTAACCACACGACCTCTTGAGTCAGTAAGACGTCCGTCATCGAGGATTTGCAGCAGCATGTTGAACACATCAGGATGAGCTTTTTCAATTTCATCGAAAAGCACCAGTGAATAAGGTTTTTTCCTTATTACTTCAGTAAGCTGTCCGCCGTCATTAAAGCCGACATAGCCCGGAGGAGAGCCTATAAGCTTACTCACAGAATGTTTTTCCATATATTCAGACATATCAATTCTGACTATATTGTCTTCAGAGCCAAAAACAGCTTCCGAAAGGGCTTTTGCGAGTTCTGTTTTTCCAACGCCTGTTGGTCCGCAGAATGCAAAACTTCCGACCGGTCTTGCAGGGCTTTTTAATCCTACACGAGCTCTTCTGATTGCCTTGGATATTGACACTACGGCTGAATGCTGACCAATAACTCTTTGATGTAAAATATCTTCGAGTTTAAGCAGTCTTTCAGTTTCCGTTTGAGTAAGTTTTGTAACAGGAACGCCTGTCCAAACGCTTATAATTTCAGCTATTTCTTCTTCTGTAACAGTCGCTTTATTGGATTCCTGCTCTGTTTTCCATTTTTGAGCGATTTCTCGAATTTTATCCTTAAGCTCAGCTTCTGTATCTCTTAGCTGGCTGGCTTTTTCAAACTCCTGATTTCTGATAGCCTTTTCTTTTTCTTTAATAACGGCTTTAAGTTCTTTTTCAACCTCTTTTCCTTCAGGAGGAAGTGAGCTTGCTCTAAGCCTAACCCTTGAACTTGCTTCATCAACAAGGTCAATAGCTTTATCCGGCAAGAATCTGTCGGTTATATATCTGTCAGACAGTCTTACCGCCGCTTCAATCGCCGCATCAGAAATTATAAGCTTGTGATGCTCTTCATATTTTTGTCTTAATCCTCTTATGATCTCGATGGATTCATCAACATTAGGCTGTTCAACGTATATAGGCTGGAATCTTCTTTCCAGCGCGGCGTCTTTTTCAACATGTTTTCTGTATTCATCAAGGGTTGTGGAACCTATAACCTGCAATTCTCCTCTTGAAAGGACAGGTTTAAGGATATTTGCGGCGTCAATTGCTCCTTCTGCCGCGCCAGCTCCGATTAAAGTGTGCATTTCGTCAATAAGAAGAATTACATTTCCTGCTCCTCTTATTTCATCCATTATTTTCTTTAAACGTTCTTCAAATTCGCCTCTATATTTAGTTCCTGCGACAAGAAGACCCATGTCAAGCTGTATTATTCTTTTATCTTCAAGATGTTCCGGCACTTCGCCGTTTACTATTCTTGTTGCAAGCCCTTCTGCAATGGCTGTTTTGCCGACTCCCGGCTCACCTATAAGAACCGGATTGTTTTTTGTTCTTCTGCCGAGTATTTGCACAAGTCTTTCTATTTCTTTTTCCCTGCCGACAACAGGATCAAGACGTTGTTCCTGCGCCGCCTGAGTAAGATTTGTTCCGAATTCGTCAACTGTAGGGGTTTTGCTTCTGCCTCCCTGACTGGTGGTTGTGCTTGTTGTAGCTCCTGTTCTTGTTTCGCCGAGCATTCTTATCACGTTGCTTCTGACTTTATTAAGATCAACGCCGAGATTTTCGAGAATACGGGTGGCAACTCCTTCCCCTTCTCTTATTAATCCGAGTAACAGATGTTCTGTCCCTATATAATTATGTCCAAGTTGTCTTGCTTCGTCCCATGACAGCTCAAGAACCCTTTTTGCTCTAGGGGTAAAAGGGATTTCAACGGCAACAAAGCCTGAACCTCTGCCTATTATTTTTTCCACTTCAACTCTTGCGTCTTTAAGGTTTACCCCCATTGCTTTAAGTGTTTTAGCGGCAATGCCTGTTCCTTCGCCTATTAAGCCAAGCAAAATTTGTTCTGTGCCGACAAAATTATGACCAAGCCTGCGGGCTTCTTCCTGAGCCAGCATTATTACTTTTATCGCTTTTTCTGTAAAACGTTCAAACATATAACTCTCCTATTTAAATGGCGCCGAATAAATTCTGATATGCCGCTACTTTAATTTTACAATAAATTATTAATTTCTTTCAATCATTTAACTTAAATACGCCGTTTAATTTAAATATATGCGCTTTAACTTTTTTCAGCATTAATACGTTATATTAATTTTCGGCAAATAATATTTTTTTTTGAATTTTATTTTAAAAATACAAGGCAAATTTTTTTTTCACGGAATTTAAATAGTTTAGAACTAAAAATCCGGAGAATAAAATGCTTAACATGATTAATCTTTTAAACAATTCGCCTCAAAACCTTTCCCCTGCTTTTAAAGGAGGAAATAAAGAAACGCATGTTATTTTAAATGAAAAAGATGCTGTTAATGAAATAAATGCAATGAAGAACATGCTTCCAGGCTTAAGAATCAAAGAAAAAAACGAAGATTTTATTACTTTTACCAACTATAATACTTATTTAAGAGTACTTCCGTCTAATAAATCGGCTTATTTATACAAAAAAGAAGATTTAGACTCAAGTATAACCGAAACAAGAGTAATTCCCGAAACGCAAAAGGAAAACAAGGCATTTGAGGAATTTTTAGCAGAAATAGAGAAAAAGACATCAAACAAATAATTCTTGATTAAGAACCTATCCGAAAAATAATAATGTTTCGTCATGTTGAGCGAAGCGAAACATCTCATGGCTTATATACAACAAGATTCTTCGGGCTGAAGCCCTCAGAATGACGAAAATGCTCAAGCCCTCAGAATGACAACCGGAAAATTAATTAGCAATTTAAGTTAATTGGCGGCTTCTGGTATAAACTCTTGGAAGCCTTACTCTTAAGCGGCATGTTAGCTCGTAGTTAATGGTATTAAGCTTGTCAGCCCAATCGTTTATGGAAATAAATTCTCCTCCGTCTTCTCCCAAAAGAGTTATTATATCTCCGGTCTTGACGTTTTCAACTTCTGTTACGTCAAACATTATTTGATCCATAGTTATATTGCCAACCTGCTTCACTTTATTGCCGTTAATAACTCCATAAATATTGTTAGATAAGCTTCTAGGAACTCCATCAGCGTAGCCAACAGGAATAGTAGCAATTTTAGACGTTTCAGACTGAGTTATATAACTGTACCCATAACTTATCCCGCTGTTTTTTGAAACTTCTTTCAGATAAGTGATTCTGCCTTTAAGACTTATAACCTGCTTAAGATCAGGTTTTTCGAGAACTTCTTTATGCAAATCGGGAAATAAGCCGTATATTCCAATCCCCGCTCTTGCCATGCCATAATTCATGTCTTTATAACCGATCATGCCGGCTGTATTTACAAGATGCAAGATCAAGTTTTCTTTGTTCTCAATTTGATTTATAAGATTTTCCCAGCGTTGTTTTTGTTTTTGAGTAATTTCAGGATTTTCCGCGCAAGCAAGATGAGAAAAAATTCCTTTTAACTCAATTTCCTTTAATTCAGAAACTTTTTTTATATATTGTAAAGATTCATTACAGGAAATTCCGATTCTATTCATTCCCGTATCAACTTTTATATGAATTTGAGGCTTTTTGCCAAGTCTTTTATATGTATGAATGCAGGAATTTATATGTTCTTCTGAAAAAATAGACAAGGTAATATCGTTTTCGACGGCGGAAGTAAAAGCCCAATCGGGAGTTGCTCCAAGAACGATAATTGGAACAGAAATCCCCGCATTTCTGAGCTGTATGCCCTCATCAACCGAAGCCACGCCTAAAGCATCAGCTCCCGACGCCACAAGAGTTGACGCGATCATATCTGCGCCATGCCCGTACGCATCAGCTTTAACGACCGCTAAAAACAGGGTATTCCCTGATAAATACCGTTTAAGCGTTTTAATATTATGTTCAACGTACCCCAGATTAATTTCAACCCAGGCATCACGTCTTGTTTGAACAATCGGTTTTCTTAAATTTGACATCTTTTAAACTTAAAGGAATTTTGACTTAATCTCAATAAAAACATAATATAATATTTATAAAATTGAAACATTTTTTTAAAAAGTATAGAAAAAACTTATAAAAATACGCTTATGCAAAAAGTATATATTAAGTTTTGATCTCTTTTTCCGATAAAAATTAATATATGGGAGTACAACTTGCGAGATTGGGAATATGCAATATAATCGCTGGTATGACAATAATCAAAATCTCAAAATTATTATTGATTCAATAATAACAGCTCATCAAAATAATCTTGATTCAATCGCTTATGATTTAATTCAGGTAATGTTTGAAAAACAGCCTGATAAAGATGATTTTTTGGAAATAATAAGTAAAAATATCAATTCTCAAAAAGATAGATGGTATGATAACAATTATATGTTTCATTCAGCGATTGAAATGCTCAAGTTTGTTTCACCGGAAGCCGCTGAGCGAATATTAAAAGAAACCCTTTACTTATGGCAATATGAAGACAAAATAGACGAATATGAAGATTTTCACCGGCATTGATATATGCGAAATAGAAAGAATTAAAGAAACTTTTGACAAATATGGAGAAAAGTTTCTTAAAAGAACTTTTACAGAAAACGAAATAAGATATTGTCTTTCCAGTCCTAAAAATACAGCGCAAAGGCTTGCGGTAAGGTTTGCGGTTAAAGAATCAGTATCAAAAGCTCTCGGAGTAGGAATAAACAAATTGGGATGGAATAAAGGAATTAACTGGAAAGATGTTGAAGTTGCAAGAGATTTTAACGGAGCAATTAAAATTATTCTTTTTAACAAAGCGGCAGAGTTTGAAAAGAAACTGGAAATCACAGACTGGTCTGTAAGCGTATCTCACAGTAAAACAGACGCAATTGCTTCAGCTATCGGATATAAAAATTAAACGGTATAATCTGAATTGCTAATTAGTCGAATTCGTCATCCTGAGCAGAGCGAAGGATCGCAATCAATTGCCAAAAACAGCAGATTCTTCGGGCTATATTAAACGCAAAACTACTTAACATGAACTTTTTGCAAAATTTGATTGGTTTTTTTAACAAATTCACAACATATTTTCTATTAATTAACTTGAATTGCTAAATAAATAATTTTATATTTGGCGTAGCGGCTGGCGAAGCCAGCCGCTACGCCGTTTTAAGGGCATGCGGCTCGCAGGCTTTGCCTGCGAGCCGCATAAAAAATTA
>JAKLDH010000077.1 GCA_022703625.1 Cyanobacteriota bacterium | reverse complement strand
CGCTACGCCGTTTTAAGGGCATGCGGCTCGCAGGCTTTGCCTGCGAGCCGCATAAAAAATTAAAATAAAATTTCAATCTATTTCAGCGTTTCGACTAATTAGCAATTCGAGTTAATATGCAATTACTTGGTTTGAACTTTATAATCCAAATTTTTCAACATTATCTCGTTTAATTCATCAAAATTTTTCAATCCAAGTTGCGCTCCAAAGCTTTGAATAATCTGCGCGGAGTTTATTGAAGCAAACTGTAACGATTTTTTAATATCGCCGTTAAATTTTATCATGCTGCCTGTAAATGTGCTGGCAAAAGCATCCCCTGCGCCAAGCGTGCTTACAACTTTTACGGGGAAAGTCGGCGCATAATATATTGTCTTCCCGTCAAAAGCATACACTCCCTTTTTTCCTTCAGTTATAACAACTGTTTTAGGACCGTAACACTTTAACTTTATTATAATTTCATTTAAATTATGATCGTTAATATAATCGCTGTCTGTCGGTTTATTAGGAATTCCCGTAATTGCGGAAGCTTCTGATCTGTTCATTATAAGGATTTCAGCCGTTTTAAGCACTTTTTTTAAGTCATTAATGCCCCGTTTAATTTGAGTAGAACCAGGATTAAATGCCATATTAATTCCGTTTTCTTCAGCAAATTCAGCTATTTCGTCCAGAATTTCGTTGGATTCTCCGCTAAGCGACGCAAAATAAATCCATTTAGTCTGTTTAATTTTTTCTTTGTCTATTTCTTTAAGATTTATCCTGCTGTTTGCTCCTCTATGCATCAGGACGGTTCTATCTCCTTCAAAGCTTGTGAGGATAACAGAAAACCCGGTTTTATCTTTGGGAGTTCTTATTACCATTGAGGTATCAATATTACTTTCCTCAAGGCGATTTAAAATCACCTTAGAGTTAAGGTCTTCTCCGATTTTTACGATGATTCCCGTTTTAAATCCAAGATTAGCGAGATTTACCGCCGCATTTGTCGCGCCACCGCCTATATCATAGGCAAGATGATCCATTTCTATTTTTTCCCCATAATCAAAACAAAGATAAGAATCTTTTGTAATCGGGGTTTCCAGGTTCATTATTTTGGCTTTGTCGGTTTGGACAAATGTATCAGTCGTAGCTCCGCCAATTGTAATAAAATCGTACATTTTTTATGCCTTTTAGTTAATGAGTGAGGTTAATTCGCAATTTCGTCTATATGCGGCTCTTTGGCATCAAGCTCAAATTTCTTGTGTATCGATTTTAAAGCAAGCTCTGCCTTTTCTTTTGCCACAAGACAACTGATTTTAACTTCACTGGTTGAAATCAGCTTAATATTAATGCCTGCATCGGCTAAAGCGTCGAACATTCCGGCGGCTATGCCGGGTCTGTCAACCATGCCTGCTCCGACAATGCTTATTTTAGCGATATTATTATCTACAACGATTTCAGAAGCGTTTATTTCCTGTCTTACTTTTTCCAACACGCTTATAGCGTTATTAAGATCGCTTTCATGCACAGTAAAGGCAATATTGTTAAATTGCTCTTCTTCCAAAGACTGAATAATCATATCAACGCTTATATTATTTTCTGAAAGCTTCATAAATACTTTCGCCGCAATCCCCGGTCTGTCAGGAACTTTTAAAATGGCGATTCTAACTTGTTTTAAGTCTGCTGCAACCCCTGTTACCGGTCTGTATATTTCCATATCATCATCTCCTACTACTAAAGTGCCTGGGTCATCCAGGTTAAAACTGCTTCTAAGCCTTAAATGCACATTGAACTGTTTTGCGGTTTCGACTGATCTTGGATGAAGAACTTTTGCTCCTACCCTTGCCAGTTCAAGCATTTCAACATAAGAAACCTTGTCCAGCCTGCTTGCATAAGGAACCATTCTTGGATCAGCAGTGTATATAGCGTTAACATCAGTATAAATATCGCATCTTTCCGCTTTTAACGCCGCCGCAAGAGCAACTGCCGAAGTGTCGGAGCCTCCTCTTCCCAGCGTGGTTATTTCTCCTTCAGGCGTTATTCCCTGAAAACCCGCCGCAACTACAATTTTATTTGCGTCTAAATGCTTTTTAATTTTATCTGTCTTGATATCAACAATTCTTGCTTTTGAATGGATACTTTCTGTTATAATTCCTATTTGCGAAGCAAGCATGCTTATTGCGGGACAGCCTGATTCCTGTATTGCCATTGCTAAAAGCGAGATTGAAACTTGTTCTCCTGATGAAAGAAGCATGTCAAGCTCTCTTGTGTCAGGATTTAACGCAATTTCATTAGCGAGTTTTACAAGATAATCCGTTGTTTTGCCCATTGCGGAAACAACAACTACAACCTGATTACCGTTTTTATATTCTCTTGTTACAGCTTTTGCTACGTTTTTTATCTTTGCAGGGTCTGCAACTGATGAACCACCGAATTTTTGTACTACTATCGCCATTTTTTTCTTTCTTCTTCTCTTTCGATTTACTTTGTATTGTTATCAATAATATCATTAAAGGTCTTTTTATAGTCAAGCTTTTCAATACTTTTATTAAAATATATTTGGATTAAGCCTCTTTGATCCGGATAAGCCTCATACATATTTCTTAGTTCGTTTTCAAAAGCTTCTTCCTGTCCCATCCTAGCTTTTATATAAGCTATACTTGCAAGACTGCCGATATGACCAGGATCATACTGTAAAGCTTTAAGGTAATACTGGGTTGCGTTGATGTAATGTTCTTCTTTTTTATCTTCGTCCCCTTTTTCTTCGTAAGCCGCGCCGATTATAAACAATGCCGGAATAAAATGAGGCAGTTTAAAAACTATTTGATTTAGAAAAGAAATGGCTTCATCATATCGTTTAAGCTTTACAAGAGCTTCCCCCTTGCCGATAATTATAGCTAAATTGTTAGGATTAAGTTTAAGAGCATTTTCAAGTTTTTCAAGAGCATCTTTTGCCGTTTTATCGTCTTTTAAAAGAATCATCGCATATATCATACTTACCTGCGCTGAATCAGGAGCAAGCTGATAGGCTTTTCTTATTTTCCTTATTGCTTCTTTGTCATCTCCTGTTTCGCTTAAAGCAACAGCGCAACCGATATATGAATCGAGATGGACAGGATCGTTTTCAATAGCGTTTTTATAATATTCAATTGATTCCTTATACTGACATAGCATTGTATAAGCTGAAGCGATAAGGAAATTTGCCTCTGTTTTCTTTAATGAAAACTTTGTCGCTTCTTTATAACGCTGTATTGCTTTTAAATATTCGCCTTGCGCGCTTGCAATCGCTCCAAGTTTTAGATGCGCTTCAATATACCTGCAATCGTTTTCAACAACTTTTTCCAGTAATTTTTCCGCGCTTTCAAGTTCTCCTATTTCAGCCCTGGAAAGGGCGAGATAATACATTATTCTGTTGTCTTCAGGATTTAACTCAAGTGCTTTTTCAAGTTTTTGAGCCGCTTCAACGTGTTCTCCTGTTTTTTGAAGCGTAACGCCCCATGAAGAGTAGAGTTCTGCGTTATCCGCTCCTGATTTTTCCGCAAGTTCATAACATTCCGCCGCTTTATCATATTTATTCATTTCAACAAGAATTTCCGCCATATTAATTTGAAAATCTATTCTTGTAGGACACATGCTTATGGCGATTTTTGCATTTTCATACGCTTCTTTGAGCATATTTTTCTTAAAAAAAGCGTACGCCAGATAATGTCTGGTTTCGGGATTATTCGGCTGAAATTTCAAGGATGCGTTAATTTTTTCTATTGCTTCATCATATTTTTCAAGTTCTGTTAAAACTACTCCCAGAAGAAAATTTGCCTGAGCGGACTGAGGATATATTTCAACCGCTTTTCTGAATTTTAATTCCGCAACCCCTTTTTTTTCCTGTTTTGCTAAAGATATACCCCAGTTAATATAAATTTCAGGGTTTTTAGGTCTTATTTGAAGCGCTTTTTCGTACATTTGTTCAGCTTCTTCATATCTTTCAAGCTCTATAAGAGCCGCTCCCCAAAGGGTATAAGATTTAATATTATGCGGATCAATTTTTACAGCTTCTCTGAATTTTTCAACAGCTTCTTCAAACCTTTCCATTGTAGCCAGCGCAATTCCCCAGTTATTAAAACTTTCAGGATTCACGGGTCGCATATATGAAGAAGCTTCAAATTTTTTTATTGCTTCTTCCATATTTCCCTCGTTAGCAAGGTGAACTCCCCAGTTTACATAAGCTTTTGAAGGAATTGAGGTTTCTTTTGTAACTGATTTATATTGACTTAGTGAATCATTGAATTTTGAAACTTTATGTTTAAAATTTTTAATAAATTTATACATTTTATTGTTTCTCATTTATGTTTTTATTTGTTGTAATTATAAACTAAACCTGTTTATAAATTCGAACTTATTACTGCAAAGTGGTATATCAAAATCAAAAGAAAATATTTTGTTACAAAAAAAATTAAAAGGTTTAAAAAATAGAAATTTGGGAAGAAAGAATATAGAACTGGCGAGCAATCTTCCTTCAATCCTTCTCTCTAATTCCTCTCTCTAATATGTGGTAGACTAATGCGGCGAAAGCCGTATTTTTTTGTTTAATTTTTATTGTTCCACAATTTCAGCTTCGTAAGTATCCCTGATTTTTTCCTTAATTAAAGAAGCTACGTCTTTTGCTATTTTGCTTTGCATTTCTTCGGAACAGTTTTCAAGCATTTGAATAGCGGTTCTTAAGGTTTTATCAAGATCATACCATCTTTCATTACCTTTTTCGCAACGACCTTCTTCTACCGCAGATAATAAATCGTCTATAGACCTGAATGCATCAGTTTCTATATTATGTTCAATAATAATTTTTATAAGGTTTATTGCAATTTTGACTTGAAATTGGTCATTTGTGGATTCAAGGATTTTCATCGCTTTTGAAAGAATCGGGTCTTTATCATACCAGCGTCTGCTTTGTTCCATATTTACGCCTTTTTTAAAAATGCTTTCTTCTTTTAATAATTATTTATTATATCATTTTTTTAATCAGAGTAAATTACTTGAGTTGTTATGCCAATCAAAAGAAGTTTTCGTTAAGTTGTTAAAAAGCTGATATTTTCAGCCCGAAGAATCTTCTTGCATTCATGCCATGAGATCCTTCGCTTCGCTCAGGATGACGGTTTTGGGGTTCAGGATGACGGTTTCGGCTAATTAGCAATTCACAATAAATATTAAAATTCGTAATAATTTTTATATTTTAAAAAATTAAAACGCAAATTTTTAAGTGAATTTGTGTTTATATAAGTAGCGCTATAATAAACGTCAAAACTACTTAAAGACTTTTATTATAAAAAAAGGGGAAGGTTAAACAAAGAAAGCTGATGAATAATACAGGCTTAAATACAACGCCATACCAGCCTAATTACAGCGCGCCCACAACGGATAAAGGCGCTGTAAATATTTACATTAGCGGAATTAATACTCCTGGAAGCAACGCGCAACAGCAGTATTATCCAAGTCCTTATTATTACCCGCTGCCTTATTATGCGCCAACAAATTATAATCAACAAAGCGCTCCGGTAGCCGCTAAAACATTAGAGCAGCCAGAGCCTAAACCTCAGGAAGCCAAAAAAGTTGACGAAAAAAAAGTGACTCCAATTTCTCCTGAATTAATAAATAACTTGAACTCATTATTAACTCAGGGAGATAAACAGGCAAGAATCAGAGCTGTTGCTCAAGTTTTGAAATTATTGCGGGAAGACGTAAATACAAGAAAGAATGATCCGAAATTAATCGGTTTAATTAATACGTCGCTTCATTCAAATCAGCCGGATGAAGTTAAAACAGCCGCTCTTGTCGCTTGTAATAACGGATTAATTGTCGGCAACGAAAAAACAAAAGAGTTATTAAAAATTATTTCGGGTAAAAAAGATAAATATGGCGCGGATTCGCTCGCAACATCAGCCTTAAGCCTTATGCCGACTTCAGGACAACGTTTAAATGTAATTTCAGAATAAAGGATTATCATAAAAATGAGTATAGTTCAGGGAATAAAAAATCAATTTAATGGTTTATCCTGGCAAACGCCTGTAAATTGTGCTAAAAAGACCGCAACTGTAACAATATCGACCTTGACAAATAAAAAAGTAATGTATACAACAGGCGCTTTAGCGGGTCTTATTGCTCTTTACCGTATTTTCACAGATGGACCGCATAAAGGATTAGAGCATGCAAACGAAGAAATGGGAAAAGATTATGCCGATCTTTTTATAAAAGCGGGTAAATCTTCAAAACACAGCCATTTTCTTGAAGTAATCAAGGAACCGGTTACATTGTTTTTATTTGACAGCTCTGTTCATCCGGCTTATGTAAAAACAAAAAATGTTATATTTTCAACAGCTATGGAAACTGTTAATAACGCAATAACCCTTTCAGCGGCGGCAGGAGCTATTGCCGCTCCAATGCTTTTGAATAACCCTATAGGAATTGGCATAGGAGCAGTATCCACAGGGATTTTATTATTAAGAGGCGCAAGTTTTATTTTACATGATGTTTTAGGGGTTGGGAAAAAAGGTTTGTAATATTTTTTAACAAAGGGTAAAAAAAATAGCAATCAAATATTTTTTTAAACTTTAAACAAATGATAAATAAAAATTTAAAATAAATAAAAAGAAAAAATAAAAATAAAGAGGGGACTAAAATGACGCTAAATTATGGAAATCAATTACCAGCATATCCGCCAGTCGGTTTTCCCGGGAATATTTACGGACAAAACCAGAATCCTCAATGGAATGCGGTAAGTGTTCCAGCTCCGCAATATACTTATCCCGGTTATTATGATATGCCTTATAACCAAGTTTACGGCGCCCAATCAGCTCCTGCTCCAGTTACAAATGCGGCGGTAAAAATTGACATTAACGGCGCGACTGTAAACGGCAGCGGCGGACAAACACCTTCTGCCGGCGGATTCCATAATATGCCAATGTACCCTGGCAGAACGCAAATGATGATGCCTCCTCCGCAATACATGCCTCCGGCTTATCCTCCGGCAGATACTAACGCGCAAATGCCGCCATACATGACGCCACAAGCTCCTCCTCCGCAGCATGCGCCTATTCCAATGCCAATGCCTGTTCCAATTCAGCAAATACCGGTATTGCCGCCGCCTCCAATGATACAACAGCCAAATATACAAACTCCGCCGCCTATGATTGATCAGCAAAAAGCTCAGCCGGTTCAAACAGCCGAACAAGCTCCGGCGATAGCGCAGCAAAGTCCTATTGACCCTGCTGTTCAGCCGCTTTTTCAGGCATTAAACGCAATAACGCCTCAACCTGGTCAGATAGTTTCGTTACAAGACCAATTGCAGTCAATTCAAACAATTGCTCAATTTGCAAAAACAGCGCAGGCGGCAAATGATATGATAAAGGCTGAACCGACTAATCCAACGGCAATACAGTCTAAAGACAAGGTTGACAAGCTGATAAATCCTTTATTAATTGATGAAAAAACCTTTAAAGGGTTAACAAGCATTGCTATCAATGATACATCAAGCTATTCGGGAACAGATAAACAAAAAGCCGAAGAAAATAAGCTTATAAGTATGTGGACACTTGCGATGCTGCAAAAACTTTTTAGAGAAGAAATGAATAAAGAGCTTCAAAAAGAGAATATTCCTCCTATGTCAATAGGAGAGATTCCCGGCGTTTCTCATCTCGTAGGCAATATAAAATCAGACCCGAATCCGGCGATAAGAGAAGGCGGCATCGTTGCTCTTATGGAAGTTGCTGACCCTAAAAACCCAAAAGATTCAGAAATAATGAAAACTCTGCTTCAAACAGCAATTAAACAAGATCATTCGGAAGATGTGGTTAAAACAGCAACTAATGCTTTAAACGAATTTAAAAACTAATTTTATTCAGGCTATAGTTTAAAATGGACGGTAAAACCGTCCATTTTAGCGCGATATACCAATCAATTTAAAAAACCGTTACAGTGATCTTAAAAAGAAATCGGGAAATAAAAACGATAGTTTTTGTAAAGCCTTGATTTGCTGGCGTTTCGGCTTCGCCGAAACGCCAGCAAATCCCTTACTCAGCCCGCGCCGCCCGCAGGGCGGCGCGGGCTGTAGGTATCAGCTTTTTAAACAATTAACGAAAACTTATTTTGATTGATATAGCTTTGAATCATTGGCATTAACAGGTTTTTTAGCAATATTTTCACTTATTTCCTTAAAATTTTTTATTATTTCTTCTGTATCCAGCAACAATTTATTAAGCGGGTCTTCTTTTTTATATAGGGGAGAATCGAAAAAATGCATTATATTTGCCTCCTTTAACTTTTTAATTAATTATGTTTTTAATCAATTTTTGATAATGATAATATAATGAAATTTTGTTCATATAATTAAATTTATACTTTTTAGGAATATTTATAGTATTTTTTTTTAATATTTTAAGCACAAATTTTATGTCCTTCCTGATCTTTAATAGATACAAAAACGAGTTAATAAAAATCCTAAATTTATGTTTATTTGAGTATAAAAGGCATTATTTAATAATTTAAACAAATAATCATCTTTCCAGAGTTTTAAACCTTAAGAACTATACCAATTCAAATAAGTTTTCGTTAATTTGTTAAAAAGCTAATTAAGGATTTGCAAAAATCATCTTTTTCATTTTTGGATTGGTGTAATTATATATCAAGTCCGATATCGAGAACGCCGGCTTTTGCGGTAATTGAGCTTGTGGATATATAATTTACTCCTGAAGAAGCGCTTTTATTTATGTTTTCAAGGCTTATAGCCCCGCTGGCTTCAATAATTACACGATCATCAATAAAATCAACAGCGTTTTTCATCATTTCAACCGGCATGTTGTCCAGTAAAATTATGTCTGCTCCAGCTTCAAAAGCTTCTTTTACCTGATCTAAATTTTCTGTTTCAACTTCAATTTTTACAGTATGAGGAATTTTACTCCTGGCAACCTTTACAGCTTCTTTTATACTCCCTGTTATCTCAATATGGTTATCTTTAATCATTACAGCGTCATAAAGTCCGAATCTATGCGGAGAACCTCCCCCAATTCCTACGGAATATTTCTCAAAAACACGAAAATTCGGACAACTTTTCCTTGTATCGCAAACTTTAGCTTTATAAGGCTTGATCGCTTCCTGATATTTATTTGTTAAGGTTGCGATTGCGCTCATTCTTTGCAAAAAATTAAGCGATACTCTTTCTCCCGCAAGAATCGCCCTCGCATTTCCGCTTATAACAGCAATTTTCTGACCCGCTTTTATTTTATTTCCGTCTTTTATAAAGGTTTCAATTTTAATTTCAGCGTCAAGAAAAGAAAATATTGTTTTTAAAAGCGACAAACCTGCTATAATTCCGTCTTCTCTTACATTATAGCTTGCGATGATTTGTTTTTCAGGATCAATAAACGAATCGGTCGTTAAATCCCCATGCCCTATATCTTCAATTAAAGCCTGTTTTACAAGGTCTTTTGCCATAAGGCTGTCTAAGGAAATCATTAAATTTTATTCTCCCCCTGTATAAAATAAATGGCTTAAAATTAACTTTGATCCTGCTTGCGAGGCGGGTTCTCGTAAGGATAGCTTCTAAATAATCCCATTAACAGCGTGTTAAGTTTGATTTCCATAGTATTAAGATCAGCTTTAAATTCATTTCGAAGATTCGTTTCAACCTCTTTAATTTCTGTTCTAAGATTCGTTTCAACTTCTTTAATTTCATGGCGAAGACTTGTTTCAACTTCTCTTAATTCAGAGCTGAAGGAATCAAATCTTTGATTAAGTTGATGATTCAATTGCCATATCATCAATAAAATTCCAAGAAAACCTATTATAAAAGTTACTATCTCTAAAGTCATTATTAAACCTTCCGATTTTTTTTATTATTATAACTTATTTAAAACAAATTTTCATTACAAATTTCTGTTTCTTCTATAAACACAAAAACATTCCGCAATTTAATTCTTTTGAAATAAAGCTGTTAAAGGCTTTTAAAGAGGTTTCGGGGAAATCTTCCCTAAAATGTCCACCTCTGCTTTCTTTTCTGGAAATTGCGCTTTTTGTTATTAATTCTGAAATAGCTAAAAGATTTCTAAAATCGTATTCATTTGCATTTCTGCATTTATATTGCCGGTCAAATTCAAGCTTCAGTTCGGTTATTGTTTTTAATGCTTCTCTAAGTCCCGCATCATGCCTTATAATACCGGCATTTTCCCACATTGTTTCTCTTATTTTTTCTACAAATTCCAAAACATCAGGTTGATAGTCAAAATAGTTTTTTTCATATTCGCTGATAAGACAATTTATCTTACAGTCATTGTTTTGAGAAGGAATTAACAATTCTTTTTCGGTAAGAAGCTGGGCTAATTCGTTTGCAACAACGACACATTCCAGCAGAGAATTGCTTGCGAGTCTGTTTGCTCCGTGAAAAGAAGTGCAGGCGGCTTCTCCTACCGCATAAAGACCGGTTAATGAGGTTTCGCCTCTAACGCTCGTTTTTATTCCTCCCATTATATAATGAGCGGCGGGTGATACCGGAATACTGCCTTTTAGCATATCTATTCCGTTTTCTTCACATGCTTTTATTATGTTCGGAAATCTTGCTTTAAGCTTTTCTTCGGGAATTTTTGAGGTGTCGAGAATTACATGATCGTAGCCATTTTCTTTCATTTCAAAGAAAATGGCTCGTGTAACGATATCTCTTGGAGCAAGATCGCCTCTTTCGTCATATTTACAGGCAAATTGCTCTCCATCCGGCGTTTTAAGAATTGCGCCTTCTCCTCTTACTGATTCGGAGATCAAAAATCTGGAGCCGTTTTCCTCAAAATTAAGCGCTGTCGGATGAAATTGTATAAATTCCATGTTTTGAACAGTCGCGCCTGCTCTGTACGCAAGAGCTATTCCATCTCCGGTTGCGATACGAGGGTTTGTCGTTCTGCTGTAAACCTGACCGGCTCCGCCTGTTGCGATAATTACCGCTGAAGAAAATATTACTTCGTACTCTCCCGTTGTTTTATCAAAAACAATAACCCCTTTACATCTGTTTTCAGAGTCAATGAGCAGATCAACCGCAATTGTTTTTTTGTAAATACGGATTCCCGGCTTGTTTTCAACAAGATTTGAAAGAGCAATTTCAATGCTTCTTCCTGTCGCATCCCCGCCGGAATGAAGTATTCTGTTTACGCTGTGAGCTCCTTCCAGCGTTAATTCTATTTTTTCATCGGGCTGTTTGTCAAAATCCACTCCATAAAAGATTAAATCTTTTACGGCATCAGAACTTTTTTCTGAAATAAACTTTGCAACATCGGGATCAGACAAACCCGCTCCTGCGTCTAAAGTATCTTTAACATGCAATTCCACTGAATCTTCCAGATTCTCGGGCAAAACGCCTACTATGCCTCCCTGAGCATAACGAGAGTTGCTTTCTCTTAAATCCGATTTAGTTATTATCAGAATTTCCTTATCTGATTTTTCAGAAAGTTTTATTGCTGTATATAGCCCTGCAATGCCGCTGCCAATAATTATGAATGGTTTTTGCGTAAATTTCATGTTAATTAGTTTTGTCGTTTAGTATAATTATGCATAGATTGTCTTTCAGGTTGAAAAAGCCTATTTATAAGCTTTAAGAAGGTGTCTTGACACAACCATTCTTTGAACCTGGTTTGTTCCTTCATAAATTTGGGTAATTTTAGCGTCTCTCATCATTCTTTCTACGGGGAATTCTTTTGTAAATCCGTATCCGCCAAGAACCTGAACCGCATCATTGGTAACGTCCATCGCTATATCACCGCCGTAGCACTTGGAAAGCGCCGCATACATAGATTTTGCCTTGTCGTTATTTGTTACTAAAGTTGCGGCTTTATAAACAAGAAGACGCGCCGCTTCAACTTTCATCGCCATATTTACGAGCATGTTCTGCACAGCTTCAAAATCGCCGATTGGTTGATTAAATTGAACTCTTTCTCTTGCGTATTTAAAAGCGAAATCAAGCGCTCCCTGCGCAACTCCAACTCCCTGAGCTCCAACTCCTGGTCTTGAAGTGTCAAGAGTATTCATAGCAAGTTTCCAGCCTGATCCTTCAGACGCAATAAGGTTTTCTGCGGGAACTTCCATATCTTCAAAGATTAATTCAGCTGTTTCAGACCCTCTAATTCCAAGTTTATGCTCTGTTTTGCCAACTTGAAAACCAGGGAATGATTTTTCGACAATAAAACAGCTTAAGCTTTTAAGACCTGCTTCAGATGATGTTTTTGCAAAAACAGTAACAATATCAGAAATATTTCCATGACTTATGAAAAGCTTTGTTCCGTTAATAATATATTTATCGCCTTTTTTTACAGCTCTGGTTTTAATTCCCATGAAATCGCTTCCTGCGCCAGCTTCTGTCAATCCAAAAGCGCAAAGGCTTTCGCCGGAAGTTATGCGGGTAATATATTTTTGTTTTTGTTCTTCTGTTCCGCCAAGCATGATTGGCTTACTGCCAAGTGTATTTACAAGACAAGCCAGGGCGCAGGAAAGGTCAACTCTTGATAATTCTTCCACAAGAATGCATTCAGTAACAGGATCAGCTCCGCCTCCATTGTAGGCTTCAGGATACGGCAAAGATACCAGTCCGTTTTCAACCATTTCTTTATAGATATCAAACGGGAATTTCGCGTCTTCGTCAATTTGCGCTGATCTTGGGGCAATCACTGTTTCGGCAAATTCTCTGACACATTGTCTTATATCCTGTTGTTCCTCTGTTAGTTGAAAATTACTTACTTCCAATTCACTCATAACAGCTTGATTTGTCATTTAATTATCCTCTTTTTTAATTTTTATACAGATTTAAATAAGTACTATTTATACACTTTGTGGTTTAGTCTAGCCCAAAAACAGTTGAAAGTAAATTATTTTTATTTTTTATGTTTATTTATAGTGATGTTAAAAAGAAATCGTTAAATAAAAAAGACTGTTTTTGTAAATATCAACTTTTTAGCAAATTAACCAAAACTTGTTTGGATTGGTATAAATTTCCAAGAAAGCAATTCATGCATCGATAAGTTAGAAGCTGTCTTGCTAAAAAAGAAAATTAAATAACTAACAGCGTGTGAAATATGCCAAATAACGTTATGCTGAACTTGTTTCAGCATCTATCCAATAAACAATTATAAGCAATAATCCGAAAGCCGGAAAGATCCCGAAACAAGTTCGGGATGACGGTTTTCATTTACTAAATTTTTTAACAAGACAGCTTCTAACAGACAAAAAATTTTCAGCTCTTATTAAATTTTGCCGAACGAGCGAAGCGAGTGAGGCAAACAAACAAGGGGCTGTCCCAAAAGAATGGACAGCTCCTTTAAATTTTGGTAAAATAATTATACTGAAAGCATTGTAAACAGGGGAGCTAAGCCGGCATGAACAAGAAAGTTGTTTTTAAATACTACAATATG
>JAKLDH010000076.1 GCA_022703625.1 Cyanobacteriota bacterium | reverse complement strand
AAATAAAAAAGAATTAGTAAAAAGTTTGGCGGATAAAGACTGGCGTCATGCTTGGGAATAAACCCTGTAGTTCAGATAAGTCCCCGTCTGCAATTTATCAAAATTGAACACAATCTGAACTTGTTTCAGCATCTTTCCAGCATGTTTACCGTTTCTTCATTTTCTTTTCTTTTTGAACGCAAAAAGAAAAGAACCCGCAAAGCGGGACACTTGGGACAAAATCCAAGTAACATTTCCCTGTGAATGCGCCTTAGGCGCGCAAAAGAAAAGAAAAACTAACATGTCAAATTGACATATCGGTCAGGGGCAAACCCCCGAACCCCCTTGCTTACAAATGCTTACTTTTTGTTTTTCTCGGCTTTTTACATAAAAAATATTATCGGTTCAGGTTTTAGAAGTTTCTCTAAAAAGTTTCATGCTGCAATACTCTCCGCACATAGTGCAGGGTTGACCGTCATCAATTTTTTCAAACACTTCTTTATCTATAGCGTATTCAGCCTGCTTTTTCCAGTCAAGATTCATTCTGGCAATTGACATAAGCCTGTCTTTTTCAATGGAACTCTGTCTTCCTTTAGCGACGTCAGCGGCATGAGCGGCAATTTTGGCTGAAATTACGCCTTGTCGGACCTGTTCAACGTTTGGCAGTCCAATATGCTCGCTAGGAGTTACATAACATAAGAAATCCGCCCCTGAAAAAGCCGCAAGGGTTCCGCCTATTGCAGAAGTTATATGGTCATACCCGGGCGCTATATCTGTAACCAAAGGTCCAAGAACATATAAAGGAGCTCCTTTTGTAAGTGTTTTTATTGTTTCAATAATTCCAGGAATAAGATTCAGAGGAACATGCCCCGGTCCTTCAACCATTGTCTGTACTCCTGCTTGTCTGGCTCTTTCAACAAGTTCTCCAAGAACTATTGTTTCCGCAACCTGCGCTCTATCTCCGGCATCTGCGCCGCATCCGGGTCTTAACCCGTCTCCCAGAGAAAGTGTTACGTCATAAGCTTTTGCAATTTCAAGCAGTTCATCGTAATATTCGTATAAAGGGTTCTCTTTATTATGTTTTTTGATCCACGAAGCATGCATAGAACCGCCTCGACTGACGATTCCTGTTATCCTGCCGGATTGTTCAATGCATTTAACCACATCTCTTGTTACGCCGCAATGAACAGTAATAAAATCTACGCCGTCCTTGCACTGATTTTCAATAATCTGAAATATTTTGTCTTTATCTACTTCCAAAAAGGATTCCTGCTTGTTTAACGCTTCAACGCCGATCTGATATATAGGCACTGTGCCGATTGGCGCG
This sequence comes from Cyanobacteriota bacterium, assembly GCA_022703625.1. Classification (GTDB taxonomy): domain Bacteria; phylum Cyanobacteriota; class Vampirovibrionia; order Gastranaerophilales; family UBA9971; genus JAKLDH01. Next base: position 12,179 of record JAKLDH010000076.1, on the reverse strand, counting down.
TTCGTTTTCTCCAGAATAGCTTTTCTTGTGTTGTTTATATCTTCTCCTGTGGATAAATCCATAACAGCATCTGCTCCGGTTTTTTCCGCAATTTCAAGTTTAATCAGTTCTTCTTCCAGGCAGCTTCTTTGTTTAGACGTTCCAATGTTTGCGTTTACCTTTATTGAAAGACCTTCTCCAACTCCAACAGGGAGAATATGTCGATGATTAATATTTTTTAATATGGCAATTTTGCCTTCCGCCACTTTTTTCATCAGTTCATCAGGAGAAATCCCTTCTTTTTCTGATATTAGTTCGGCTTCAGCGGTTAATTCCTTTATTTTCGCAGATGCTATTTGTGTCATGTGTTTTTATTTCCTTTTTTAATCAGGTTCCATTGCCCATATTATATAATAAAGTCTTTATTTAAACTTTAAGATATTTTTTAACTGAAAAAATACTTCCTAAAGCCCCAACAGCTATTCCCATGAATAAAACGCTTAAAACTACAATCTGCGAGCTGTTAGCATCAATTCCTATATAAAAAAGCTCTGCAAACTTTTTTATGTATGAATTAAGCGCAATTAACGGAATAACTGCGAAAAATGCTCCGCAAAAACCGTAAAAAATTCCCTGAAATATATACGGCGCTTTAATGTACCAGTCAGAAACCCCCATCATCCGCATTATTTCTATCTCTTTTTTTCTGGATTCTATTACAAGATGAATAGTGTTATTTATAATTGAAAAAGTAAGTCCTCCAAGCGCAATAACAATGACAATAGCGGCTATATTTATAAAATGCCCCACGCCCATAACTTTATCCGCAAATTGTTCGGCATATTGAACATCTTCGACTGAGTTCAAATTTTTAACGGTTTTAATAAAATCTTTAACCTCTGCTTTATCCTTTAATTTGACTCTTATTGTGTCAGGAAGCGGGTTATTTATTTCAGGAATATCCATTTGCGTTTTTAAATCTTTCCAGGCTTCTTCCCGTGTGATTATTTTTATTTTTTCTATATTTTTATATTCTGAAAATTTTTTCACTAAATTATTAGCGTCATGACCTGGTTTTACATAAACTGAAACTTGAATCGCATTGCCAACCTCATCGACAAAATGAGAAACAAAAAGGCCGGAGCGAAAAAGGCATCCAAATATGCTTAAAATTGCAGCCATAGTGCTTATAATAACAAGATTCATCCAGTGGCTTCTTTTTATGCCTTTTATGGTTTCTCCTATTACTCTAAAAAATATTCTTATATCTGTATTTATTGTCGCGCCTAAAAATTCTCTATCCATAAGTCCCGGCATTAATATCCTTAATTATTCTACCTTGTTCAAGAGTGATTACCCTCTTTTTAAAATGATCTACAATAATCTGATCGTGAGTTGCAACGATTACAGTAGTTCCACGCTTATTAACCTGTTCCAGTATATCCATAATTTCCATAGAGGTTTGAGGATCAAGGTTTCCTGTAGGCTCATCAGCGATTAAAAGAGAAGGTCCATTGACTATTGCCCTTGCTATTCCGACTCTTTGCTGTTCTCCGCCTGAAAGCTGCGTTGGCAAAGCATCTGCTTTATCAGGAAGTCCAACTATTTTTAACGCGCCTCTGACTCTCTTTTTAATTTCTCGAGAACTCATTCCCAGAGCTCGTATTACAAATGCTACGTTGTCAAAAACGTTATGGTCGCATAAAAGCTTGAAATCCTGAAAAACAATCCCCATTCTTCTTCGCAAATGCGGAACTTTAGAAGGATGCATTTTAGCTACATCAACCCCGCCAACAAAAACCTGACCTCTTGTAGGCAGTTCTTCCCTGTACATAAGACGCATGAGAGTAGATTTCCCTGCTCCGCTTGCCCCCACAAGAAAAACAAACTCTCCTACCTTAATATGCAGGTTTGAGCAATCCAGCGCCCTTTGTATTCCATATTTTTTTACTGTATTTTTTAGTCTTATCATAATTAATTTATATTATAACTTAAGTTTTGTTATGTACAAAATTACTGAGGGTTGTAATTGCGAGGAGAGGCTTTAGCCTCGACGCGGCAATCTGGTCAATTTTCTTTTTGAAGCTCTAGCTTATCTCTTAATTCTAAAATAATACTTATTATTTTTTCAAATCTTACTTTTTTAGGGTCTAACCTTAAATTCATTGTCCTTTCATCGTGTTCAAACATATCCTCAGAAAAAGTGGTTTTTAATCTTTTTATTTGTGTATTCCTAAAACCTAGTAATCCATTTTCTTTAAAAGCCATAACACGGTACCCCCTTTGCTCATTAGCCTCAATCGGGTAAACATTTCCATATTTATTAATTATAAAACCATTATCAGTTAGCCATTTTTTTAATTTATCCAATATAAACTCCTAATTAATTTTGAATTATATTTTCTTTACTTATCATAACCTTAGTTTTCTTGCTGCGCTAGATAGATTGCCACGTCGTCGTTTCACTCCTCCTCGCAATGACAACGCCGCATTGAAGTCCTATTGAACTACTAATGAACAAATGTCATTGCGAGGAGAGGCTTTAGCCTCGACGTGGCAATCTGTCCAGCGTTCACTTAAATCATCCCAGTTTTCGTTTAAATTATTCACAAGCTCATTTTTTCTTTTTCTTGACCAACTTTTTATTTGCTTTTCTCTTATTATAGCCTGCTCAATATCATTATAAATTTCATAATATACAAGTTTATTAAGATTATATTTTGAAGAAAAACTTTTTAAAAGTTTATTTTTATGTTCATAAACTCTTCTTTCAAGGGAATTTGTTACCCCTGTGTATAAAGTTGTTTCTTTATAATTTGTCATCATATATATGTAATATTGTTTATCTTTCATATCTTTTTTATTCCTGATTAGATAGATTGCCGCGTCGGCGATAAATTGCCTCCTCGCAATGACAGCTTGGATAGATTGCCACGTCGGCGCAAACGCCTCCTCGCAATGACAGTTTGTTTATTTTTTCTCTATTAGTTGCATAGCATCTTCGATAAATTTTTCCGCTACAAGCCCGTATTTCTTCATTAATTCGGTATATTCCCCGCTTTGTCCAAAAACATCACGAACTCCAACCCTTTTTACAGGTAAAGGCTGATTTTCCGCAAGCAATTCACAAACAGCGCTTCCTAATCCGCCTATAATTGAGTGGTTTTCGACAGTTAAAACAGCTCCTGTTTTTCTGGCGCTCTTAAGTATGGTTTCTTCATCAAGAGGTTTTATAACAGGAACATTTATAATCTCCGCTGAAATACCTTTTTCTTTTAACATTTCTGCGCATTTTAACGCTTCAACTACTGTTTCGCCATAAGTGGCAATAGTTATATCTTTTCCTTCTACCAAAACCTTTGCTTTCATATCAAATTTATACTTTTTAGCGTCAAAAATCTCCGGCATAGCGGGTCTTGTTAATCTTACATAGTATGGACCTTTGTTTTCGGCAATATATCTTATAACAGCTTTTGTTTCCACGCTGTCAGCAGGAATTATAACTTTCATGTTAGGCAATGACCGCATAAGACTGATATCTTCAAGCGCCTGATGAGTTGCTCCATCTTCTCCAACGGTTACTCCGCCATGTGTAGCCACAATTTTCACGTCGAATTTAGGATACGCAACGGAACATCTTACCTGATCCCATGCTCTTCCTGACGCAAAAACAGCAAAAGTGCTAAAGAAAGCGGTTTTGCCGGAATAAGCGAGCCCTGCCGCTGTTCCTATCGCATCCTGTTCCGCCACTCCCATGTTGAAAAATCTTTCAGGGAACGCCTTTTTAAACTGTATTGTCTGGGTTGAACAGGCAAGATCAGCGTCTAAAACAACAATATTCTTGTTTTCTGCGCCTAATTGAACCAATGTTTCTCCGTAAGCCTGTCTTAAGGAGCTTACTATTTTATTATCAGTTAACATTTTCCTCTTAATTCCTCAACAGCTTTAGTAAATTCTTCTTCTTTAGTGGCTTTTCCGTGCCAACCAGCGTTATTTTCCATAAACGACACGCCTTTGCCTTTGATTGTATCCGCAATAATAATAATAGGCTTATTTTTTTCATTTGTAATATTAACAGCTACCTGATAAGCCTGATAAATTTGCTGAAAATCATGCCCGTTAACGCTTAAAACATCCCATCCAAAAGCCCGCCATTTATCGGCAAGAGGCTCAAGCGCCTTTATATCTTCTGTACAGCCGTCTATTTGAAGGCGATTTCTATCTATGACGGCTATTACATTATTTAATTTATAATGAGCGCAAGACATAGCCGCTTCCCAGACCTGTCCTTCCTGCAATTCCCCGTCGCCCATCATTACAAAAACTTTTGCGGGGTTTTTATCAAGTTTTAAAGAAAGAGCAATCCCATTTGCCATAGATAATCCCTGTCCAAGTGAGCCTGCCGGAATCTCAACGCCTGGAACGCAATTACAGCTGGGATGCCCCTGAAGTCTTGCTCCAAGTTTTCTGAAAGACATAAGTTCATCATCGCAGAAATATCCGCATTCAGCTAATACAGCATATAATCCTGCTGAGGCATGCCCTTTTGACAGAACAAATCTATCTCTTTTATCCCATTGAGGCGAGCAAGTCCATTCGTTGCATTGTGAAATTATTTTTTTATACAACACCAGAATTAAATCCAGAGCGGAAAAAGTCCCGCCGGGATGTCCTGATTGTACGTTATGAATCATTGTCAGGCACTTTTCCCTTAATTTATAAGATAATCCGGTTAATTCCTTGAGTTCCGTATCATTTAGTTGTTTTATTTCTGACATGTTAATACTCTTTTCTTAAATTAGCCCTTTCAAACAAGATTCTGAGAAAAAACAAGGGCAATACAGGAAACATTCTATTAAACCGCTGTGGCTGTGTAATTAATCTGTAAAACCATTCTAGCCCAAAAAGCCTAAAAAGAACAGGAGCTCTTTTGGTTTTTTTTGCCCAGACGTCAAAACTTCCTCCCACCCCGATCATAACTGTTTTGTCGAGATGTTTTTTTGCGTTGCTTATGAAATATTCCTGTTTTGGAGCACCCAGAGCCACTAAAAGCAAATCAGGCTCTGTATTTTTTAATTTATTTATTATATTTTCAGTTTCTCCGCAATTAAAATAGCCGTTTTGAGAAAAAACAACGTCGAGTTCAGGGTATTTAGCGTCAAATTCTTCTATTAAAGCGTTGATTGTATCTTCGCTTCCTCCTAAAAATGCTACTTTATAGCCCTTTTTTGAACATTTTTCTATTAAATTCTCTGAAAACTCTATTCCCGGAATTTGATCGGCGTTCATAAAGCCTAAGCTTTTTATTGCAAGCATCATTCCTACGCTGTCCGGAATTATAAATTCAGCTTGTTTAATTATTTTGGCTAATTCGGAATTTTTATCAGCGGCATAAATTATTTCCGGATTAATTGTTACAACATGAAGCCCCTGTTTATTTTGCATACATTCTAAAACAAAATTAACCGCATTTTCCCGTGAGGTGATATCCACAGGATAATTAAATATACAGGCTCTTTTAACTTTTTTCTTTAATATTTGCCGCATTTTTTACTTTTAATTTTTTATAATAAATATTATTTTACACAAATTGTAATTATAAAAAAATAGTTTTTGTAAATATCAACTTTTTAACCAATTAACAAAAACTTTTACAAATCACTATATTTTGAATTTACCAACATTATATATCTTCCATGCTCAAATTGAAGAAAAGAATTTGTAAATGAGCCTTTTTGAATGTAATTTAAATTTAATTTTTTAAGCATTTCCTCCTGAATTGAATATTCATGCTTATCTTGATTGACAATAATCATTGATCCGCCAATCTCAAGCAGGTTTGCGGCATGTTTTAGCAATTCAGAAGGTTTAAATTCGCTTAACGGCAATCCCCACTCAAGCAGGGGTATTTCTGTAACAAAAGGGAAAAACCAGGTAATATAATCATATTTTCCCTGTTGTTTCAACGCGTCTTCGGCTAGATACCGGCAATTTGCAAGTCCCTTAGCGTAATAACAGGCATAATCATATCTTGAGCGCAAATCCGAATATACCCTGAAAGCGTCTATTTCAACGCCGTCAAGCCAAATGGTTTTCTCAAAACCGTTATATTTAAAGAAATTATACTCTCCTGGCGCATAAAACCAGTTCTTTGAACCGATATCCAGAATTTTTACATTGTTTTTATCAATTTCAAGATAATTTTCCAGTAACTCAATAATAGCAAGATTTTCAAGATAATTTCTTTTTGTCGAATTGTTTTTTAAATACTCAAGATTATATTTTTCATAATACAATCTTTCTTTTTCTATCGCTATTAAATGTTTTTGACCTGATAAATGATCGAAAAGCCCCTCTTTTAGTTCATTTTTGCCATAATATTTTCTTGAAAATCTTATATTGCGTCTTAAAAAGAAATCCAGTTTATTACGCAAATTTTTTAATTTTTTCATCAAAATTCAAATACCGTCTTGATTTCTCCGGCTATTTGATTTTTTAAATTCTTTATTTCCTTGTTAAACAAGTTTTTTAGCCCTACAGATGCCTCTATTTGATCTTCATCAAGCCATTTTAATTTCTTTAAGGACTCTATAACAGCAATTGATCGGGCTTTAATATCAGCATCAGTTATTTTAACCAGAAGAACTTTTTTTTCTTCAATATTCACCACAAGACAAAGTCCTTCTGCCGCAACTTTTGCGAGAAGTTTTCCGCCGGAAGCCTTTATTATTTCACTATCAAGCCGATCTTTCCCTCCCATAAGATAAGGATTTTCAGACATTGCCTGTTTTATTGCGCTGCATTTATCATCTAAAAAAAGATTTAAAAACCCGATCCCCATATTATAATGCGGCAAAACAGGCGCGGGCGCCGAACATCCATCAGACACAGTTTGCGGAATCTCTTTAAGCATGCATAATTTCTTTATGTTTTTCATTATTTCTCTTTGAAGAGGATGGTTTTCGTCAAGATAAGTTTTAATATCCAAGCTGTTTTTGATACAGACGCTCAACATTCCGGAATGCTTTCCTGAGCAGTTATTATGAAGGTTTAACGGCTCTTTTCCCGATTTAATTAAATTTTGTCTTTCCTCTGCATCCAGAGGAATATGGGCTCCACATTGCAAATATTCAGGAGATAGCCCTATTTTTTGTAAAATATTTGCAACGGTTTCAATATGTTTAGCTGATCCTGTGTGAGACGCGCAGACAATTGCAAGTTCTTCGCCGGTAAAATCAAAATATTCAGGAACCGCTGAATCTATTAAAACAGACGCTTGCAAGGGTTTTGCCGCAGAACGAAAGGGGTAGAGGAGATTTTCGTCTTCCCCGATTTTTAAAGCGCAGTTATAGCCTTCATCAATTACATAGATAAAGCCATAATGAAATTTTTCGGGGAATCCTCCCCTTTCAGTCATTACAAGAAGTTCCGGTTTCATATCAATCCTTAATTTTTTAAATCTGAATTTTCAGGATTAAAATACTTTTTGCAGTCTTTTTTCAGGAATAATATTCCTTCTGTGTCATGTTTTGTTAAAAAGCCGAGATTAATAAGAATTTCAGCGAGTCCGGGTCTGTCGCCAAGTGAGTCTTCAAGATGTTTCTGATTTCTCAGGGCTTCATCAAGCTGTTCCATATTTATTTTGTCGATTTTAACAAAATATTCTCCCAGCCTGATTCTTCCTCCCATATAAAGAGCCGTTCCTTTTATAAAAGTTGATGTCGGCTTAACAATTAAATCCTGGTCAATAGCGTTTAAAAAGTGTTTTGCGCATTCATACAAGTTCCATTGATTAGCTATAGCTATTTCAATTATGCTTAATTCCTGAAAAGCGCCTTCTAAAAGATTATAAACTTCTTCCTGATATTTTCCCGTCTTTTTTTCAGTTTCTTTTCTTCCCGCATAAGTTAATTTAGGTCTATAAAGCTGAAAACAGTTGTCTTTTGTGGTTAAATCAAAAAAACTTTTTATTTCAGCAGTTTCAAATTCCTTTTTTAATTCGAGATAAATAATTTGTTTTATCCATACAGGAAGATTAAAGATTTCTTTTATCAGTGATTTAAATTTATTTTTGGGCGTTGTTTCCATGTTTTCTCTCAAAAGGTATTTTTTATTATTTTTAAATTATAAACTAATACTCTTTTTCAGGCAATTGCAGGATGTTTAACAATTCGGGTTATTTCTTCAATCAAACATGACATTGGTTAAGCGGGTGTTTTGTCTGCGAGCCGCATAAAAAATTAAAATAAAATTTCAAGTCATTTCAGTTGCTTTGCTCAGGATGACAGTTTCGGCTAATTATAGAAACATGTCCATATAAAAGCTCCTTGGGCTTAAAAAAACTGAACTTGAAGGAACTGTAGCATAAGGGGCTAAAGCATCCTAATCCTCTTATAAATTGTATTTGTTAAACATTCCGAGTATAATCGTTAATAAAATCTTTCACCCACCATAAACAAATCGTAGAGATATAAACATGGATAAAAAAAAAGAACAACCCCAAAACGCTAAAAAGACTAAACAGTCTGACATAAAAATAAAAAGCCTTAATATAGATAAAGCCGAATATCAGGAAATCGTTTTATCTAATTCAAATGAGCCATGGAAATTTTTATCTTAACTTCTTCGATAATTTATCAGTTCCAACTTAAATATTAAGTAACAGACAAAAAATTTTCAGCTCTTATTAAATTTTGCCGAACGAGCAAAGCGAGTGAGGCAAACAAACAACAAAAGCCCCTTCCCTTTGAAGGGAAGGGGTTGGGGTTGGGTAGATAAAAACCTGAAAACTTTTTGTTACCTACTTAACTCGAATTGCTAATTAGTCGAAACGCTGAAATAGATTGAAATTTTATTTTAATTTTTTATGCGGCTCGCAGGCTTTGCCTGCGAGCCGCATGCCCTTAAAACGGCGTAGCGGCTGGCGAAGCCAGCCGCTACGCCAAATATAAAATTATTTATTTAGCAATTCAAGTTACTTAATAAAAAGAGTACTTGTTTGATTTTAATTTGGTTCAAATCAGAAAATCTTTTTCCTTTTTAGTCGGTATTATAAGAACCGGACAATTAATATTATTAAGGATTTCCCTGCTAACACTGCCAAGAAGTAATGAAGCCAGTCCTTCTCTGCCATGCGAGCCTAGCGCAATAAGGTCTTTTGCGTTTTTTTGCGTGTATTTTATTGTTTCACCCGCCGGAAATCCTTCAAGTATTATTTTTGAATCTATTTTAAACCCTTTTTCCTCCACAATAGCAGAAACATTATTTATAATCTCCTCTGCAAGCTGTTCTTCCTGTTTTAAAATTATTTTTAGCCATTCTTTATCCGATAAAATTTCTGGCGGGAAATTTTCTGATCCTTTTTTTACATACAAAATTTCTATTTTTAAATTATCAAGATTTAAAATTTCCATTGCTTTTTTTACGCAGTTATAAGAATTTTCAGTTCCGTCAACCGCAAATATAATCTCTTTTTTTTCTGCTATAAAATTTTCATCCTGTTGTTCATTTTTTTTGGCGATAAAATAAGGGATAGGAGATTTTTCCGCTATTTTCCCGCTTACGCTGCCGAGCCATTTTTTGAAAAACTTTCTGGAATTAGAGCCGGCTATAATTAAATCGTAATTTCCTTTTTTTATTTGTTTAAAAATTTCGTCAGCGGTATCTCCTTCGGGATAAAATATATTTTCTACTATCACATTGTTTTCTGTTAAAAAACTTTTTATTTTTTCTAAATTTTCAGATTTATTTTTTTTAGCTAAGTTAACATAAGCATGGTATGTAGGCAAAAAACCTGTCATATCAGGTAAAAAACCTGTTTCAATTACGCTTATAATATCTGTTTTCAATTCAGATTTCAAAAACGGGAGAGCCTTTTTCAGAGAATATAAAGCAGCTCCTGTAAAATCTTCGCAATATAAAATTTTCATGCTTTTTTCTTTTCAATTTGTATAACTTATTTATTAAAAATCAAATTTCAATTTAAATCTATTAAACACTTTATTAAAAAAAGCCTAATGAGCGCCTCTAAAAACTCAATTTTTTGAATTTTTCATGAAATTTGGTTGGGGTTTGTGGGTAGATATAAACAATAAAATTCTTTTATTTTTAGAGGCGCCCTATACTTTTTCTCTACCCTGCTTTTTTGAATTAATCTATTGTATTAAAATATAATAAAATTATCGGCAATAATTTAAAAATAAAGGTAAATCAATGATTAAACTTGGAATTATAGGCTATCCCCTTGCGCATTCACTTTCTCCGACTATGCATAATGCCGCTCTCAAGATAACCGGCATTGAAGGGGATTATCAACCGTTAGAAACCCGTCCTGAAGAATTGGAAGTTAAAATTAATTACTTAAAAAACTCTGGATTTAAAGGATTCAATGTAACTATTCCTCATAAAGTGTGTGTTATGAAATACTTAGATAACATAGATGTTTCGGCAACTTTAATTGGCGCCGTAAATACGGTTATAATAGACCAAAAAGGCAATTTAAACGGACTTAATACTGATGCTTACGGCTTTATAAAATCAATTCCAGAAGATATAATTGGGAATATAACAGGAAAAAAAGCTGTAATTCTTGGATCAGGAGGAGCGGCAAGAGCTGTAATATCTGCATTAGTTGCTCTTAACATAAACGACATTAAAATTATCGCAAGAAATCAGGTAAAAGCAGAAGAACTTATAAATTTATCCGGGAAAAATTTTTGCGGGTTAAAATTAAAACATTTAATTCCACAGGAAAATATGGACTTATCAGATTGTTCTTTGATTGTTAATACCACTCCTGTAGGAATGCAGGGTAAATTCGAGGGGATTTCTCCTTTAAGCGCCTATTCAATAGATTCATTAAAAACAGGCGCTTTTGTATATGATATAGTTTATCGACCACGAAAAACAAAACTTCTTGAATTAACTGAAAAAAGAGGCTTAAAAACGCTTGATGGACTTGACATGTTGGTTTTGCAGGGAGCAAAAAGTTTTTCTTTATGGACAGGAAAAGAAGCGTCGGTTGAAACAATGAAAAATGCCGCTGTTGCGGCTTTATAATGTTTTTATGCGCGCCTTTAAAAACAAAAGAATTTTATTATTGTATTTTGAATAAGTTTTCAGGAATTTATAAAAAGTTGTTTTTACAGAAGGGGCGGGCGGCGAAGCCGCCCGCCCCTTAAAGATAGTATTGGCTGGGTTTTCGGCGAAGCCGAAAACCCAGCCAATTAAGGCTTTACAAAAATCATTTTTTTATTTCCTGATTTCTTTTTAAGGTGACAATATATAGCAATTTTATTTTTTAAGGTTTTTAAAGAATATAATAAAACAAATTTTATTTGATAAAATAAAAGGGGAAAATGCTAATGATTAACAAAACAGGAATTATTCCGCCTTACATTGCTCAAAAAGCAATGTCTTTCAGCGCTGTGGAAGTTGTGGGTTGTAAAGATCAAAAAGAAATGATGGAAGGCGTTAAATCCGCGCTTTCAGACAGAGATTTTTGTATTTCTAAAGAAACACCGATCAGTTTTACTTATGAACCTTTTATTAAAAAGAAATGGCTTCCCGAAGAAGACGTTAAAGAACTCGTTAAAGCCCAAAAAAGAGAAGAAGCGGCGGCAGAAATGTTAAAACAATTAAATCTTAACGTAAAAATTCTGCCGGATTTGACAAAAAAAATACAAGCCGCCACAAAATTGCAAACAGAAGTTGAAAATTCTCTTCGAGCAGAAAATGGCGCAAGATTACATGTACTGCAAAATGTAGAATCAGCTCAAAAACCGGCAAAAATTACCGACGATCCTGATATTAATGAAGTTGTTTTGCTTTTAAATAAATGCGGCAAGAAACTTAATAAAAAAGATAATCAATAGTTAATTTAATCTACGGGTTAAAAGACTTTTCGCCATGCCAATCATTAAAATAAATCGGCAAATGTAAAAGATGATTTTTGTAAGTCCTTAATTTGCGGGTGTTTTGTTGCGCAAGCGGGAGTTTTAACTCATTCATGCTCCTTTGGCAAAACACCCGCTATACCCTCTTGCTCCCCTACATTTTTATAAATTCAGTCCAAAATCCCCTCACCCCCAACCCCCTCTCCCATTGGGAGAGGGGGCTAAAGATTGTTTTTGGTCGAGCGAACCGCTGTTGGCGGTTCGCTCGACCCATTGAATTTACTAAAAAATCTCGCAAAAATAAAT
>JAKLDH010000075.1 GCA_022703625.1 Cyanobacteriota bacterium | reverse complement strand
GGCGAAGCCAGCCGCTACGCCGTTTTAAGGGCATGCGGCTCGCAGGCTTTGCCTGCGAGCCGCATAAAAAATTAAAATAAAATTTCAATCTATTTCAGCGTTTCGACTAATTAGCAATTCGAGTTATGTAGGTAAATAAGTAATAAAAAGTTTTTATGCCAATCCAAATAAGTTTTTGTTAATTTGCTAAAAAGCTAATATCTATAGCCCGCGCCGCCCGCAGGGCGGTGCGGGCTGAGTAAGGGTATAGCGGGAGTTTCGGCTTTGCAGCATGAATGAGTTAAAACTCCCGCTTGCGCAACGAAACTCCCGCTAATTAAGACCTTTCAAGAACAGCCTTTTTTATTTAACGATTTCTTTTTAATATCAGTATAAATAAAAATATTTAATTAAATCTGCTTTGCGTTATTATATTAAAGATTAACAATAAAAATTTGATATAAAATGTTCATAGATAAAGCGAAAATTAATATAATTTCAGGTTCCGGCGGTAATGGAATGGTCGCCTGGCGAAGAGAAAAATACGTTGACAAAGGCGGTCCTGCCGGAGGAGATGGAGGAAAAGGCGGCGATGTCTATCTTGTAGCCGACAATAATCTTTCAACGCTTCTGGATTTTAAATATAAATCGATATTTCCGGCGCAAAACGGCGAAAATGGGAAAATAAAAGATCAACACGGCAGAAATGGCGAAGATTTATATATAAAAGTTCCTTGTGGAAGCATAATTAAAGAATGTAAATCCGGTAAAATAATTGGCGACCTCGTTTTAAACGGTCAAAAACTTCTTATAGCCCAAGGAGGAAGAGGAGGAAGAGGAAATGCAAGATTTGCGACTTCTGTAAAAAGAGCTCCGCAATTTTGTGAGCCCGGTGAGCCCGGAATTGAAAGAGAAATTGAAATTGAATTAAAACTTATAGCTGACGTTGGTCTTTTAGGTATGCCTAATGCCGGAAAATCAACATTAATAAGCGTAATAAGCGCAGCAAAGCCTAAAATAGCCAATTATCCCTTTACAACACTGATTCCTAATCTTGGAATAGTTAAAAAGCCTGATGGGGACGGTCTTGTGATTGCTGATATTCCCGGATTGATTAAAGGCGCAAGCGAAGGCATCGGGCTTGGGCATGAATTTCTTCGACATGTTGAAAGAACAAGAATCCTTGTTCACCTCCTTGATATGCTTGAAGATGACCCACTGGAGAATTTTCAAATAATTAATGATGAGTTAAAAAAATACGGTGGACGATTAACTGAAATTCAACAGGTGGTTGTTCTTAATAAAATTGACGCCGCTGATGAATTAAAAGTTGAAATGCTTAAACAAAAATTTGAAGAAATGGGTTATGACGTATTTTTAATCTCTGCCGCAACCGGAAAAGGCGCAAAAGAACTGGTTAACTACCTTATCCAAAAAGTGGGAGAAATTCCGCCGCCAAGCTTTAATATAGAAGTAGCGGAAGACAAAACCGCTTTTGATCACGATGACAGCGCTTTTTTAGTTATAAAAGAAAAAAATATGTTTAAAATAGAAGGCGGAAAAGTTGAAAGACTTGTTTCAGTTACAGATTTAAAAAACACTTCGGCTGTTTACCGCTTAATGAACATTTTAAACGCAATGGGAGTAAACAAAGCCCTTGAAGAACAAGGGATTCAGGAAGGCGATACAGTAAAAATCGGAAGTTTTGAATTTACTTACTATCCAGAGGATGAAAATGAGCAAGAATGAATTTAACAAAAAGGAGCAAAGAATGACGCCTGATGAAATAGTTATTATTTCTGCCGGACTTATAGCCTTTATTATAGGCATATTTTTAGTTAAATTTTGGCTAAGGGACCCTTGGGGCGTAAATCGCAAATAAATAAGATTATGTCGACAATTACAACACAGACGAAAAAATATTGGAGTAGAACCAGAAGAGGAGGAAGAAAATGAAAGACAAACTATTTTTAATGATTCCAGGACCGACTCCGGTACCCGAAACCGCTTTGCTTGCGATGGCAAAACACCCGATAGGGCATAGAAGTTCTGAATTTTCAGCGATTATGAAAGAAGTTTATCAGAATTTAAAATGGCTTTTTCAGACAAAAGAAGATGTTTTTGTCTACACTGCCAGCGGAACAGGCGCGATGGAAGCGGCAATTTTCAATCTGGTAAATCCTGGAGATAAAGTTTTAAGTCTTGTAATAGGAAACTTCAGCAAAAGATGGGCAGAAATTGCCGCAATGAAAGGCGCTGATGTTGAAAAAATCGACTCTGAATGGGGGCAGGCTTCTGATCCGGCTGTTTTAAAACAAAGACTTGATCAGGACGTTAATAAAGAAATTAAATTTGTAACAATGATCCATAATGAAACCTCCACAGGGGTTACAAACGATATTCAGGCTTTATGCAAAATAGTTCAGGAGCATGGAGCTGTTTCAATTGTGGATGGAGTTACCAGTCTTGGAGCTATACCGGTTAAAATGGATGAATGGGGAATTGATGTCATAGTTTCCGGCAGCCAAAAAGGGTTTATGATTCCTCCCGGACTTGCTTTTCTTGCTTGCAGCAAAAAGGCATGGGAAGTTTACGAAAACTGTAAAAATCCAAGTTTTTATTTTAATTTTGGAGCTTGCAAAAAATCCGTTGCGGAAGACACAACGCCGTATACGCCGAATGTTTCATTAATCGTGGCTTTAAGAGAAACGCTAAGAATGATGAAAGAAGAAGGGCTTGAAAATATTTACAACAGACATGCCGATCTTGCGATGAAAATGAGAACAGGGTTGCGCGCTTTAGGGCTTAAATTGTTTGTTGAAGATGATCGTATTGGAAGTAAAGCGATTACATCAGTTTATCCGCCGGACGGAATCAGCGTTCCCGACATAAGAAAAACTTTAAGCAAGACCTACGATATTATAGCGGCTAACGGTCAATCCAAACTTCAGGATAAAATCTTCAGATTAGGGCATCTTGGTTTTGTATCTGAGCGAGATATTATCACAGCTTTGGGTTCGCTTGAAGCAACGCTTATAAAACTTGGATATAACCCTAAAAGAGAAAAAACCGCGCTAAAATAAGTTTTAATAAAACACATTCTATGTGAAAAAGAAACCGTTAAATAAAAAAGAGGATTTTTATAAATCCTTAATTAGCGGGAGTTTTGTTGCGCAAGCGGGAGTTTTAACTCATTCATGTTGCAAAGCCGAAACTCCCGCTATACCCTTACCTAGCCCGCGCCGCCCGCAGGGCGGCGCGGGCTATAGATATTAGCTTTTTAACAAATTAACGAAAACTTATTTGGGTTGGTATAGCAACTCAAGTTTAATAAACTATCCTATCTATTGCCATACAAACTAATTGAATTAATTATACAAAAATAGTTTTTTAATTAAGAGCATAATTATTTTTTATGTAAAATTTAGGAGAAAAAAATGAAAATATTACAGGTTGCGCCTTTATGGGAAGATGTGCCGCCAAAAACTTATGGCGGAACTGAATTGATTGTTCATATTTTATGTAATGAGTTAACTAAAAGAGGTCATGATGTTACATTAATAGCGTCAAAGTCATCTGAAACACCTGTAAAAACTATATCTCCTATAGAAAAAAACCTAAGATCAATGAATTCAGAAATGCCCGCACTTTATGAAAGCATGAGCGCAGCTATGGCAATAGAAATATCGGATAAATTTGATATAATTCATAATCATTGCGGTTTATCTATGCTTCCATACCATAAAATACTAAAAGCCCCGATGTTATCTACTTTACACGGCGCATTTATTTTAAAAGAAGAAATAGAAATATATAATAAGTATAAAAACCTGCCATTTGTTTCTATAAGTGATTCTCAAAGAAACGGAAATAAAAATTTAAACTATATTTCAACTGTTTACAATGGCATTATGGTTAATAACTTTGAGTTTCAGGCAAAACCAGATATTAATGATCCATATCTCGCTTATTTAGGCAGAATTTCGCCTGAAAAAGGAACGCATCATGCTATAAAACTTGCAAAAGAAACCGGATGGAAATTAATTATCGCCGCAAAAATTGATAAAACAGATTTTGAATATTTTAAAAACCAGATTAAACCTCTTATTGACGATAAGCGAATAATTTTTATAGGTGAAATAGGTCATCAGGCGAAGGTTAAGCTTTTAAAAAATGCTCATGCACTAGTCCATGCTGTAACCTGGCCCGAACCTTTCGGGCTTACAATGGCGGAATCAATGGCTTGCGGAACTCCGGCGCTGGCATTAAATATGGGTTCTATTCCAGAGGTGATTAAAGATCGAGTTACAGGATATATTGAAGAAAACATAGATGATTTAATTAAAAGGGTTAAAGATATTGATAAAATTGATCGTTTTGCCTGTAGAAAACATGTGGAAGATAATTTTTCAGAAAAAAGAATGGTAGAAAACTATCTTGAAAATTATACAAAGTTGCAATCAATGTATAATTAAAAGTAGGGGCGAACCTAAGAGTTCGCCCTGATAAGCAGGTAACAAAAAGTTTTCAGGTTTTTATCTATCCAACCGCAACCCCTTCCCTTCAAAGGGAAGGGGATTTTGTTGTTTGTTTGCCTCACTCGCTTCGCTCGTTCGGCAAAATTTAATAAGAGCTGAAAATTTTTTGTCTGTTAAGTACAACTTGAACAGCGCTAAAAATAATTTATAATAATTAAAAGATATAGTTTTAAAAATAAATTTTGCTTATGGATTCAATATTAACCAATATTTATGATAGAAATGAACGCCTCTGGGGAAAAACGGCTCAAGCTGAGCTGTTTAAAAAACATGTTGTTGTTTTTGGACTTGGCGGGGTTGGAGGGTATGCGACAGAAGCTCTCGCAAGAAGCGGCGTCGGCAATATCACTATTGTTGATTTTGATACTGTATCTGAAACCAATATAAACAGACAGCTTATAGCTTTAATTCCCAACATAGGAAAACCTAAAACCGCTCTTTTTAAAGAACGGATCAGCCAAATAAATCCTCATATAAAGGTTACAGAAATAAATGAGTTCGTATCCGCCCGTATTATCGAGAAAATTCTTGATCAAAAAACCGATTTTGTTGCTGATGCTATAGATACTTTAAAATCAAAAATCGAGCTGATAGAAATATGCCGGAAAAAGGATATCTCGGTTATTACCAGTCTGGGAATGGGTAATAGAATAAAACCGGAGGAGCTTTATCTTGCGGATATTTCAGAAATTGACACAAAAAAATGCGTTTTTGCCAAAAATGTAGTTTATCAATTGAAAAAACGAGGCATTGAAAAAGATATACCGGCTGTTGCAAGCAAAGAAAAACCTATTAAAACAGAAAAACGAGCTTCTGTTTTAACCATCAGACAAGCTGACGGCGAACTTGCCGAAATAACAAAATTTTCACCCGGCAGCGCCTCTTTTGTGCCGCCTGTAGCGGGTTATTTTATGGCGGCATATATTATCAGGCAATTAATAAAGAATTTTATTACTCTGAAAGAATGAAAAGGCTTATTATATCTTCCAGTTCATGAGCTTTTTTCTTATATTTCAATATTTCCTGTTCCAGAATCTTTATTTTAGTCCGGTATTCTTCAATTATATTAATATTATGTTTGATATTATATTCAAGCTCTTCCTGAACAGATTGAGCGTCGCCCAGCACTTTGTTCATGGAAATTCCAATCGCTTCCATTGTCTGTCTGATAATTAATGCGCCGGTTTGTTTTGTTACTCCTGACGGAAGCTTGGAAATCAGACCTAAAAGCGTATCAATATCTGATATTCCCTGAATTCCCTGTTCTTTTTTCTCGTAATTTTCCTGCGTTTGATATGTTTCATAAGTTTGCTTTTCTTTTTTAGGAGAAACAGGCGGCTCAACATAACATGAATAATTTATTTCCGAAGTTTCTTCACAAAGCTCCGGTTCACATTCTAATTCCGATTCAAATTCGTTTTGAACATAGCTGTTATTAATGTAAATATCCTGTTCATCCTCTTCAGGAGAAGAACTTGCGGTTTCAATCTTTTCTTCCTCAAGATCAGGCATGACCGATACATCATAATCAGTTTGAAATTCCTGATTTCTTAAGGTTTCAATAATGCGTTTTCCCACTCCTTTAGGCAACCTGTTTGGTTTTGCGGATTCCAATTTTTTTCTCCTCATTATTATTAAGTAAAAATTTGATTTTTATATTAGTATTCTCTTTGTTTATAACCATTCCACATTAATTTAATTTATCGTTTAGTATAATTTAAATTATATTCAATCAATATAAAAATTTCAAATAGAACGTTATTTATTTATTTATTTTATTTATAATATTTGTAGTTGATCGCCCTTCTACAAGAGGAATAAATCGAATTTTACCCCCTGCTTTTTTGATTACATCAGCTTCCGGCAATGTTTCTTCAGAATAATCCCCGCCTTTAACGTGAATATCCGGTTTGATTTTCTCGAGAATTTCAGAAGGCGTATCTTCTTCAAAAACTGTCACATAATCGACAGAACTAAGGCATGACAACACTTCCGCCCTGTCTGCCTGACTGTTTAAAGGTCGGGATTCGCCTTTAAGCCGTTTTACAGACTTGTCAGAGTTTAAACAGAGTATTAAAACATCTCCTAATTCCTTTGCGTGTTTTAAATATCTGACATGCCCGGCATGAAGTATGTCAAAACAGCCGTTTGTGGTTACTATAACTTTATTCTCAGCTTTTAAACCGGCAATAGTTTTTATAAGTTCGTTTATTTCTAAAATTTTACCCATTTTATACCGTAATTGTCTTTTCCATTAAATTTATTTCTATTATATGTTTAAGCTCATCAGTGGTAACAGCGGTTGTTCCGATTTTTCTTACAGCAACTCCTGCGGCATAATTTCCAATTTCAACGGCAATTTCAAGATTTCCGCCGGAAGCGATCATTGCAAGAGAAACCGCTGAAATCAAGGAATCTCCGGCGCCTGTAACGTCATAAACCTCTGAAGCGATAGACGGCATTGTTTTTATATTTTTCCCGTCGCAAAAAAGCGCCCCATCTTCGCCAAGAGTAATAAGCGCATAGTTAATATCAAGCTGTTCACGCAATTTTTCGGCAAGAACTTTCGGCAATGTCCCTTGTGGAGATTTTGTAGCGGTTTCTGCTTCAAGCCTATTTGGCGTAATAAGAGTTGCGCCGGAATATTTTGTGAAATCCAGCCCTTTAGGGTCAACAAGCAGCGGTTTATTTATTTTTTTCGCAAAATCAATAATTTTTTTCAGTAAAGAATCCGTTAAAACTCCTTTTGCGTAGTCAGAAATGAGGACAAGATCAGTTTCAAGAATTTGCTTTTCAATTTTTTTAAATAAAATTTCTTCTGTTTTAGGGGAAATAGGCGTTTTAGATTCTCTGTCAAATCTGACAAGCTGTTGCCTGTTATGAGCAAGAAGTCTTGATTTCACTGTGGTAGGGCGTTCAGGATCATTAACGAGGCATGAACTGTCTATATTATTCTTTTCAAGAATGGTTTTAAGCTGATCAGCCTGAGGGTCTTGTCCAAGCGCTCCTGCGATTACGACTTTTCCGCCTAATGTTTTTATGTTATTGGCGACATTTGCCGCTCCCCCAAGCGTATAGGTGTATTTACTGACTTCAAGCACCGGCACGGGAGCTTCGGGAGAAAGCCTGTTTGCTTTTCCCCAGATGTACTCGTCAAGAATAATATCTCCGATTACTAACACGCTACAATTTTTAAAATTATCTATTATTTCAAAGATTTTATTTTTGCTTGTCATTTCCATTTTTTTCATATAGTTTTGTCGTTTAGTATAACATAAACGTGAAAAAACAAATTAAAATAAAAGTGGCATAATTGTCTAAAACTTTTTTAATGTTTCCAAATTCGCGTCAAGAACTCTTTTTCCGAATTGCGCAAAGGTTACAGCATACATAGGATTGGTTCCTACTTCTATAATCTCGTTAATTTCGCCTATACCGAATTTTTCGTGGAATACTCTTGTTCCTGCATCCATTAGTTCAACTGGTTTTGCGATTTTTATATCGGAAACTATCGTTTCAATAGCTTTTACAGGCTCTTTTCCCTTAATAATCGCTGAAGTCGTATTTTTTATAGAAGCGGGAAGCTTAAAATCTTTTCCAAAACCACGATTATGTACAGGCGCGTCCAGTTTATACTGATTTTTTCTTTTGCCGAAAGAGCTGTAGACGGATGCTTTTTTTTCAGAAACATTGTTTGCCTTATTGCTTAAAAGCCCGGGCGGAATTTCATCAATGAAACGACTAGGCGTAAAGTACTTATAATCACCATAAATAAGGCGTCTTTTAGTAAAGGTAAGGAAAAGCTTTTCTTCTGCTCTTGTAATCCCAACATACATGAGGCGTCTTTCCTCTTCCATTTCTTGATTTTTGCCTAAAGAGCGTGAATGAGGGAAAAGTCCTTCTTCAAGTCCAGCCAGAAAAACGATTGGGAATTCAAGTCCTTTTGCGGAATGAAGCGTCATCATTGTTACAGCGTCATCTTTGTCAGAAACTGAATCCAAATCACTTACAAGCGACATTCTTGTCAGAAATTCCCCGAGTTCTGTGTCAAGCCCCATATCTTCCTGTTCTCTTGCCACGCTTATAAATTCCTGTATATTTTCTATCCTGCTGTTTGCTTCCTCTGTGTTTTCATCTCTTAATTCGTTTACATAGCCTATTTTATCAATAAGTAACGAAATAAATTCGCTTAAAATGTATTCCTGAGATAATTTTGACAATGTTGTAATAAGATAATGAAATTCCTTAAGCTTTTTTTGGACTTTAGGACTAAGTTCGTCAAATTCCTCAACTCTTTCCAGAATCGAAAATAATGATGTATAATATTTTTGGGCAATATCCTCAATTTTTTTAAGAGTAGTTGCTCCTATTGCTCTTCCCGGCACATTAATAATTCTTTTTAAGCTCTGTGAGTCGCTTGTATTGTAAATTAATTTCAAATATGCAATTATATCTTTAATTTCTTTTCTTTCATAGAACTTCATGCCACCTACCATTGTATAAGGAATCTTTCTGGTCATGAATGATTCTTCTATTGCTCGGCTTTGGGCATTTGTTCTGTATAAAACCACGCAATCTCTTAAAGAATATTTATTTGAAGTAGTCAAATCCTTTATCTGGTCTGCAATAAAAGTGGCTTCCTCATTTTCATCCATTGTTTCCTGACAAGTAATTTTCTCGCCCTCGCCTTTGTTTGAGAAGAGATTTTTAGAAATTCTCTCTCTATTGTTAACGATTACACTATTAGCGGCTTCAAGAATATTGCCGGTTGAGCGATAGTTCTGTTCAAGCTTTATTAATTGAGCGCCGGGATAATCTTTTTGCAAATTAAGAAGTATTTTATAGTCTGCGCCTCGCCAACTATAAATTGACTGGTCAATATCACCTACTACACAAAGACTTCTGCCTTTTGACGCTTTTTCAATATCCTCGTCAAGTCCTCTGTACAAAAGGTTTATGAGCCTGTATTGCGGAAGATTTGTGTCCTGAAACTCATCCACAAGCAGATGACTAAATTTTGATTTATATTTCTCTAAAACGTCCGGACAATTTTCAAAAAGCCTGACAGCGGCTACGAGCAAATCGTCAAAATCCAGCGCATTATTCATTCTGAGCTGTTCTTCATACTTTTGATAAATTTTGCCGATATTTTCATTTCTGTGATCCCTTGCTGTTGCTAAGAATCGATCTGCGTCAATCATTTTATTCTTTGCCGCGCTTATTGCCCCCTTTGCTATATTAGGCTTATAAAGCTTATCATCAAGATTTTCAGATTTAATTATCTGTTTAATCAAGCTGTTGCTATCACTTTCATCAAAAATAACAAAATTTCTCAACCTGTACGGTTGATTATTAACAATATAGTTTTCTATTTCAAATCTTAAAATTTTTCCGCAAATACTGTGAAAAGTACCGATCCACAGATGTTTTGCCTGAGCTTCGCCGAGGAGAAAATCCATTCGGAGTTTCATTTCTTTTGCGGCTTTATTAGTGAAGGTAACGCCGAGAATTTCCCAGGGTTTTACGCCCTGATTTGCAAGGATTGCCATTCTATGGGTAAGAACTCTTGTTTTACCGCTTCCTGCCCCCGCTAAAACTACTAAAACGCCTTCTTTTTTTAGTACCGCCTCTGTTTGTGAAGGATTTAATCCTTTTAATATTTCTTCCAATTATTCTCTCCGATTAATCTTCGTCTTCTTTATCATCACATAAATTCGATAAAAATTCTTCATATTCATCAGACAAATTTTTTGATTCAATAAACTTTAGAGTCTTTTGGGCAGATATCTCTTTTGCATTTCCTAAAACGGTTAAGAACTGCAAAATATCATTTAACGAATAAAATTCATTTAATAAAGATTCAAACATTATAGCAAGCTTATTTAAATCAATATTTTTTATTTTTTTCCATTTATTGCTGTTTTTGTCATAAACTTCCGCAAGCTTTTCCACAGTTTCGTTTATAGAATCTAATTGATTTATAATACTTTCTATTCCTTCATTGTAATTTAAAGCGTTAAAATCAAGCATTTCTTTATAAAGGTCAGGATTTGAAACATAATTATTAATTATATAATCAAAGCCGTTTTTCAAATATTGCGTTAATTCAGTCCCTGTTGTTTCATTCTTGCTTTCATCCAGCCAATTATCGTAATTGTCTATAAGCTGTTCAAATTCAAGGAATTGTTGTGATAGCCTATTACTTATTAAATAATTTATTGTTTTAGCGGTAAGACCTGTAGATATAGTCATTTTTTTAAGGTTAATATCTTCAAAAAAGTTGAGAAAAATAATAGCAAAAAACAATATAGTTTTATCTTTTGATTTAAGTTTTTCAATATCATTTTTATCAATTTTTTTATAATCAATCTCTATTTTCGATAAATTATCAATAAAAACTTTCAAATCTTTATCAAATTTTGTTTGTTGTAATTTTGAAACTTTAGACATTTTAACTCGATAATTTTTTCTACTAATTCAAAAATTTTATTATAATCGTTCTATAAATTCAATTAGAAGCTGTACTATTACTTTCTTAAGCAAGATATAGACCGATAATATTTTTTATGTAAAAAACAAAAAAAAAACAAAAAGTGGACATTTGTAAGCAAGGGGGTTCGGGGGCTTGCCCCTGACAGTCTTGTCCACTTGGGGTTCAGTTTTTCTTTCTTTTGCGAGCCTAAGGCGCATTCACAGGGAAATGTTACTTGGATTGAGTCCCAAGTGTCCCGCTTTGCGGGTTCTTTTCTTTTTGCGTTCAAAAAGAAAAGAAAATGAAGAAACGATAAGCATTATATTTGCATGCTGGAAAGACCCTGAAACAAGTTCAGGGTGACGATTTTAGCGTTAATTAAAAAATTACATAAAAAATATTATCGGTCATAAATTCCATAAAATTAACTTAACAGAGCGTTATACCAATCTAAATAAGTTTTCGTTAATTGATAAAAAAGCTGATATTTACAGCCCGCGCCGCCCTGCGGGCGGCGCGGGCTGAGTAAGGGGATAGCGGGTGTTTCGGCTTCGCCGAAACACCCGCTAATTAAGGCTTTACAAAAATCATGTTTTTATTTCCTGATTTCTTTTTAAGATCACAATATTTTCATTAAACGGTTTATCTTTATAGCAAGTATGGCTAACTTTTAATTGCATTTTTGTGATATTCTATAACCAAAATAATCAAACAGAGGTAAAATTAATATGACATTGGAATTTAATGAAATAATTTTCGGAAAAAATGATATCAGAGGAAAAGTAGGAATAGATTTCACTCCTGAACTTTATAAAATAATAGGTAAAGCTTATACTGAATACCTGTCAATCAAAGAAAACAATGCAAATTTGATTCGGGGCAAGTGGGTAACAGTAGGTTACGACGCAAGAAAGCATTCTCCTGAGTTAACAAAAGCTCTTATAGAAGGACTTGTAGAAAGCGGATTAAATGTTTACGAGATGGGACTTTGCCCGACGCCTATGGGATATTATTCGGAATATAAAATTCCCGGGGTTATAGGAACTCTTATAGTTACCGCAAGCCACAATCCGCCTGAATATAACGGGATTAAAATGACTTATAATAAAACATCGTTTTCTGAACACGATATAGCGGAATTAAAAGAGCTTACAAAAATCGGGAATTTCCCTCCTGCTTCGCAAAAAGGAAAATCTGAAAAATATAATATAATTTCTGAATATATAAAAACTTATGAAAATGAGTTTAAGGGAGCAGGAAACGGTCTGAAAGTCGTTGTTGACAGCGCAAACGCAACAGGCGGAATTGTCGCTCCCGAGTTATACAGAAAAATGGGCTGCGAAGTAATAGAGCTTTTTTCTGAACCTGACGGAGATTTTCCTAATCACCACCCTAATCCCAGCGATCCTGAAACGCTTGAAGACTTGAAACTTAAAGTGAAGGAAACCAATGCGGATTTCGGAATTGCGTTTGACGGCGATTCCGACAGAATCGGCATTGTTGATGACAAAGGCAACAGCCTTGCAGGCGACAGATTTATGCTGATATTCGCTCTGGATATTATTAAACAAACAAAAGAGGAAACTCCTGTTTTTGTGTCGGAAGTCAAATGTTCTCAGATTCTGTATGATACGATCGAGCAAAATGGCGGTCGGGCAATAATGTGGAAAACAGGGCATGGATTTATAAAAAGCAAAATGAAAGAAGAAAACGCCCTCATGGCAGGAGAAATGAGCGGTCATATTTTCTTTAAAGACCGTTATTTCGGCTATGATGACGCTATTTACGCCGGATGCAGATTTATAGAAGTAATTTCCCAAAAAAAAGCTGAAAATCCTGATTTTTCAGTATCTTCGTTTATTGATTCTTTCCCAAAAACATTTACTTCGGAAGAAGTAAGAACTCCTTGTCCAAATGAGCATAAATACAGGATAGTTCAGGAATTGCAGCAGGAATTTGCTTTAAAACCGGATGTATTCAACAATAAAATTGAAAAAGTAATCGTTATTGACGGTGTAAGACTTGTGTTTAAAGACGGATTCGCTCTTATAAGAGCGAGCAATACAGAGCCTGTGTTCACTCTGCGATTTGAAGCGGGAACGCAGGAAAATCTTGCCAATTACAGGACTAAAATGCTTGAAATAGTTGAGAATAAATTAAAAGATATAAAAAGTCTTTGTTAAATTGCTATACCAATCAAAATAAGTTTTCGTTAATTGATTAAAAAGCTGCTAATTAAGGATTTACAAAAGCCCTCTTTTTTACTTAACGGTTTTTTAAATTGATTGGTATAATTAAGGATTTGCAAAAATCATCTTTTTCATTTGCCGATTTTTTTAATAATTGGTATATTTAAAATTTTTATATAGCGTCCAATTTTTCGCTATGGCAATCAGTTCCGCCGGTTATAAGAAGATTGTTTTTTTCTGCAATTTCTGCAATTTTCTTTATTGAATGAAATTTTACAATTTTTCTGTGTCTTACATAAGGATAATATAGCTCTATCCCGTCCAGCCCATAAGAAATAAGCTCTTCAACCATTTTTTCCAGATTCAAGCTCCAACAGCATGCCGGATGAGCTAAAACCGAAATACCGCCAGCA
>JAKLDH010000074.1 GCA_022703625.1 Cyanobacteriota bacterium | reverse complement strand
AGAATATTGGCGTTAAATGGAGGTTTACAAAAAATGATGCAAGAATAAAATTAAATAGACTTTATCCTTAATAATTAATCGGTCAGAGCACTAGTACAGTGATTCATTAATTTTCAAGGTCATCCTGAGCGTAAAAACTGTCATCCTGAGCGAAGCGAAGGATCTCATGGCATGAATGCAACAAGATTCTTCGGGTTAAAACCCTCAGAATGACGATTAAAAAAATTATTTAGCAATTCGAGTTAATTAATAATTTCTTCGCCGGAAATTTTGTTTTTATCTTCAATACTAACAGCAAGTTCAGCGTTTAAAGGAAGTTTAAAGCCGAAGGCGCTGCCTTCTCCAGGCTTGCTTTCAACAAAAACTTCTCCGTCATGATGTTTTTCTATTGTTATTTTTACCAGATGCAATCCAAGACCCGTTCCTTTTACAGAATGCACCTTGTTTTCCACCCTGTAAAATCTGTCAAATATTTTATCAAGATGTTCTTTCGGAATTCCAACGCCATTATCTTCTATGGAAACCTGTAAATAATTGCCTGTTCTGTCTATCTCCGCTCTTAGCTTAACTCTTCCATTTTCATGAGAGTATTTTATCGAGTTGGACAAAAGGTTTTTCAATGCTCTTTCAATGCTTTCCGCATTAATAAACACTTTAGGCAAATCAGGTTCTGTTATTATCGAGAATGTTATGTTTCTTTCCTCCGCAATAACCTTCATCGAGCTTATGGAAAGCTCTAAAATGGGTTTTATTTCACACAATGCTTTTTCCAGTTTAATATTAGGGGCTTCAAGTCGTGAAAAATCAAGAATATCGTTAACCATTCTGTTTAGTCGGCTGGATTCCTGGTCTATTACAGAAATAAATTCTCTTTTTGTTTTTTCGTCAAATTCTTCCTCGTAATTGCACAAAGTGTCTATATAGCTTCTTATGACTGTTACAGGGGTTCTTAATTCGTGGCTTACATTAGAAATAAACGCATTTTTCATCTTGTCAATCTCGGCTTCTTTAGTTATATCGTGGAGTACGATAACATAACCAAGATATTCGTTATAAATTGTGAAAAGCGGCGAAATTATGGTTTTGAGAATTTTTTTGTCAATTTGCACCTGACATTCAAGGTTTCTTGATTCATTATTCTCATAAGGCTTGTCTTTAAACTCTTTTACCTTTTCAATAAAACATAAATTACCGTTAGTGTCATAAAATTCAGTTATTTTTGTAGATATAAGCTGTTTAGCTTTCATTTTAAGCATATCCAAACCCGCATTATTCGCAAGCACAACCGTATCTGTTCTATCGCAAACTATAACACCGTTTGCAATACTCATTAATACCGCTTCAAGCTTGTTTCTTTCGTATGTTAACTGGTCAATATTTTTTTCTTCGTACTGTCTAAGCTTGACAGACATATTATTAAAGGATTCAAAAAGCCGCTTAATATCTCCCCATAAGTCTTTTGATTTGATTTTATATCCGAATTCCCCTGAGGAGATTTTTTTTACTCCTTCTGACAAAAGCTTGATCTGTCTGGTTATGAGCATTGTATTAATAAATACCGCCGCTATTGAAAGCAGCCATGCAATTGTAAATACAGCGATCATAAGGTTTCTTGTCGCTTTGCCCACAATATTCATTGTGTGTCCGGTTAAATCAAGCTGTATAGAACCTATAACCAGTTTTTCCCCGTTAAGTTCTATGGTTAACGGTTGACTTACCTTAATATCAGCTTTATTTTGATTGTTATAGCTTTTATTTACAGAGGTTTCAGATAATAAAACTTCTCCTTTATTATTCATATAAACGATTGTAGAAATATCTTCGCTTTGGGCAATTATATTTTCAGCATGTTTTTTAAGTTTTATACGATTTTCAACATCATCACAATTTTTTATAAAATCCACAGCTTCGATTGCAAAGGTTTTTGCAAGCATACTGCCGAAATTGCGATAACTTTGAAGGATCGTCTGTTGAGTATTATTAATTACAAACCATGCCACACCAACTATTAAAGCCGAACTTAGGATGGAAACGAATATAATAATTTTACTCTGGGAATTCAGATTTAAAAAATCATTATCATCTTGTTTATCAATATATTTCAACAAATTAGCCATTTTATGCTTATTTCCTTTAAATACTAAAGACTGACTAAATTATTGCAAGTTTTTCAAAATTGAATTACTTACAGATTTTAACGTGGCAAAAACTCCTCTGCCTTCAATTGCTACAGCTTCGTAACTGGGAAAACCGGCTTTATTTAAATCGTTTTCAAGGTCTTCAAAGCTTAAAAGATTAGGAAGGTCCCGTTTGTTATACTGCAAAACAACAGGCACATTTTCAGGAAGCAAATTAAATTCTTTAAAATTTTCCATCATATTTTTAAAACTTATAATGTTATCGTTTCTTCTATCTGGCGATGAATCAGCTACAAAAACCACGCCATCAACTCCATTTAAGATTATTTTTCTTGCGGCGTTGTATTCCATCTGACCCGGTGTTGTATAAAGGCTGAAAGTGGTATTAAATCCTTTCACATCGCCCAGATTTATTGACAGGAAATCAAAGAAAAGCGTTCTTTCGTTCAATCCTTCAAGGCACGTCATATCTGACCTGATTGTGGAATCAAGTGTATTATGAATATATGAAAGATTACTTGTTTTACCGCTTTCGCCTGTTCCGTAATATACGATTTTACAGGTTAGTTTACGGTCAGCATAATTTACCAGAACCACTATTAAATTTCTTCTTTATTACTTTTACTTAAAATTTATTATATACGTTAATATTAATTATCCATAAAATTAAGGCTTTGTACAAGGGATTTAGCGATAAATCATATTCACAGGGTTTAAGCTTATTATAAAACATTTTGGGTTGTGATATAGAGCAACTCTAAAAAAAAGAATTTTTCATCTTAACGTCAAAACGCTGAAATAGCTTTAAATTTTATTTTAATTTTTTATGCGGCTCGCAGGCTTTGCCTGCGAGCCGCATGCCTTTAAGCCAGCCGCTACGCCAGCTATAAAATTATTTATTTAACAACTCAAGTTAATTTGTATAAAAAAATATTAAAAATATATTTAATAAATTATTAAGTATATTATATAATTAATAACATATTAATTTACTAAGAGTGGGAGAATTTTGAAAGTTGGAAACAGATTTAAATAAATTAAACAGATTTACTTTTGTAATAGTGGCAATCGCCGGGATTATAATGAGTATATCTCTTCTTCAGGTTTATTATAATACTAATTTTAATCCGGCAGCCGGACCAAGTTTTTGCGCTATAAATGAATACCTGGATTGTGATGCGGTTGCTCAATCAGAATATTCAAGATTTTTAGGCGTTCCTTTTGCTTTGTGGGGTTTGGGCTTTTATATTTTGGTTCTCATTATTTCCATTTTTCCATTTAATAAATTTGAATTGTTTAAGAAATTTAAACATCCTAAAAGCTATATATTTACATTAGCGACATTTTCGATGATTCTTAGCTTTATATTATTATATATATCAATGTTTATAATAGAAAAAGCCTGCATACTATGTCAAAACCTATATCTTACAAATGCGACTTTCTTTATTCTTGCAAAATTAGGAGGTTCATTTAAAGAATTATATGTAAACACCTTTGTAGACTTGAAAAATATTCTTTCTGACAAAAGATGGCAGGCAATAACCGGAATTTCTGTTTTAATTGGAGTAATTTTCCTTGTTTTAATAAACATTTATACTCCTTTTACTCCTAAAAAATCAGTAAATCAAATCACTTCTGAAAATTATTATAAATTAGGCGAAATAGGAAATGTTCTTGGAGCAGAGAACGCAAAACTTGTAATACAGGAATATACTGATTATGAGTGCCCCTTCTGCGCAATATCAAATCAAATGATGCTAAGACTTTCAAAAGAAGTTCCTGAAATCAGAATTGAGCACCATGATTACCCGCTTGACACTAAATGCAATCCTTACATTAAAGTTGCCCCGCATCAAAATAGTTGCCTTGCCATATATTATGCGAAAGCCGCAAAAAAGCAAGGCAAATTTTGGGATATGGGAACTTTAATGTTTGAGAATAAAGAAAATCTGAGCGAAGAAAATTTGTTGAAACTTGCGGAGAAAATAGGATTAGATGTTGAACAACTTAAAGAGGATGTAAAAAATACAGAAATTTATAATGAAGAAATAAAACAAGACCTTCTTAAAGCAGAAAGCTTGAACATAAACGGCACTCCGACATATGTTATCGGCATAAAAAAAATTGAAGGAATTTTACCTTATGAAGAGTTAAAACAAAAAGTGGTTGATTCCCTTTAATTATAATAAAATTCATTAATATGTAGTTTAGTATAATATGACTGTAAATATAAAAGAAAATTCTTTGCTTGTTCATGTATGTTGCGCTCCTTGCGCAAGCTATAGTTTTGAAAAACTTATAAACAGCGGATATGACATTACGGGTTATTTTTTTAATCCCAATATTCAGCCTGAATTTGAATATAATAAAAGATTGAACGATTTAATAAAATTTGCTGATATAAAAAAATATAAAATCATAGTTGAAAAAGAAGATACTGATTCATGGAATAGGGCTGTAAAAGGACTTGAAGACGAAAGAGAAGGCGGTAAACGCTGCGAGGTTTGCTTTAAGTTAAGACTTGAAAAAACCGCTTTATTTGCAAAACAAAACGGATACGAAGGATTCACAACTGTATTAACCATAAGTCCTCATAAAAACAGCGAAAAAATTAATAAAATTGGCGCAGAAATTGCTCAAAAATACGATATCAAGTTTATTGAGGAAAATTTTAAAAAACAGCATGGTTTCAAAAAAAGTTTGGAATTAGCAGAAAAATATAATCTTTACAGACAAAATTATTGCGGCTGTATTTATTCTCGTAAACAAGTATAGAGCTCTTAACGGGCTTGCTAAAACGACAAATTGAGGGCACTTTGCTTTTAACAAAATGCCCTCAATTTTAAGTCTGCAATGGTTATTATTGATTTGTATTTTCAGCTAAAATATTGATTTCCTTTGCAATTTCATTAATATGAACTAAAAAATTGCCCGGATCAATTTTTTGCTGTTTTAAAAGATGTATAATGATTTTTATGCCGGCAAGATTAATTCCCAGTTCTCTTGTTAAGTACTGGATAAATTTACCTCTTTCTATGTCATTTAAAGAATAGAGCCTGCGATTTTTAGGTGATCTTGACGGAACTAAAATCGTTTCATCGTCATAAATTCGAAGTGTTCTTTGGTGAACCTTTAAAAGGTCTGCTACAACACTAATCGGGAACATTGGTTTGTTTGGATCAAACCCTTTGTTGTCTGGTGATTGCGTTAAATTCATTGCCATAACTTTTTTCCTTTGTACTTTTTACTACCCAGAATGTATATATATTTTTCTTAATAATTAAACATATCACTTTTTCCAGTTCATTTTCAAATAGCGAGCATATACAAATTGCACTTTACTAATAATAAATATACTAAAAGTATTATTAGATAGTAATATAACATAAAAAATTAATACAAAAATTAGTAAAATATTTTATTTGACACAATGCTATACTTCAGATTGATGTTTATATTATTAATATAATATAAAAGAATAATAAAATAAAGATATTTAATAAAATCTTTATTTTTTAAAAATTAAGATCATTTCTACATGCAATGAAGTGATTGTTTCTAAGAATTTCTTTGTTGTAAACAAGCTCTTTTTGCGTTTCAATATCAATAATTTTACAGCCTGCTTCATTCATAATAATGTGTCCTGCGGCGGTATCCCATTCCATCGTTCCATTTAACCTTGCGTAAACGTCAATTTCGCCTTCAGCAAGTTTACAAAACTTAAGAGCAGAACCATATCTTTTAATATTATGTATATTATATTTTTCATAAAAAGCCCTGGTTTCTTCTGTAGAATGAAAATTGCTGTCGCTGCCCGTTAATTCTGTTCTGGTTGAATTATTATAGATTTTTTCGCCATTTTTAAACGCGCCTTTATTTTTTTCGGCATGGTAACAAAGTTTTTCTGCCGGAATAAGAACTACTCCCAGTACTGGTTTTGTATCTTCAATAAGCGCAATATTAACTGTAAAATGATTATTTTTGTCCAAAAAATCCTTTGTTCCGTCTAATGGATCAACAAGCCAGAATTTTGTCCAGCTTTTTCTTTCCTGATAAGCAATTTCGGATTCTTCTGTTAGTATCGGATAATCAGAAAAGGCTTTTAACCCTTTGATAATAATCTCGTTAGATATAATATCAGCTTCCGTTACCGGCGAATCGTCTTTTTTATACTTTACAGCAGGGTCAACGTGTTTATATATGTTAAGAATCGCCTCAGAGGCGCTATATGCAACTTTTATCACTTCATTAATCATTGTTTTTCCTTATAAGTTGAGAATGAAAATCCCGAAATTACAGCATGTTTTTGATCTGATTGTAAATTAAATCGACCTTTTCGTCGGTATTAAAATCGGGATCGTCTATGTAAAGCGAATATACAGGATATTCGGATTTTTCATAAAGCATTTCAACTTCGTTGTTTCCATCCTGTTTGTATAATGACTTCAAAGCCCGCTTTTTAAGCATTTCCAGCGGTGTTTCTATGTGGAATTCCAGATAATCATCGCTTCCCACAATCTCTTTAGCAATTTCTCGCGCTTTTTTGTATCTGCTGATTGAGGTCACAATGGTTATAATGCCGTTATTGATGAACTGGTTTGCAATTTCAGCAATTCTTCGTGTTTGCTCATAAACGCCGGACTCGTTAAACTCAAGGTCAGAGCTTATTCCAAACCGTAAATTCGCTGAATCTAAATAGCAAATTGTTTTTCCAAGCTCAAATAGTTTTTTCTCAAGTTTTACTGCGATTTCACTCTTCCCGCAGCCTGAAAGTCCTGTTATCCAGATTACTTTCGCTTTTTGTTGAAGCTTCTTTTCTTTTTGAGCTTTTGTTACAAGTCTTGATCGAGGCTTAAAGCTTTTACTTTTAGGCTCAAGCACCCTGTTTTTAAGTGTATCATCAGTTTTTAAAACAATTCCGCCGCCTGAAACGTTTAAATCGTCAACAATAACAAATCTTCCAGTTCCGCTGAATTCCGAAAACTCGTCAAAACAGATTACATCTTTTGTTTTTATTGTAATTTCAGCGACTTCGTTTCTGTTAACGCCGTTTAAAGACTCTGATACATTTAAATTAGACGAATCAATAACCGTATTTATAGAAAACACTTCGCATTCAATCTCCTGAGTGGTTAATTTCAGCTTGTATGTTTTGCCTTTAACCAGAGGATTCTTGCCCATCCAGAATATATTTGCGTTGAATAAGTTTCCTTTCTGCGGTTTGTTTTGTCGGTGTGAAATTATTTCCCCTCGTTTATTGAAGAACTCGTCCTCAACTGTAATTCCAACGGACATTCCAGCTGAAACGAAGTTTTTATCATAAGAATCGGGCCAGTTTTCGATGGATTTCACTTTTGTGGTTTTGCCTGAAGGGCTTATGACTATTTCATCTCCAATTCTTAATGCGCCTGATTCAACTCTGCCTGCAATAATTCTACGGTGGTCAAACTTGTACACATCCTGTACTGGGAATCTTAATGGCTTATCTTCCTGCGCAGGATCTTTTTGTATTAAATCCAACGCTTCAACTATAGTAACACCTTTATACCATAACAGGTTTTCTGAAGCGGATGTAATATTTTCTCCGTTAAAAGCCGATACAGGTATATATTCTATCGGATATATGTTTAAATTACTGAGAAATTTGTCAAAATTTTGTCTGATATTATTATAAACATTCTCTGAATAGTCGATTAAGTCCATTTTATTCACTATTACAAATATTTTTTTGATTCCAAGAAGCGAAAGAATATATCCGTGCCTTCTTGACTGTTCCTGAATTCCCTCGTTTGCGTCTATCATTAACAAAGCCGCTTCAGCGCTTGAAGCTCCAGAAATCATATTTTTCAGGAATTCCTTATGCCCGGGAGCGTCTATGATGACATAATCCCTTTTTTTAGTGGAAAAATTGATATTTGTAGTGTCAATAGTGATTCCCTGCTTTTGTTCTTCCTCAAAGGCATCGAGCAAATATGCATATTCAAAGGGTTTTCCGTTCTGAGCGGATATTTTTTTACTTTTTCAATTGCGCCGTCAGGCAGGGAGTTTGTATCGTATAAAAGTCTTCCTATAAGGGTTGATTTGCCGTGATCGACGTGTCCAACCACTACTATATTTATTTTTTCTCTTACTTTAACAGCTAATTCAGTCATTACATATACCCTTTACTTCTTAATTTCTGCATTGCATAGGCATCTTCCTGATCTTGAGCTCTTCCTGATCTTTCTGTCTGCTTTGTAGTTTCAAGTTCCTTAATAATTCCCTGAATATCGGTAACTTCAGAGTCGATAGGAGATGTGCAAGGGTAACAACCAAGGCTTCTAAACCTTTTACCATTTTTAGAAAAGTATAAACTGACCACAGGAATATTTTCCCGCTGAATATATTTCCAGATATCAAGCTCTGTCCAGTGTAGAAGTGGATGAATACGTATATGGTTGCCTTTTTTAAAGTCTGTTTTAAATTGATCCCACAATTCCGGCGGCTGATCTGTATAATCCCAGTGAGATTCGCTGTTTCTTTCGCTAAATATTCTTTCTTTAGACCTTGAACCCTCTTCATCCCTTCTTACACCGAGTATAAGCCCTTCAAACCTGTAAACCTTAACAACTTCCTGAAGAGGCTTTGTTTTTAAGTTTTCACAGCACAGAAGACGTCCTTTTTCAGGATGCATTCCTTCGTCCAGAGCTTCTTTGTTTTGGTGAACAATAAGATTAAGATTTTGTTCCTTTACCAGTTTATCCCTGAATTCAATCATTTCAGGGATTTTATAGTTTGTATCAACGTGAATTAAAGGGAAAGGGCATTGTCCAAAAAAGGCTTTCTGCGCAAGCCAAAGCATTACGGTTGAATCTTTCCCGATTGACCATAGCATGCCGAGTTTGCCGAAATGTTTGTAGGCTTCCCTTAAAATGTAAATACTTTGCGCTTCAATTGCTTCTAAATGATCCATAACACCACTCTATAAATACTTATTTTCCGCTAAATAATTAATAATTTTGTTCACCGATTCTTCAATAGTCATTTTGTCAGAGCTTATAACTATTTTAGGATTTTCCGGCTTTTCATATTTTTGATCTATACCGGTAAACCCTTTAATTTCGCCGTTTTTAGCTTTTTTATACAACCCTTTAGGGTCTCTTTTTTCGCATTCTTCAATATTACAATCAACATAAATTTCTATAAAGTCTTTTCCAATTAAATTTTTTGCGAATTCTCTATCTTGTTTAAAAGGCGAAATAAAGGAAACAAGTGTAATAACGGCATTATTATAAAATAAATTTGCTACTTCTCTTATTCTTCTTAAGTTTTCCTGTCTGTCTTCAACAGAAAAGCCCAGATCAAAACATAAACCGTGTCTTATATTATCTCCATCCAACAGGGCTGTTAGTTTTCCTTTTTGATGCAACTGTTTTTCAAGTTCAATTGCGATTGTTGATTTTCCTGATCCTGATAAGCCCGTGAACCATAACACGCAGGAAGATTGATTCAACAATTTTTCCTTATCTTTTCGGGTAATTTTTTGTTCTTGCCAGACTATATTTTTCATTTATTTTTTTCCAAAATCCTTTTTAATTCTTAATTTTCTAAAATATTCTTCAGCATCAGCAGATACGTTAAAATTTTGTATTGAAAGATTAAACTTATTAAATTCCGCAAGGTTATTTTGTTCATTATGCAACTTTTCCTCATTGGTTTGCAATCGAGGAACTCCTTGTTGTTTCTCCTGAAAATCTTCCGGCGACAGGTTTGTTTCCAGCATATAAATAAGCTTATCCACATCATATTTTGAAGAAAGCTTATAGTGAGTGAGGATATCTTTTTTTGAAACCCCGAAAGGGAATTGATAAAGCCATTTCAAGGTATATTGATCTCTGTTTGAGATTCGGGTAACGCCGTATTGATGAGGAACATACATAAT
Organism: Cyanobacteriota bacterium; assembly: GCA_022703625.1. Classification (GTDB taxonomy): domain Bacteria; phylum Cyanobacteriota; class Vampirovibrionia; order Gastranaerophilales; family UBA9971; genus JAKLDH01. Next base: position 3,790 of record JAKLDH010000074.1, on the reverse strand, counting down.
ATCATCTCTGAAAGGACTGTGCTGAAGCCCGAGCGCATGCCCTATTTCGTGTATTATTGTATGAAGAACCTCGTTTTTATTTTCATATTCCCTGTGAAGGAGCCCGTCTGAAAGCCCTATCTGGATTTCTGCGGAAAAAAGCCGTCCTGTCTTGTCAAAATTAAAATAACAATTGCCAAGAGATTTTCTGTCAACCCGTTTCCAATCAATATTTATCTGAGAATCATATAAATTTGCCACCGGTTGAAATTTCACCTTGCCGCCGGAAGACTTTTCCCAAATGTCTATAGCTTCTTCAATCATCTGATAGTATTTATATTCCTGATCTTTAGCTTTATACCACCTGAAAGGCGACACAAATAAAGTCAAAGGCATCATATTATCAGCCCATCTGATGAGTTTATCGTTTTTAAAACAGTAGTTTAAATATGAAATATACTCGAATTCGCTCATTTCGGGATTACTCACATTCGCATTTAATTTTGTTTATTCCGATTTTTGAACATATACATCTATCAAGTAATTTATCGGGTAAATGTTTAATTAAGTTTAAAAATTTTGCGTCTTTACCAACAAGATATCTTGGTTTTGGATTTTTTGCGGTCAAAGAAGCATGCGCTGCTGCTGCGACATGTTCAGGAGAAATTGCATTTTTTTCAACTTTATTTCTTGTTTTTGCGATTAATTTGTCATAAAAAGGCTTATAATAACTCTTTGCCTGCTCCGGCATTTCGTTTATTGTTTCTTCAAGCAAAGATAAGGACTTTTCCCAAATATTTGTCTTTATAATCCCGGGTTCTATAGAGCAAACAGGTATTTCCCACGGGGATAATTCTCTTCTTAAAGAATCAGTGATTGCTTCTAAGGCATGCTTAGATGCGCAATAAGCTCCTTTGAAAGGAAAAGCGGTAAATCCGGCTATGGAACTTATATTTACAATTCGTCCTTTCGCTTTTCTTATAAGCGGAAGAAAGACTTGAATTACTTTAACTTGCCCTATAACATTAGTTTCCATCTGAAACCGCAGTTTTTCAATAGGCAAAAACTCGAGAGGTCCTGCAATTGCGACGCCGGCATTATTAATCAGCCCAAAAAGTCCATTAACTCCGCATTTTTCTGATATAACCACAAAAGCTTTTTCGATTGAAGGATGATCGTTTACATCAATAAATACAGGAATGATATTTAAATTTTTCTTCTTTAAATTTTCAGCGTCAGCTTCCTTTCTAACTCCCGCAAAAACAATAAATCCTTTTTCTGCAAGCATTGTAGCGGTTATTTTTCCAATTCCCGAAGAAGCGCCGGTTATTAAAACGAATTTTTCTTTTGCAGACATTTTTTAACCTTTATAAGCTATTAACAATTAATTTTTTCAATCAGTAATTTTACGGCTTCTTCCTGTGATAGCGGAATTTCAATATCAATGCCGTTTTCTTTCAAACTGTTAAATAATTTAATTATAGCAGGCTCTTCAAGATTATATTTTCTTAATTCCTCCGGCTGGCTAAAAAGTTCTTTAGGCGAGCCTTTTCTGGAAACATGATTTCTCGAAGATATTAAATAAACAGTATCAGCAAAACTTGACATTAATTCCACGTCGTGGGAAGAAATTACAACGCTTATAAGCTTTTCTTTTGCATAATCATTGATTAACTGAACATAATTTTTCTGAGATTTTATATCAAGACCGGAAAACGGCTCATCAAGGACAAACAACTTCGGATTCATAACAAGAGCGCCGGCAAGAGCAACTTTGCGTTTTTCTCCGCCTGATAAATAATGAATAATTTTATCTTTCAAATATATTATATCAAGCTCTGACAAGATTTTTTCCGCCATTTCCCGTGATTTTTCGACAGAAAAACCATAATTTAACGGTGAAAACATTATGTCTTCTATAACAGTAGGACCAATGAGCTGTTCTTCAACGTTTTGCAACACAACTCCAACTTTATTTCTTATTTTATTGTATTCTTTTGCCGGATCAACTCCAAAAACCTTTACAGTTCCGCTTGACGGCGAAAGTAATCCTGTAATATGCTTTAGCAGAGTAGTTTTTCCAGACCCGCTCGGTCCAAGAATCGCTACTTTTTCGCCCTGATTTATCAAAAGATCGATCCCGCACATTTCTATCTTTGTTTTATCAGGGTAAATATGTTCCAGACAATGGATTTCAACTATTTTTTCCATACTTTTTCTTTCTCTGTTTTCAAAAATTCAAAATTATCAGAATAACCTCTGAGTTTCATTGAATCATAGATATTTTCTCCTGTCTGAATCGATTTTAAAACAAAGAAACCGATAATGTTTCCTAATGTTTTCAAAAACAGGACAGGACTTGTTAAAGGAGGTCTGCCTCTCAATTTTAGCATATTCATAAGGTTTTCAAGAGTAATTCCAAGAATAAATATTGATCTGTAAGTTAAAAACAAGGAATTAACTATAAAATCAGGTAAAAACACGCTTAATGCGCTGAAAATTTTAATGTAATTTGTTGTAAAAACAAGAAGAGTAAACGATGTAGATGCGCTTAAAGCTTTAAAGACAAAGATTAAGACTGTTTGTGTTGAAATATACTTGAAAGAAACAAAAAATAACAATAAAAAAATCAGTGGAAACAGAGAAATTTTAATGATTTTCAGCTTTGGAACAGAAGAAACCAGTATAATTGCTAATAAAAACCAGTACAAAGCGCCTAAAACATATATGTTTGAACTAAAAACCACGATCGAAATGCTTATAACAAGAGCAAAAAGTTTAATTTTTACAGGGATTTTATTTAACCAACTTTTTCCATATACCGCATAATAGTCAATATCAATAATATTCATGTTAATTCCCTTGATTTTCGAGAAGGTCAGGCTTTACTTTGCTTAAATAGTTAACAATAAATCCTGTCAAAAAGGATTCCAGCGTCCATCCCAGCGATCCGGTCAATAGAATTAACATTAAAAACCTTTTAATATCGAATTTTTCTTGGTTTGTTGACGCTAAAGGTTCTTCTGCATGGTCCTGATGATCGTTTTCCAAGTGTTCATGAGCTTTTTCGGCATGGTCATGATCATTATGTTCGCCCTCATGGTGATGGTGTTCTGTAACAAATTCAAGATTTTGCGTGCCTGCATAGACAATCCCGATGGTCAAAAACGTTGAAATAACAAGCGCAATAAAAGTTGAAGCAAATGCGGCATTGAATATGTTATGAAATTTTTTCTTTAAAGCTTTAAATAAAAGAAACGCAATTAACGCTTCAATTGTCAACACAAAGGTATTAAGCCCAACCATTGTTATTCCGCCGTGTCCAACAAAGGCTAGAATAATATTAACTATAAAAATAGCAGGTCCAGCATAGAAAGGACCAAGAATAATTCCAGAAAGTGCTGATAAATTAATATGATACGGCAAAATAAAAGGAATCGGTATTGACATGGATAAAAGCATTAATGCGGTAAAAACGTTGACCACCGCAATTTTTTTATGTTGTTTTGATTTTTTTAAATGTTTATAAAAAAAGAAAAGATAAAAACCGGTAACTAAATATCCTAAAACCCATAGCCATATTGAAATAATGCCATCCGGAATATGCAAATGCGACATGATTTTCTCCTGTTAGTTATTTTTTTATTTTATAATAAAAGTCATTAATATACCTGCGTTACTAAATAACTCGAATTGCTAAATAAATAATTTTATATTTGGCGTAGCGGCTGGCGAAGCCAGCCGCTACGCCTTCTTAAGGCATGCGGCTCGCAGGCAAAGCCTGCGAGCCGCATAAAAAATTAAAATAAAA
>JAKLDH010000073.1 GCA_022703625.1 Cyanobacteriota bacterium | reverse complement strand
CCTGAAGGGGCAAGGGATTACCTTGTGCCAAGCAGAGTAAGCCCAAATAAATTTTACGCGCTTCCGCAGTCGCCGCAGATTTTTAAACAACTTTTGATGGTTTCAGGAATTGAAAGATATTATCAGGTTGCTAAATGTTTTAGGGATGAAGACTTAAGAGCTGATAGACAGCCGGAATTCACTCAAATAGATATTGAAATGTCTTTTATAGAAACAGAAGACATAATGCAGGTTACGGAAGGTCTTATTATAGAAGCGTTTAAGTGTATAGATACAGATTTAACGCTTCCGTTTCCAAGGTTAACATATCAACAGGCGATGGAAATGTATGGCTCTGATAGACCTGACACAAGATTTGACTTGAAACTTGCTGATGTAAGCGATATTATGGAAAAAAGTTCTTTTTCAGCTTTTGCGGATCAGGTTAAAAAAGGTGGTTCGGTAAGAACGTTAAGGATTCCCGGAATTGCGGGATACAGCCGTAAAGATATGGATGATATAAGAAACATGGCTGTTTCTTTTGGAGCAAAAGGTCTCGCCTGGATTACTTACGGATTTGACGGAGATATAAAATCACCTGTACTCAAATTCTTGACAGAAGATGAAATTGCTCAAATTCAGAAACGAACAGACGCCAATGCAGGCGATATTGTTTTCTTTATTGCCGATGCAAACAAAGTTGTGTTTGATGTACTTGGCAGATTAAGACTTTATTTTGGGAAAAAATTAAATCTTATAGATGAAACAAAGCATAGCCTTTTATGGGTATATGATTTCCCTATGTTTGAACTGGACGAAGAAGCAGGCAGATATGCCGCTGTTCACCATCCTTTCACCTCTCCAAAGCCGGAAGATGTAGAGTTGTTAGAATCAGACCCGTTAAAATGTAGGGCTCTGGCTTATGACATTGTATATAACGGAAGTGAAATCGGCGGAGGAAGCATAAGAATTCATAGTCCTGAACTTCAAAGAAAAGTTTTCAACTTGTTAGGCTTATCTGCGGATGAAATTCAGACAAAGTTCGGATTTATGGTTAATGCTTTTAATTACGGAGCTCCTCCTCATGGCGGCATTGCGCTTGGACTTGACAGGCTTGTCGCTTTACTGGCAGGCGTGAATTCAATCAGAGATGTAATTGCATTCCCTAAAAACAGTCAGGCAAAATGTTTAATGACCGAAGCTCCGGCAGAAGCCTCGGAACAACAGCTTGAAGAACTCCACTTAAAAACAATTGCGCCCCGAAAAAAGTAATATGAAAGTAAGCCTGATAAGTCTTGGATGCCCGAAAAACCTGGTGGATTCCGAAAATATGCTTGGAATTCTTCAACAGGAAGGGTTTGAAATAACCTTAAGCGAAGATAATGCTGATTTTGTGATAGTTAATACCTGTTCTTTCATAAAAGAAGCGGAAAAAGAGTCTGTGAAAACAATTCTTGCTCTTGCCGAATCAGGCAAAAAGGTTGTTATTACAGGGTGTTTAGCGCAGAAATACAAACAGGAACTACAGGAAGCAATCCCTGAGGCTTTTGCGATTATCGGAACAGGCGATTATCAGAAAATCGGGGAAATTATGAAAAGCCTGTCAAATAATGACAAAAAGCGCTTTGAGATTTCAGAAACTCCTGAATACAGACATATTGAATCTATAAAAAGATTTCATATATCAACAGGCTCGGGAGCGTATATAAAAATCGCAGAAGGATGCAATTATTCCTGCGCTTTCTGTGTAATTCCTTATTTGCGAGGCAAATACATAAGCAGAACAATGGATTCCATAGCAAAAGAAGCTAAAGAGCTTGGAAAAGAAGGTTTAAGCGAAATAATACTTATAGCGCAGGATACGGCGAGTTATGGCAAGGACATTTACGGCAAACCGTCTTTGGGGAAATTACTTGAAAAATTAAACGATATTGAGGAAATTTCCTGGATACGACCGATGTATTTTTATCCTTCGCCTGTTTTTCTGGACGATGAGCTTTTAAATACAATGGCAAGGCTGGAAAAAGTCGTAAAATATATTGATATTCCCCTTCAACACTCACATCCGGAAATTTTAAAGCTTATGCAAAGACCTGTAGTGGATAACGGGAAATTAATTGAAAAAATCAGAGAAAAAATGCCTGATGCGGCGATAAGAACTGTGTTCATAACAGGATTTCCAGGCGAAACCGAGAAACATTTTGAGCATTTATACAAATTTGTTGAAAAATACAGATTTGATAAACTTGGTGTTTTTGAGTATTCACGGGAAAAAACAACTGCTTCTGACAAATTTAAAAAGCATGTTAGCTCTAAAATCAAAAAATTCAGAAAAAAACAAATTATGGAACTTCAGCAGGGAATTTCAAGAGAAATCAACACTGGATTGATCGGAAAACAGATTCCTTGTATAGTTGAAACAATTAACTCCGGTAAACAGATTGTCGGCAGGACTTACAGAGATGCTCCTGAAGTGGATGGGGTTATTTATATTGAAACAACGCAAGATGTAAATCCTGGAGATATAGTTCCCGTAACGATCACAAATGCTTCTGAATACGATTTACATGGCGTAATCGCCTGATTCCCATTTGTAGGCATCTCTAAGACTCCTCTAAAAACTCAATTTTTTGAATTTTTTACAAAATTTGATTTGGACAGGGAGGTAGATATAAAAAACAAAAGAATTTTGTTTTTAGAGGCGCCTTAATGATTATTTTTAAAGATCGCTATATTATGTTAAAATCAGTTTAATTCTTGAAAAGACCAGCTTTTAAAGAATTTCAGCATAATTAAAACTTGGAGCAAAAATGATAATTAAACAGGAAAAAGAAATATTAAGCCCTAAAAATAATAAAATTCAACTCTTTAAAACTGAAAGTTCTTTTGCAGAGCCTCATTCCACAGTTCTATTCATAGGCGTTTTTCATGGAGATGAACCTGACGGAGAATTTTTAATTAATAACCTGATAACAGATATAGAAAAAAATCCTGATTTAACAGGCAATAACAGAATTTTATTTATACCATGCCTGAATCCTGACGGAAAACAGGAAAAAACCAGAGAAAATTCAAATGGAGTTGATTTAAACAGAAATTTTCCCACAAAAAACCGCATCGAATCAGATGAAAAAAACGAATTTTATCCCGGCAAAACAGCCGCAAGCGAGATAGAAACAAGATTTATAATGGAGATTGTAGATGAATACAAGCCTGACAGGATTTTAACCATACATAGTCCATATAAAATAATAAATTATGATGGTCCGGCGGATGAAATCTCTGAAAAGATGTCTAAGCTTAACGGTTATCCTGTGCAGGTTGATATAGGTTATCCTACGCCTGGCTCTTTCGGAACTTATGCGGGAAAAGAAAGAAAGATTCCGGTAATCACCCTTGAACTTCCAGAAAATAGTGATCCTGAGGACTTATGGGTTGAAAATAAAAAAGCTTTATACTATTTTCTTAACACAAATTTAAACATGGCGGGAAATAGTTGATTCTTTTGATTATAACCGAAAATTCATTTGGGTTATAGTATAATTAAAAACAATATTAAGCTTTAAAGGAGAAAAAATGTATAATAAAAGCTTTAAAAATGCTCATGAAATTGATTTTGCAATTTATGGGAATGACATGCAGTTTGTTGAAATTGAGCTTGACCCGAATGAAAGTGTCGTAGCAGAAGCCGGATCAATGATGATGATGAACGAAGGCATCGAAATGAACACTATTTTAGGAGATGGCTCAAATCAGTCAAATGATCTGCTGAGTAAACTTGTAGGAGCTGGCAAAAGAGTTCTTACCGGAGAAAGCCTTTTTATGACGGTTTACACAAACAGGGCTTCCGGAAAACAGCGTGTAAGCTTTGCGGCGCCGTTTCCCGGCAAAATTATTCCTATGGATTTAAGCGGGTATGACGGGAAAATAATTTGTCAGAAAAATTCTTTTCTTTGCGCGGCTAAAGGCATTTCTGTGGGAATCGCCTTCCAGAAAAAACTGGGCGCAGGCTTTTTTGGCGGCGAAGGTTTTATTATGCAAAGCCTGGAAGGTGATGGACTTGCTTTTGTTAATGCCTGCGGAACTGTACATGAAGTTGAACTTGATGTTAATGAGGCATTAAGAGTTGATACAGGTTGTCTTGTGGCGTTTACAAGAGATGTTGATTACGATATTCAATATGTCGGCGGAATTAAGACAATGTTTTTTGGCGGTGAAGGCGTATTTTTTGCCAGATTAAAAGGTCCGGGCAAGGTTTGGGTGCAATCGTTGCCTTTTAGCAGGCTTGCTGAAAGAATTTATCAAGCGGCGCCGCAGGTAAACGGTTCTTCCAGACAGGGCGAAGGAAGCGCGCTTGATATGCTGGGAGGACTTGGCAATCTTATTGACGGAAAATAATTAATTATAAGGATTTTAAAATGCAAAAAGAATTAAAAATAAGAGGACATATAATCGATTCGTTAATTTTATCAAAAATTCTCGATGAAATAAGCGATATGGGCATTATTTGCTACGCAAAAGAGGTTTCTGTAGGTCAGAAACGCCAAGATATGTCTGAAGCTATATTTATTATTGAAGAAAATGACGATGAAAAAATGCAAAAAGCTATAAAAACAGCAAAAAAGCATGGAGCAACTGAAAATTAAAAAGAGGTTTTTTATGTCAGCTAAAATTTTAATGTGCCCGCCTGATTATTATGAAATAAAATACGAAATAAACCCCTGGATGAATGTGGAAATTCAGTCTGAGCAATCTCTTGCAAAAAAACAATGGGCAAATTTATACAATCTTTTAAAAAATGATTTAAACGTTGATATAAAACTGATTGAGCCTAAAAAAGATGTGCCGGATATGGTTTTTACGGCAAATGCAGCGGTAATGCATGGGAATAAAGCTGTAATAAGCAAATTTAAGCCTCCTCAAAGACAGCCGGAAGAAAAATATTTTGCCGAATGGTTTGAACAACAAGGCTATGAAGTTATAACGTTAAAGGATGATATGGCTTTTGAAGGCGCGGGAGATGCGCTATATCTTGGCAATATTCTTTATTCTGGATATGTTCCCCGCACTGATATTTCTTCTCATTCTTATATTTCAGATTTGTTAAAAATCCCTGTTGTTTCTTTAGAACTTGTAAACAGTAGTTTTTATCATCTTGACACCTGTTTTTGTCCGCTAAAAGATGATTATTTAATCTATTATCCGCCGGCGTTTGATGAATATGCGAATAGAATTATTGAAACCAATGTTCCGGCTGAAAAACGGATTATTGTAAATGAAGAAGAAGCGGCAAGTTTCACCTGTAATGCTGTTAATGTAGATAATGCAGTTGTTACAAATTTAACTTCAAAAAGATTTGGTAAATTACTTGCTGAAAAAGGTTTTAAGCACTATGAAACAGACCTGAGCGAGTTTATGAAAGCCGGCGGAGCCGCTAAATGTTTGACTTTAAAATTATAAAGAGAAAGAAGCTAATTTTGACGTATATCCGTTGCTACTTGATGTAATGGCGGTTTGCTGATTTTTTGAAAAAATTGTAAATCAGGATGATTAATCGGAATCATTCCGCTTTTACAACCAGGGCATAACGGGATTTTGTGAAATAATCTTTTGGGATTTCGCATATACCAAAGCCTAAAAATAATTCCGGGAAAAACTCCACATAACAATAGAACCATTTCCCAAAATTCGTACCAGTTAATATCAAGATAATAATGAGTTTTCCAGCATTTTACACATACAAATTTCACCATTTATTACCTCCGTAATAAACATTTTATAATGAAATTATATTTTATTCCAAGCTGAAATCAAAAGAGCAATGTAAAAGATGATTTTTGTAAAGTCTTACTTAGCGGGTGTTTTGCCGAAGGCAAAACACCCGCTATACCCTTACTCAGCCCGTGCCGCCCTACGGGCGTCGCGGGCTGTAGATATCAGCAACGAAAACTTATTTGGATTGGTATAAGTAACAGACAAAAAATTTTCAGCTCTTATTAAATTTTGCCGAACGAGCGAAGCGAGTGAGGCAAACAAACAACAAAAGCCCCTTCCCTTTGAAGGGAAGGGGTTGAGGTTGGGTAGATAAAAACCTGAAAACTTTTTGTTACCTACTTAATTAGCAATTCACGTTAGTTAAATATATTTTGTAACTTGGAAAAATAATCGTTTAATTTTGACGTAAATCCGATTTTGTCAGAAGCAGTATGATTCGGTGAATATTCCGGAATATTTTTGTCCCTGCTTCTGTAAGTGCTTGCAACTCTTTCTCTTAATTTATCAGGATTTTCTTTATATAATTCCGCCGCATAGTCAAGCTCAGGGTCTTTAACCCCATTATTATGAGCGATCCAAAATTCAATTGAAGCTTGATAAGCGTCCTGTTCCTCCCTTATAGAGGTTTTCCCATCCCTATCCTTGGCATGCACAGCCTCATGAATAATATAAGCGGCGTTAATTTGAGGCGCAGCCCATATATAATCATTTGTATTAACAATTCTTTTGTTATGATGCTCATATTGCGCAATATTTCTATGACCTGATAATGAATCTGTGTCAGCAAAAAGGACTTCTATATTTTTAAGCGCTTTTATTAAGCTCTGCGGCGCATGTTGGTTTACAAGATTTAAAGAAGCTTTTAAATTATCTTTTTTTGCCTGGTCCTTATTAATTTTTGCCTGTTCAGGATTTTCCCGCTCAAGAATTAAATTTTCGGTTTCTTTTAATGATCTGACCGCTAAATCATATTTTGGATCAATTTCAACAGCTTTTATATATTCTTTTTTTGCCGCATCAAATTCCTTTTTTTGCTTAAAAATATTCCCCATAAGCGTTTGAGCTTCAACTTCATCAGGTTTAATTTTAAGAAGATTTTTATAAGTTTCTACAGCTTGATCCGGTTGATTTTTTTTCTCGTAAATTTTCGCCAGATTATAGTAAGGGTGAACATAATCAGGTTGTTTTTTTATTGATTCTTTATAATAAAAAATAGCTTTCTCATCTTCAGTATTCTGCGTTAATTCATCGCCCTTCGTCTTTAAGTACACAGATATTTGATCTTTAATAAAATTTGAGGAAAAAGAAAATGTATCAACAGTATTTCTGTTTAATAAAACAGGGGGGGTTTCCTTATTTTCATAATTATTTTTATTATAATAAGGCGTTAACCTTGATTGAGTATGGAGATAGATCATTTATATTTTTTAAACCTTCCCAAGCCGATAAAATACATTCTTTTAAAAAATTTGTTTCATTATACAATACATTAAATTAAAAAACGCAATAAAATTTTAATTTTCAATTAATAATTTAAAAACAAATCAATCTATAAATTGACATATATTTTAAAAAATTTATTTATTTGTAACTACTGCATTGTTAAGTTAATTCATTGGGTTGAGCGAGCGTAGCGAGCGAAACCCAAAAACAAACAAAAACCCCTTCCCTTTGAAGGGAAGGGGTTGGGGATGGGTAGATAAAAAAATAAAATTCTTTAAATTTAACTTAACAAGCCACTACTCAAGTGGTTAAAAAGCTGATATTTACAAAAATCATCTTTTTAATTTGTCGATTTCTTTCAATGATTGGTATAGAGAATTTTGACCGCATAAAAAGTTACCTGTATAATCAAATAAATATTAAGCAGGTTGTCTTTTAATATGAATTTTGAATTTTCAGATTGTCTAAAAGAAAATTTTTCTATTTTAAACAGAAAAGAATACGTTAAAAATATCATTGATATTTTAAATTCCGCTGATTATAAAATTATCAACATAACAGGCTCTGCTGGCGTTGGTAAGACGTATTTATTAAAATCAATTTTTCATCTTTTAAAAAAGAACTTGCAGACATATTATTACGAATGCTCGGAAGCGACAAACCTTGATGATATAATCCTCTCGCTGTTTAACCATTTAAAAAAAATTACCGCAAAAGACAGGGAATATATAAAAACTTTCAGGATTTCCCCTTCTTTTTCAATAGATGAGAGGCTTATAAACAAAATAAAAAACCTTGAAAAACCTTTTTTAATTCTTCTTGACGGAACAGAAAATATTTTTCGGTCAACAGATGAAAAAACAAAAAAAGAGCTGTTAAGCTTTTTAAATTTTATATCTTCATCGCAAAATATTAAAATAATCATTGCAGGAGAAAGTTTTTCCGAATTTGAACATAAAAAAGGAATATATACATTAAAACTTGAAGGATTAAACAGGGAAAATGCTTTTGAATTAATAAAAAATATAGGCATTCCTTGTTCAAAAGAACTTATGCAGGAGCTTTTCAAGCTTACAAACGGCTATCCGGAGAGTATCCTTTTATTTTTAACTTTTGTTAAAAACTCAAATATTAACGCTGAAGCCGTTTTAGATAAAATTAAAAATTCCGAAATTAATCTTGAAAGTTTTTTAATTCAACAGCTATACTTATTAATACCGAAGGAATATAAGGAATTAATAAGCTTTTTTGCATTGATACGGCATCTTGTATCAATGCAAACGCTAAAAAAACTTGATTTAACTCCAGATATCGAAAAAAAAGTTCTGTATTTAACCTCACTTATGGTTTTGAATAAAAATAATAACAATTTTCACCTCAAACAGGGATTTAAAAAGCATATTCAAGCCCAAATTTCTCGTGAGGAAAGAATAAAAATACATAAAAAGTTGCATGAGCTATATTCTGAGCAAATTATAGCCAAGCTTGAAAACAGGATTCTGCCTGTTTCCAGAAAACTTTTGCGCTCAGAACAGTATTATCACTACAATAAACTTGTAAAATCAGGAGTTACAGAAAATTTTCAGGCAAAAAAGCAGGATTCTGTTTATGACAAATCCAGCCTTGAATCCGACGGTTTTGCATTGAATTTTTCAGACTATTACGAAGATATACAAGCAGAGTTGTCTGAATACGAAAAAAATCTGCTGGATTACGAGGCAAATAATTCTGATATTCAGGGATTATATGAGCTTGAGCATTTTAACGATATAAACCCTGTTGTTAATAAACCAAAAGCAGAAATTAAAAATTTAATTAACAATACAGAAAAGGAATTGCAGGAAAAACTTATCGCTTATGAGCAACAGGAAGACAAACAAAACTATTATTATACGCTATTTAAACTGGCAAGCTTTTATAAAGATCATTTTAGGCATGAATTGGCGTTAAAAAACTATTATACAGTTTTAAATTGCGAAGTTTTAAGTATTTCAACAGATATAAGCTTTGAAGCATTAAAAAACATAGGCGAAATCTATGATTACAGACGAGATCACAATATGTCATTAAATTATTATACAAAAGCATTGAAAGAAGCCCAAAATATAGAACAAAAAGCTGAAATATATTTCAAACTTGCGCTTGCTTATGATGATGCGGGAGATTTTGAAAAGGCGCTGAATTTTTATCATGAAAATATAAATATTTCTGAAAACCTCGAAGAAAACGCATTTTTAGCCGCATCGTATTCTAATACAGCCGATATATATGAAGAAAAAGGGATTATAGAAAAAGCGATCGAATTTTATAAAAAATCATTAAACATCGATACACAAACTAACAATCCTGAAGGATTGTACGATGTTTTTCTGAAGTTGGGGAATATTTATCTGGGAGCTGAAAATTATTCTGAAGCGGGAAAATATTTTTACAGAGAGCTAAGCATGGCAAAAAAACTGGATGATCCTTATAAAATAGCGATGAGCTATCTTGATATGGGCGATATTTTTCTTATTGAAAAAAATTATGAAAAAGCCCTTAAATCGTTTATTTTAGCGCAAAAATCTATCGACAAGACCATTTCAACTGACAGTAGAGAAAAAATAAATCGCCGATTCAGACAGGTTGCGCAAGAAGTGGGACAGGAAAATTATACGAAAATAATCGAAAAAATAAAAAACAATAAAACAAATGAGGAGAGCCCCTGAAGCCCTTGTTCCCCTACAAAATTTATTTTTGCGAGATTTTTTAGTAAATTTAATGGATCGAGCGAACCGCCGTTGGCGGTTCGCTCGATCAAAAACAATCTTTAGCCCCCTCTCCCATTGGGAGAGGGGATTTTGGACTGAATTTAAAAAATGTAGGGGAGCAAGCCTTCTTCCCCTACAAAATTTATTTTTTGGAATTTTTCAATATTGCTTTTTTATTTTAACTTACAGGGATTGCGTTTATAGCTTGTTTAAGCTCAGAAGGCTTATAGATTCCAGTTTCTGTAATAATTCCGGTTATATATTCGCCTGGAGTAACATCAAATGCTGGATTTATAATATTAACTTCTTCAGGACAAACAAGTTTACCGTTAATATGCGTTACTTCCCGTGCATCCCTTTCCTCTATAGGAATTTGATCGCCTGTTTCTATTGAAGCATCTATCGTAGAATGAGGCACTGCAACGTAAAATGGGATATTATGAGCTTTTGCGGCTAGGGCTACGGTATAAGTTCCAATTTTATTGGCAGTATCGCCGTTAAGCGCAACTCTATCTCCGCCGACAACCACAACGTCAATTTCGCCTTTTTTCATAAAATATCCGCACATACCGTCTGTAATTAGAGTTGTGGGAATACCGTCATTAACAAGTTCCCATGCGGTAAGCCTTGCGCCCTGTTGGCGAGGACGTGTTTCATCGGCAAAAACTCTTATTGTTGGGTCTTTTGCATACGCTGATCTGGCAACTCCAAGAGCTGTTCCATATCCAGCCGTTGCAAGCGCGCCCGCATTACAGTGCGTAAGTATCGTTCCGCCTTTAGGAACAATTTTTGCTCCGTGTTCACCGATTTTTTTGTTTATTTCTATATCTTCATTAAGCATTTTAACTGCATTCTGCTCAAGTTTTTCGACTATTTCAGGCATGCTTAAATTTAAACTTTTGGCGTAATCAACCTGTTTATCTACTGCCCACATTAAATTTACGGCTGTAGGTCTTGTCGCTTTTAAATATATCGCCATCATTTCCAGTTTTTGCAAAAACTCATCCAAGTTTTTGCTGTTTAAAAACTCTCTTGCGCCAAGCGCAACGCCAAATGCTCCTGAAATGCCTATTGCAGGCGCGCCTCTAACAATCATGTCTTTTATGGCAACAGCCATTTCCTGCCAGGTTTTTATGTTTACAGTGGTGTATTCGTATGGCAATGCCGTCTGGTCGATCAATTTAACGTGATCTCCAGCCCATTCTATCGGTCTTATCTTTGATTCAAAAGTCATTTTAAAATCTTCCGTTTAATTATTTTTAAATAATCCATGTATAATCATACCTGCCAAAACTGCTGTTTTAACAAATATAGTTTCAGCAACAAGTATTATAGTTGTTGTTATATTTTCTGCGCAATTAATAGTTTCAAAACTAAATGTTTTTGGTGATGATTGGTTCCAGAATAAAATTAAAAGCACTGATATAAAGCCAAATTTTACAAAATCTTTAAAAGGAATATATTGTGTTTTTAATTGTAAACATTTACTACTAAATTTAACCTCGGGTATTTTATGAATTAATTTTAAAGCATAAATAATAAAAGGAATACAAAGAAGAAAAGCAAAAAGATTTGGAAATTTAATAGTAATAGTTGGCGAAAAAGCATTAAGTACAGGAATAAGAAATAAACCCGTGAGTATTATTCCTATAAAAATCAATTCACTTGCCATCATTATAAATATTTTATTAGAAATAGATTCTCTTAAACCCCTATTAGATTTTTTATCTTCAATTTCTTGTCCTAAATTGGTGTCATCAATAATAGGTTCTGATGAAGATTTAATTACATTATATGAATTGGAAGGAGTTTTTATTGTTTCTTTGTGAAAATTTTCTGGAGATTTATTTGCTTTTTGTAAAAGTTCGTTTAATAATTCTTCTTTAAGTTTTTCCATTTAAATAAGACCTAAATTTACTAATCTAAAATATGCCATTTGTTTGGAAACTTTAAATATTTCTGCTATAGGTTCTACATGAATTTTTTCAAAAGAATTTAATGTTCTTTCAAGTTCTTTTTTAGGCATTAATAAAGAAGCAGCAAATTGATTTGCTTGTTTTTCTTCAGGCTTAGAACTATTATCATCACCTCTATAAAAAATATTTTGTTTATTTGCTTGAATTAATTCATTATGTAAAATAAAATGACCTATTTCATGTGCTATTGTAAATCTTTGTCTTTCTTTTATTTCTGTGGAATTAACATATATTGCTTTTTCTTGATCATTATAAACAAGCATACCTGCGATATTATTATCATTAAAAAGAGCAGGTATTACTTTTAAGCCCAAAGCATTCGATATCTTTGAAACATTTGTATAATTTTCAAATGCATGAGTTAAATCTAATACTTCTTGTGCTATATCTTCTATAATTTTAGAAGTATACATATTTAATGTAAAAATAGCCATATTTTTTCTCCTAATTTAGTAGTTATTATATAAAAAACACAAAACTACAAAAAGTTTCATGGCAAATATTTACTTTACTAAATATTTTATCATTGTTTTTTATAATTGGCACTAATTTTGCTCCTTATCGCCTTTTTCCCTTAAAATAAGTCTTATAGGCGTTCCGAAGAAGCCGAAAGCGTCCCGCAGTTTGTTTTCGAGATATCTCTCATAAGATTGCGACAAAAGTTTTTTATCGTTAATAAAAAGTATAAACGTAGGCGGCGCAACGCCTGCTTGCGTTGAATAATAAATTTTTAATCTTTTCCCTTTCAGGAAAGGAGCGGGATTTAAAGCGTAAGCCTCCATAATCGTCCTGTTTAAAAGGCTTGTGGTTATTTCTTTATGAGAAAAATCATAAGCTTCATGAATACTCTGGAAAATTTTATGTAAACGCTGACCTGTCTTTGCGCTTATAAACAAAATCTGCGCAAAATCAAGATGGGGAGCTTCTTTTTTTATTTTTTTCGTGAACTCATTAATTGTCGTCGAAGTCTTTTTTTCAATTAAATCCCATTTATTAACAAGAATAATAACAGCTTTCCCTGCTTCAACAATTATATTCCCTATTTTTTTGTCCTGATCCGTCATTCCTTCAGCCGCATCGATCATTAAAAGAGCGACATCAGCATTTTTAATAGCTTTTATAGCCCGATCAACTGAAAATCTTTCCACCCCATATTCAACTCTGGCTTTTTTTCTGATTCCTGCCGTATCAACCAGAATATACTCTGTGCCGTCGATTTTTAGTTTTGTGTCGATCGCATCTCTTGTTGTTCCTGCTACATCACTTACTATAACCCTTTCTTCTCCTAAAAAAGAGTTGACAAGAGATGATTTCCCTACATTAGGTTTACCGGTAACCGCAATTCTTATGGGTTTTTGAATTTCATTTTCTTTATATTTAGGCAATACTTCAATTATTTTATCAAGAAGATCGCCAACGCCTCCTGTACCGTGCATTGCTGAAATCGGATTCGGTTCTCCAATGCCTAATGCGTAAAATTCGTTTATAAAATCTATTTTTTGAGGAACATCAATTTTATTAACAGTTAAAAATACAGGTTTTCTTGTTTTTCTGAGCATATTGGCAATGTCTTCATCAACGGGAGTAAGTCCTTCTTTGCCGTCAACAAGAAATATAATCACATCAGCCTGTTCAGAGGCAATTTCAACCTGTGAAGAAATTGAGAGCATTATTTCATCTTCTATTCCCGGAATTATACCGCCTGTATCAATAACAGTAAAGTCAACTCCTGACCATTCCACGTCAAAATAAAGCCGATCTCTTGTTACACCCGGCATGTCATCCACTATTGACTCTCTTGAGCCGATCAGCCGGTTCACAAAGGTTGATTTTCCGACGTTTGGTCTGCCTACTATGGCAACTACAGGTTTTTTACTCATATTATTTCTTCAATTATTAAATTAATGCGCTTTATAAAAGTATAAGATAAAAAAATGGTAATGAATAATTTTTGACTGATAAATAACTTGAATTGCTAAATAAATAATTTTATATTTGGCGTAGCGGCTGGCTTCGCCAGCCGCTACGCCGTTTTAAGGGCATGCGGCTCGCAGGCAAAGCCTGCGAGCCGCATAAAAAATT
>JAKLDH010000072.1 GCA_022703625.1 Cyanobacteriota bacterium | reverse complement strand
CTCATATTGTAGTATTTAAAAACAACTTTCTTGTTCATGCCGGCTTAGCTCCCCTGTTTACAATGCTTTCAGTATAATTATTTTACCAAAATTTAAAGGAGCTGTCCATTCTTTTGGGACAGCCCCCGCATAAAAAATTAAAATAAAATTTCAATCTATTTCAGCGTTTCGACTAATTAGCAATTCGAGTTTAATAATATTACGGCAATAATTTTGCCAGTTCAATAACAAAACCGGAAACGCCATTTTTCGAACTGTTAGGTATCTGATAACCTGCATACAGTGTAACATCTTTGGGGAAAGCATAGTAAAACCCCGGAATAAAAAAACCCGCAAAATGTTCTTTTCCCGAATACCAATCAGCCTGAAGTCCAAAATTTTTAGTTATCGGCTGCTCAACTCCTCCAATAAATGCAACAGTGTCAACTCCGAAAATGTCTTTAGTTCCATAGCTTACACCGGCTGTAAGTCTTGTATTTACTTTAGGAACTCTTCCGCTTAAAGCGGCATAGCTCCAGTTACCTGCGCCATTCCCTTCTAATGAAGCTAAAACCTCTGTTCCGATAATAGCTTTAAGTTCTGTTTTGGGAAGTTTTTCTTTAAAAAGAGGGATAGCGGACTTGAATCCGGTTCCAAGCGTTATATTATTTGACGCTGGCGACTGGACATTAAATAATGTCATATCAAGTTCAGTATTATGACCTATTCCCACTGCAAAATAATCAGTATTCAGCATAAACCTTCCCGGCTTCCAGGGTCTGAACTGAAATTCCCCTTGAGTAAAAATCCTGCCTTTTTGCGCAACTTCGGCTGAGGGCGCGTTGAAAATAGTTTGCTGAGCCAGCGCAGGTGTTGAAAATGTAAGGCAAAATATTATAAATAATAATTTCTTCATAAACTATCCAAAGTCAGGTTTAGTTTTAAAACATTAACCCCTGCCTTTCCCCATATTCCAACAAAATCAGGGTCAGTATTTTCATTAACCAGTTCTTTAACTTTGCTTTCAGGCAGGTTTCTCTGTCTTGCGACACGGGGAAGCTGAAGCATTGCATTTTCTATACTTATATGCGGGTCAAGCCCGCTTGCTGACGCCATAACCATATCAGCGGTAATTTTTTTATTATTTTTTTTGTAACTGTTTACCTGTTCTATTAATTTCTCGTTCATAGGACCATAATTGCTTGCGCCTGAGCCTGCTGCGTTATAATTCACAGCCGATGGCCTGCTATTGAAGTATTCTGGCTTGTCGAACTTCTGCCCGATTAACTCGGAGCCAATTACCCTGCCATCTTTAATTATTAAACTGCCGTTTGCCTGGTATGGCATTGTTATCTGCGCAATTGCAGCAATAATTAAAGGATAAACCAGCCCCAGTAAAACAGTAAAAATCAGGTATATTTTGATTGATTTTATTATTTCTTTCATAAAATTTTCCTTTCCTTGTAGGGGCAGACACATGGGTCTGCCCTATTAATCAGTGTATTATCATATCAATAAGTTTTATCCCTATAAAAGGCAGAATCAGCCCGCCAAGTCCGTATATAAATAGATTTCTTATCAATAATGACATAGGAGAGTCCTGTTTGCACTGAACGCCCTTTAATGACAACGGTATAAGAAACGGAATAATAATCGCATTAAATATCACAGCAGACAATATCGCGCTTTGAGGACTGGATAACCGCATTACATTAAGCGTATTCAGGATAGGATACTGGACAGCAAACAGCGCCGGTATAATCGCAAAATATTTTGCGACATCATTTGCCACGCTGAATGTTGTTAAAGCGCCCCTTGTAATAAGTATCTGCTTTCCTATTTCTACAATATCAAGTAGCTTTGTTGGCGTGGAATCCAAATCAACCATATTCGCAGCTTCTCTTGCAGCCTGTGTGCCGGCATTCATCGCAACCGCAACATCTGCCTGCGCCAGCGCAGGCGCATCGTTTGTGCCATCGCCTATCATTGCCACCATATAGCCTTCACTTTGGAATTTTCGTATTCTTTCCAGTTTGGTTTCAGGTCTTGCCTGCGCTATAAAATCTGATACTCCAGCCTCTGCTGCTATTGCTGCTGCTGTAGTCGGATTATCACCTGTTATCATTACTGATGTTATACCAATATTCTTAAGCTGCGATAATCTTTCCCTTATGCCATGTTTTAAAACATCCTTAAGTCTTACCACGCCTAGCACATTTCCATTTTCGCACACAACAAGAGGAGTCCCGCCTTCTCCTCCAACTCTGTCAACTGCATAGCCGACTTCTTTAGGGAATTGTTTGTTATAAGGTTTAACAAAGTCCTTAATAGCGTCTGTCGCGCCTTTTCTTATCTGCCTGTCATTAATATCCACACCGCTCATACGGGTTTCTGCGCTGAATGAAATAAACTTTGAGCCTTCAGGCGCGGTAATATCCCTGCCTCTCATGCGCAATTTCTCTTTTGCCAATATTACGACGCTTCTGCCTTCAGGGGTTTCATCCGCAAGAGAAGAGAGCATAGCAGCTCTTGCAAGTTGTTTCTCTTCAACTCCGGGAGCTGGAATAAATTCTGTGGCAATTCTGTTTCCGAGCGTGATTGTGCCTGTTTTATCAAGCAAAACAATGTTAACATCTCCTGCTGCCTCAACTGCCCTTCCGCTCAGCGCTATTACATTACGGCTCATTAATCTGTCCATTCCGGCTATACCAATGGCAGGCAATAATCCGCCTATTGTTGTCGGCATAAGGCAGACAAGCAGCGCAACAAGTATTGGTATGGATATTTTTACATTTACATATCCTGCATAAAAATTTAATGTTACTACTACAACAAAGAATAGGACTGTTAAACCAACAAGCAATATCTCAAGCGCTTTTTCATTAGGAGTTTTCTGTCTTTTTGCGCTTTCTATCATCCCCACCATCTGGTCAAGGAATGTTTCGCCCGGGTTAACAGTAATTTTTATCTTTATATTGCCTGATAAAACTTTTGTTCCACCAGTTACTCCTGTTTTATCTCCGCCAAATTCCCTGACAACAGGGGCAGATTCGCCTGTGATAGCCGATTCATCAACAAGAGCCACGCCCTCTATTATCTCGCCGTCGCTGGGAATGATGTGATTATCAGAAGCAAGCGCTATATCGCCTTTTCTTAACGCTAAAGCGGGGATTGACTCTATATCCCCGTTTGGAAGGAGTTTTTGAGCTATAATATCACTTCTTGCCTGCTTTAAAGATTCTGCCTGCGCTTTCCCCTTCCCTTCAGCTAGGGCTTCGGCAAAGTTTGCAAAAAGTACTGTGAACCACAACCAGAGGGATATTTGCAGGTTAAACCCAAAAGGATGCCCCTGTATAATATTGTAAACAGTGATTAGCGCAGTTAGGATTGAACCGATTTCAACGGCAAACATAACCGGATTTCTATACATATTTAAGGGATTTAGTTTTATAAATGAATCATAAACAGCTCTGACAATAAATTTTGGCTGCCATATAGTCTTTTTAGTTTCCATAGGTAAATATCTCCAAGTGTTCAAGTATTGGTCCTATAACAAGTACAGGGAAAAACGTTAATGCTCCTACTACAACCACAACAGCCACAATGCTAATTATGAATAGCGGACCTGATGTCGGGAAGCGTGAAATTTCAGGCGTGGATTTTTTCTGAGCAAGAGATCCTGCAATTGTAAGAGAAGGAATAATAGTGGCAAACCTTCCCACTAACATAGCAACAGCCAGGGTTAAGTTATAAAATGGGGTGTTTGCGTTTAATCCAGCGAAGGCTGAACCATTATTCCCCGCGCCTGAGGCGAAAGCATACAGTATTTCCGATAATCCATGCGGACCTGCATTATTCAGACTTGATAAACCAAGCGTCGTTGACGAGGCGAGCGCTCCAAAAACAAGCTGAATTATAGATGGAAGTATCAAAACAAGAACAGCCATAATCATCTCAAACGGCTCCAGCTTTTTCCCAAATATTTCCGGTGTCCTGCCAATCATCAGCCCGATTAAAAACATTGTAAGAATAGCGTATATGAGCATTCCTACAAGCCCGACGCCCACTCCTCCAAATACAACTTCACCAATCATCATATTAAACATTAAAATCATTGCGGTAAGAGGCATAAAGCTGTCATGCATTGCATTAACTGCCCCGCAGGAAGTAGATGTAGTTGAATGTCCAAAAACAACCGAGTTTAGTATGCCAAACCTGACTTCCTTACCCTCCATATTGTCAAGCCCTAATATAGGATTGCCGTGATATTCTGACCAGAGAGCAACGCTTAATCCTATCAAATAAAGCGTTAACATAGAAATAAATATCGCCCATCCCTGTTTGCGGTTATTAAGCATAGCGCCAAAAGTAAACGGCAAGGCAGCAGATATAACTAAAAATCCTAAAATCTCAAAATAATCAGTTATAGGTTTAGGGTTTTCATAAGGATGAGAGGAATTAGCATTAAAAAATCCTCCACCGTTTGTTCCAAGAATTTTTATTGCTTCCTGGGAAGCTACAGGTCCCTGCGCAATCACCTGTTCCTGTCCTTGTATTGTCTGCGCTTTTGTATAAGGGTTAAAATTTTGAATTACCCCCTGCGATACTAAAAATAGTGAAAACACAATAGACAAAGGCAATAATAAATAGATTATTGAACGCGTTAAATCCACCCAGAAGTTTCCAATCTCTTTCACGCTCTTCCTGACGAAGCCTCGAATAAACGTAACTGCAACAGCTATTCCAACTGCTGATGACACAAAATTCTGCGCTGTCATTCCCAGCATTTGGGTTAAATAACTCATTGTAGATTCACCGCCATAAGCCTGCCAGTTTGTGTTGGCAACAAAAGATACAGCAGTGTTTAAGGCGGTATCCCATCTTACAGAGCTTAACCCCTGCGGGTTTAGAGGCAAAATATGCTGTATTAGCTGAAGAATAAATAAAACAACAATACCAACAGCGTTAAAGACAATGAGTGAAAACGTATAAGATTTCCAGTCAGTTTCTTTAGTTTCATCAACTCCGAATATTCGGTATAAAAACTTTTCAACAGGTCTTATAAGAAACGATAGCCATACTTGCTGCCCTGTAAAAACCTTTGCCATGTACTCCCCAAGAGGAAGCGCTAAAATAATTAATATAATTATAAATAAAACCACTTGCAGCAACGCGCTGTTATACATAAATAATTCTCCTTAATAAAAAGCTATATAAATGATGCAGGTATATTAATCCCACCTAACCTGCCTGTCAACGTTTTTTGCAAAAACTTAATAGTTAATTTTTTTATTTAAAAAGAACTATTTTGCGCTGTTTTTTAAAGAAAATACATGATTTATTAATCAAAAATCACAATTTTGTTTAATATGCTCATTATTTTATAAAAATAATCAGGTTTATTTTTTTATATTTAATACTTAATTCAAATAAAAGGGATCCATTTTAGATTTTTTTTATTTTATAAAATTTGTCTGATTTTTTATTTATTTATATGGACATATTAAACATTTTGATTAAATTTTTAATAAAAATTGATAAATTTAATCAAAATATTGACCATTTTTGCAAAAATTTCCTAAATATCAAAAAATATAATACTGTAAAGAAAAATTAAACAAATACATTTTTTTTACGGAGTCAGGAACTTTTTCAGACTTCATTTTTTGAGTTTCATAAAGTATCAGGATCGTTTATACCGCCCCCAAAATGAATTTCGGATTTTTTCTTAAAACGTTAGGGGCGGTATGGCGAAGCAGGAGTGATGAAGTTGGGAAAATCCGGCTTTGCCGGTTTTCCTAAGTTCAAACTCATTTTAGTTTAGTATAAATCCTTATTCATCTATAATTTTATAATGACCGATAATATTCTTTCTACTTTCTTCAAGATAAATTTTTTCTAAAAAAACTATGGAAAAATTTATCTAATGAGTTAATATAAATGTATTGTATAAGAAATAGCGTTGCCGGAATTTGATGTTAGGAGATATAAATTAAATGAGAGTAAAATTTGCCGCATATTTAATATTAACACTATGCCTGCTAAGTTTGGCGGTGGGTTTATTAAATGTTAACAAGATTCAAACCGTTCAAAAAGACGTTGAGCCAACAAAGAAAAGAGCTATTTTAGAAAAAATTTCCGGAGGTGGCGATAAAATTGCGATTGTAACCTTACAGGGTCCGATTTCGTATGATATGTCCGGCAGTTTTTTTGAAGATTACAATTCAGCGGAAAATACATTGAAATCTTTTAATAAAGCTCTTGAAGACAAAAGCGTTAAAGGTGTCTTGTTCAGAATAAATTCTCCCGGCGGAACAGTTGCGATGTCGCAGGAAATTTATGACAGTATTTTAAAACTCAGGGAAAAAAAGCCTGTTGTAGTTTCAATGGCGGATATTGCAGCCAGCGGAGGCTATTATATTGCAAGTGCAGCAGACAGAATATATGCTAATCCAGGCACTTTAACCGGCAGTATCGGCGTAATAATGGAAACTATTAACGCACAGGGGCTTTTAACAGATAAGCTGGGAATTAAATCTGAAGTGATTAAAAGCGGTAAATTCAAAGATACCGGCAATATGTACCGACCTTTGAGCGAAGAAGAAAGAACTCTTCTTTCTGATCTGGTTAACAATGCTTATAAACAATTTGTTGACGCAATTATACAGGGTAGAATTAATCGAAATGATAAATATAAATTAGCTAAAGTGAATTTAACAAAAGAAAACCTTTTAAAATATGCTGACGGCAGAATTTTTACCGGCGAACAGGCTCTTAAATATGGATTTGTAGACAAATTAGGCGGCTTGGAGCAAGCTGTTGAAGATATTAAAAAAATGGCTAAAGAAAAAGATTTTACTGTATCCGCCGATATTCCGGCAGTGAATTATAATAAACCGGCGGGTTTTGGAGAATTTTTCTTTAATATTTCAAGTAAATTAACTCCGCAATCAAATAGTTTTGAGTATTTAATGCCTTTCAGCAAAAAATATGCCCGTCAACCCTTATTTATTTGGGAGTAAACAATATGAATGACGCTTATATTAATACAGACATAAAAAAACAGGATTTTTTCGAAACAATTTATGGAGCTTTATTTTATCCTCGGCAAACCTTTGAGGAAATAAGGCAAAATCCGCCTATAATACATGCTTTAGGCATAGTTATTTTAATAAGTGTTTTAAATCCGATTATTAATGCTTCATTTTTAAATAATCAAAACCTGGGCTGGTTTGTTTACAGCCTTTTCAGCGCAGGTTTAGGCGGAATCATTAAATGGGTATTCTTTGCCGCTTTTATTGAGGCTTTAGCTTCTATCTTTAGAAAAGGCGGCAACTTTAAAATTTTTCTTGCCCTTTCTGCTTTTGCTCTTTTGCCGTGGGTTTTTATAGGTCCGGTTACGCTTTTAAAATCGGGAGGGATTTTGACAGGACTTATCGGAATATTATTCGGAATTGCGATTTGGGTATGGAGCACTGTTTTAACTGTTTTTGCGGTAATGAAATCTTATGAAATCTCATCAGGCAGGGTTTTATTATTAATTTCCATTCCTTTAATAGGCGCAGTAATCTTTTTCAATTGGATAATAGGTTTTTTTACCACATTGACGCAGATTCTTAAATTTTAACAATTTATGCCAACTCAAATAGAGTGATCTTAAGGGCGCCTTATTACCTTTTTTTTAAAAGGTTAATTTTTTCTGAATCTTTAATCCCGGGAGAGGTTTCTACGCCGCTTGAAAGATCAACGGCAAAGGGTTTTACGGTTTTATAAGCGGTTTTGAGATTATCAGGATTTAATCCGCCGGCAAGTATAAGCGGTAAATTGAAAAATTTTGCTTTTTGCGCTATTTCCCAATTAAAAGTCCTTCCTGTTCCTCCATAAGCTTTTTCTGAATAAGTATCAAGTAAAATATATGACACCGTTGTTTTATAAGCGTTTATTAATTCTAAATCAACTTCAGATTTTATTCTAAAGGTTTTTATAACTTCTTTTCCTGTAATTTGAGATATTTTAGAGCAAAATTCCGGCGTTTCTTCGCCATGCAACTGAATTTTTGAAATGCCTGAATTTTCAGAAATCTTTATAACTTCCTCAAATGTGGAATTAACAAACACTCCAATCTTTTCAATGTTTTCGGAAAGCTTATTTGTTATTTCACAAGCTTTTTCAGGATTAATATATCTTTGTGAAGCTTCCACAAAAATAAAACCCGCTGCCCAGCAGCCAATGGCTTCTGCAAGAAGGGCATCCTGTAATCTTGTTATTCCGCAAATTTTAATTTTCATTGTTTAAATCCTTGCTTTTTTTCCAAAAAAAGGATTATTTTGTTTTTCATGTCCTATTGTAGTTGATTCGCCATGTCCGGGATAAACTTTAATTTTATCATCAAGAACAAAAAGTTTATTTATGATTGAATCTCTTAGTTGTTCGTATGACCCTCCAGGCAAATCAGTTCTTCCTACTGAATCTGCAAAAAGCGTATCTCCTGAAAACACAACATCATTGACAAGATAGCTTACGCTTCCCGGGGAATGACCCGGGGTATGGATTACTTTGAATTTTAAAGCGCCAACTTCCAATATTTGTCCATCTTCCACATATTCATCAATTAAAGGAGTTTCTGTTTGAGGCATGCCAAACATAAACAGTTGTTCTTTAAATTTATCAACGAGAAATTGGTCGTCTTTATGAAGAAAAGTTTTTACATTAATTTTTGATTTTAGCTCAAAATCTCCTGAAATATGATCGAGATGGGCATGCGTGTAAAAAATATATTTAAGATTAGCTTGCAGGCTTTTAAGTTCTTTGATTGTTGCGTTATAATCCCCGCCTGCGTCTATCAAAACCGCATCTTTTGTTTTATTGCAGACTACCAAGTAATTATTTGAAGCAAAAGCTCCAACTGTAAACGTTTTTATGATCATTGCTCTGTCCTCCGGTTTTAATTTGCAGTTTTATAATAAAAGTCATTAATCTGTTTATATTTAACGAGTTTGCCCCATTATCTCATAAGCAATTCATGTTATGCTATACTATTACATTAACCGTTTAATTTTCAAGGTCATCCTGAGCGAAGCGAAGGATCTCAGTCCTTATTATTTACCGGTTTTTTCATTGATTGGTATATTTAAATTCAGCTACCTGAAGAGCAATTTTGTTTACAGGCGCTTTTTCGAGTAATTTGTCAAACTTTCCGTCTGTGTAATCATCAATCGCTTTAAGCATATAGCCAAGCTCAAAAGCAACCTGATATCCGGCTTGAGTTGCGTCTTTAAGGTTTATTGAATGCGGAAGACCATATTTTGAAGAAGGCGCCAATTTTTTTACGACTTGCCAGCTATCATAAGCCGCTTTTTCGTTTAATGCAACAGCGCCTATAATCGTTGGAGGAACAATTGTTCCGTCAGTTTTATGCCACGGACATTTAGATTCCAATTCCGAATTCATTGTTTTATAAGCAAAATAACCCCCAGGCTTTACTTCTTTAGCTGTTTTATCTTCCGAATTAATTTGATATGTAGCTCTATACGCCGGAGAAATCCCTATTGCGTCTAATCCTCTATTTTTCGCATATAATTGTTGCATTATAACTTGTTTTCCCGCAGCTTTTTTAGGATTAAATCCGGTAGAATCAGTTAAGTCTTTTGCGGGAATTAATTCGGCAAGCAATTCATAAGCAAAAAGCCCAAGATCGGTATAATTAGTGTTCTCCCCGTAAACAGCGGGCTCTTTATAATGGTGTTCTCTTGAAATTGCGTTCCACATTTTTTTTCTTGTATCCGGTTCAATTTTAGAAGAACCAAGAGCAAGAAATGTTGCTATAACTCCATCCTGCATATTTACAATTTCCCAGGGAATAAATTCTTTTTTACCGTCTTTTACATAAAACCCCTGACTTAAAAAGAGATTATCAGGCTTTTGTCCGCCTTGCGTTCTTACTAAGTCCCAGTTCACCTTGTCATAAAGATTTTGAACTTTATCTTTTACTTCGGGAACGCCACGCTCTGCCCAGTATTCACCTGCAATCATCGCAAAAGAAAGAGTTGCCGCAGTATCTATAGTTGCAATTTCAGTTGTTTCACGGGAATCTTTAAAAACAAAATGCGGTAAAAAGCCCTCATATTCAGGATGTTCTTTATGGATTTCCTCAAAAGCATTTAATGTTTGTATTGTCCAGCTTAACGCCTGCTCTTTAGGCATTAATCCTTTGTCTGTTGCCATAGCCCATGCCATTAATCCTATTCCTGAGCCTGGAATGCTTAACATATTATATGAATCATTCTCGGGAACGCCTTTAAAATCCGGTATTTTATCAAAAACCAGTCCTGTTTCAGAATCTCTTGCATCAATAAAAAAGCTCAAAGCCCCTGTTTGAATCTGTTTTAAATCTTTAATAAATTCTGCTTTTTCAATAGGTGTCAGCGTATTTATATTATTAACATTTGTTTTATTAGAAACAGCGGAAAAAGACTGCTCTGTTTTTATTGAAGAAGGAACAGGGTTTGTGTTATTAACAAAAACCCCGCTGTTATTTGTAAGAAGATATAACATAGCAGCGGCGGCAGCTCCAAATTTTTCCGAATTTATATAATTATTTCGAGATTTTTTTTCGCCCTCAAAGCTCAAGTCAGGAATTTGTTTTTGTTTATTGCTATTAATAATATGTTTTTTATTTAAAAAATTAGGATTATAGGAATAATAAGTAAAATTTTCCATATTCACTCCTTTTTTTTAAAAAATTCTTATTATTATATATTTAAGGTTCGTAAAAAAAAATGTTGTTATAGTGATCTTAAAAAGAAATCAGGAAATAAAAATATAATTTTTGTAAAAACAACTTTTTATAATTTCCTGAAAACTTATTTAAAATACAATAGATACATGGGGGCAAGGGTTGTAAATATTAGCTTTTAATTTAAAAATAAAAGCCCTGATTTCTTTTCGTTAAAATAATATTTTGTTTTTCTGCTAAAAGCTTTTCCTTGTTGATATTTTACAACTGCTTCAGGCTTTTTAGAATTAAACTCTTTTGCATAAGAACTATTTATTAAATTGGTTTTTGCTTTTTTTATAATTTGCTTAAAACTTATTTTTTTGTTTTCAACTTCTATCTTGTCAGGATAAACTTCCAGAATTTTATACTCGTTAGGATACACTGTAATTGAAGGGTTGATTATAAATAATTTTTCATTTATTTGAGCCGTATAATTGCATAAATGATGACCGCTTAAAATTATTTTCACCTGAGGATAAGAATTTATTAACTCTAAAAACAATTCAGGCTTTTTTAAAGTGTACTCTTGCCAGCTTTTTTTATCTAAATCAGTTGTTATAATTGCAGGATGATGCATTGCAATGATTGTAAATTTATCCCTGTTGTTTTTAAGGATGCTATCAAGCCAAAAAAGCTGATGAAGATTAAGATAACCTGCTTTTTCGTTTTTAACGGAAGTATCAAGCCCTATTAAAAGAACATTTTTGATCGGCTCCGCCGTCCAAAAAGTCTGTTTCATTGTTTCATAATCATATTCGTCAAATTCTTTTATAAAATTTTCTTTACAAACATCTTCCGCAAGATTTGCTTCTCTATCGCCGGTAATTGCGTAATAGGGGGCATTAAGATTAGAGGCTGCATCCAAAAACATTGGCAAGTCAGAAAATTTGCCGTTTTCATTATATGTTAAATTTCCGCCAAAAATTACAAAATCAGGAGAATCCTGCTGATTAAGTTTTTTAATTACATCCTGAAAGATTGCAAGGCTTTCCTGAAAAAGAATTTTATCGTCCCTGTCAAAAAAAGCAAGGTTAATATCAGGAAGAAAGACCATTTTAAAAGGCTGGAATTCTTTATATACAACGTTCCCTTTTTCTTGCGCATGGCATGGAATGTTTATAAATAAAATTAAGGATAATATAAAAATTATTTCAAAAAATTTTCTCATTTGAAAATTTTTACCTCTACTCTAAAAAAATGTAATTATATATTAACTCAAAATAAAAAACCGGAGCAAATCTATAAAACAACAGGTTCATCGTGTTTTTTTGTGAAATTCAATGTCAATAAGCGTGGAGCTGTCATTGCGAGGCATAAAATTAGGCGTATAAACGATTAACCTGTTCCGAAGCAATCTTCTATTTGCGCATTTTAGCTATACCAATCTAAATAACTCGAATTGCTAATTAGTCGAAACGCTGAAATAGATTGAAATTTTATTTTAATTTTTTATGCGGCTCGCAGGCAAAGCCTGCGAGCCGCATGCCCTTAAAACGGCGTAGCGGCTGGCGAAGCCAGCCGCTACGCCAAATATAAAATTATTTATTTAGCAATTCAAGTTAAATAAGTTTTCAGGAATTTATAAAAAGTTGTTTTTATAGAAGGGGCGGGCGGCGAAGCCGTCCGTCCCTTAAAGATAGTATTGGCGGGGTTTTCGGCTTCGCCGAAAACCCCGCCAATTAAGACTTTACAAAACCCATCTTTTTTATTTAACGGTTTTTAAAATTGATTGGTATAGGTGAAGATTTGACGAGGCTTTTCCCTGCTACGTTTAAACTCTCGCTATTTATTACGGGCAGACACATAGGTCTGCCCCTATATTAGAAGGATTTATAAAAACTCCGTCAAAAAGCTTTTTTGAATAAATCCAAAGCTATTTCAATAATTTTCTTTGGGGAAAAATGTTTTATTATGTACGGAATCCTTTTAAATCTGAAAAAATACCTCAAATATCCTTTGCTTTGCAGTTTTTGAAGTTCTTTTAATGATAAATTGGTTAATTCCAGAGGTCCGCCCTCCTGTTTTGTAT
The DNA here is from genome assembly GCA_022703625.1 of Cyanobacteriota bacterium. Classification (GTDB taxonomy): domain Bacteria; phylum Cyanobacteriota; class Vampirovibrionia; order Gastranaerophilales; family UBA9971; genus JAKLDH01. Next base: position 1,835 of record JAKLDH010000072.1, on the reverse strand, counting down.
AGATGCTCCAGTCATTTGACAATAAATAATAATTTCCTTCACCTTTTAAAGCCATTTCCCGTATTTTCGTGCCTGGATAAGGCATCATTATAGCTATGTTCATGACATCAGAGTCTAATTGCATAAGCAGATCAACTGTTTTATCTATTGATTCGCTTGTTTCAAACGGATGACCGATTATAGAAAAACAACATGCCCTAATACCCGCTTTTTTAGTGAGCTTTACAGCTTTTTTCATTTGTTCAAAAGTAATCCCTTTGCCGGAATTTTTAAGTATCTGTTCATCTCCCGACTCGATTCCAAAACATAATTCTTCGCATCCTGCTTGTTTTAAAAGTTTTAAGGATTCTTCATCCACAAAATTAACTCTGGTTTCTGTTATCCAGGAAATTTTTTTATTTAAACCCCTGTTAATAATCTCTCTGCATATATTTTTACCGTGTTCAGAGCTTGCCAAGAAAGTGCCTTCAGAAAAAAATATGTTGGTAGCTCCATAAGTATTCATCATAAACTCTATTTCATCGACAATTTTAGCGGGATTTCTGAGTCTTAAGCCCTCATAAACCTTGTAACAGAAATTACACTTAGCCGGACAGCCTCTTACGGACAAAACAGGGATTTCCAAAACAGGAATATTCATTTTTCTGTTAAAATTTGTTACGAGCCTGCCTCTGTATTTATCGAGAGGAAACAAATCCCATGCCGGATAAGGCAATACATCAAGGTCTTTTATAGGGCAAGCGGGTTGATTCACAATTATATCCGCATTTTTGTTTCTGTAGGCAAGTCCGTTAATTTCAGAGGGATTTTCTTTGTTAGCAAGTTTCAGGAAAGTTTCTTCTCCCTCGCCATATATGACAAAATCAGTCAAAGGGAATTCTTTAAGGGTTTCTTCCGGCATTGCGGATGAATGTGGACCGCCAAAAACAGTTATAATTTCTTTATTTATTTCTTTAGCCGCTTCACAGACCGAATATGCTTCAAAAATTTCTTCTGTAAAAGGTCCTAATGCTATTATATCCGGATTTTCCAATGCAATTTGGTCTTTAATTTGATTTATATCTAAATTTAGGGCAACGGAATCAATAACTTTAACCTGATGTCCGTTTTCTCTCAAATATGCGGCAATATAAGCTGTCCCCATACGCAGAAACTGCGAATCAAGCTGTTTAATATCTCTAATTTTACCTTTTGGGGGAATAAAAAATAAAATTTTTTTCATAAATTAAATTATATAATAAAAGTCATTAATCTATTTGCATTTAACGAATTTTGTTATATATAGTGAAAAGATCGCTTTAATTTACCTGTTAAACCTTTATTTTAAATTGGATTGTATTTATAATACACTTATGTTAATCTTGTATATTAAATAATAATATAAGTTTAATTAAAAGAATTATAGATACAATAAACCTCATTATGAAAGGGGGTTAGTAAAATTGGCTGAAGTTGAAATCGGTCAGAACGAGAGCATTGAAAGCGCGCTTAAGAGATTTAAGAAAAAAATACAAAAGGCTGGCATTCTTTCTGAAGTTAAAAGAAGAGAAAGACATGAGAAACCAAGTGTAAAAAGAAGACGCAAAGCAGAAGCAGCTCGTAAAAGACGTTCATAAAATTTATATATAAAAAATAAAAAACAGGGATAATTATATTATCCCTGTTTTTTATTTTGGTTTTTATTAAGTAACAGACAAAAAATTTTCAGCTCTTATTAAATTTTGCCGAACGAGCGAAGCGAGTGAGGCAAACAAACAACAAAAGCCCCTTCCCTTTGAAGGGAAGGGGTTGGGGTTGGGTAGATAAAAACCTGAAAACTTTTTGTTACCTACTTA
>JAKLDH010000071.1 GCA_022703625.1 Cyanobacteriota bacterium | reverse complement strand
TAAAACGGCGTAGCGGCTGGCGAAGCCAGCCGCTACGCCAAATATAAAATTATTTATTTAGCAATTCAAGTTAATTAGCGGGTGTTTTGCCTTCGGCAAAACACCCGCTATACCCTTACCCAGCCCGTGCCGCCCTGCGGGCGGCACGGGCTGTAGGTATCAGCTTTTTAACAAATTAACGAAAACTTATTTGGATTGGTATAGAACACTATATCAGTTACAACTTGACTATTACCCCAATAATTATAAAAATCTTAAAATCATCAGGCGTATAAAAAAACAATGTTAGTATATATTTGTCAAAAGTTAAAAAAGACTCTTTAAAAAGTAAAAGGTGAGGTGAAAAAATAATGAAAATCGCGCCTATAAATATTTCACAACCAATAAGCATAGATCGACCGGATTTTATTCGTAATTTTACAAATAAATTTGAACAACCCTCATTAAATTTGGCTAAAAATAATTACTCAGGCAATTTGAGTCGGGGTATAAAATTAAATTATCTTGTTTAAAAAATAAAATATTAACAACAAAAACACCTTCTCAATTAATCTCCTAAATACAAATGCAGGTAAATCCCGGAATTATCCGGGAGTTTTTTTATTCCCTCCTTCATATAATTATTCATTACCCTAAAAATAAATGTTAATATATAATTGAGAAAAGAATGAATAGGGAGTGAAAAATGTCAGATTGTAAACATATTTATATTTCAAAAATAGGCGGGCATGAAGGAGAGGATATTTGCCTTAAAGGCTGGTTGTACGGCAAACGTTCCAGCGGCAAGCTGCACTTTTTACAGGTCAGAGATGGTACAGGAATTATTCAGGCAGTTGTTTTTAAAGGTGATGTAAGTGAAGAAGTCTTTGCAACAGCCGGAAAAATCTCTCAGGAATCCTCCATTGAAGTCTATGGAACAGTTAAAGAAGATAAAAGATCGCATATTGGCTATGAAATAGCCGTGAAAGATCTGAAGCTCGTCAGCGAGGCAAGTGAATACCCTATAACTCACAAGGAACATGGCGTTGCTTTCCTCTTGGAGAACAGACATTTATGGTTAAGATCGCCAAAACAGCTTGCTATATTAAAAATTAGACACCAAATTATAAAAAGCGTCAGAGATTATTTTAATAATAACGATTTTTTGCTTGTAGACGCTCCTATATTCACGCCTGCGGCATGTGAAGGCACAACAAACCTTTTTGAAACCGAATATTTTGATGAAAAAGCATACCTAACCCAAAGCGGACAGCTTTATATGGAAGCGGCGGCTATGGCTTTCGGTAAAGTTTACTGTTTTGGACCGGTTTTTAGAGCGGAAAAATCAAAAACAAGAAGACATTTAACCGAATTCTGGATGGTTGAGCCGGAAATGGCTTATTATGACCTTAAAATGGACATGGATTTAGCCGAAGATTTTATTGAATACATAGTTCAATCAGTCGTAAAACACAACAGAAAAGACCTTGAGCTGCTTGAAAGAGATATAAGCAAGCTGGAAAACATTAAAAAGCCGTTTCCAAGAATTACTTATGATGAAGCGATTGAGATTTTAAAGCAAAAAGGGAAAGAAATTGAGTGGGGAGAAGACTTTGGAGGCGATGAAGAAACCGCAATCTCCGAAAACTTTGACAGACCGGTTATGATTCATAGATATCCGACAAAATGCAAGGCGTTTTACATGAAACAGGACCCTGAAAATCAAGACCTGGCTTTATGTGTGGACGTCATTGCTCCCGAAGGCTACGGCGAAGTAATAGGCGGCGGTCAAAGAGAGGACGATTGCGACGCGTTGCTTGAAAAAATCAAAGAACATAACCTGCCGCAAGAAGCTTTTGAGTGGTATCTTGATTTGAGAAAATACGGAAGCGTACCGCATGCAGGCTTCGGACTAGGAATAGAAAGAACTGTAGCTTGGCTTTGCGGACTTCATCACGTCAGAGAAACAATACCTTTCCCAAGAATGATGGAAAGAATACGCCCGTAATAAACAACAGGATAAAATTATGGCTAAAAATATAGTCTTTATAGGCTTAATGGGGTCTGGTAAAACAACGCTGGGCAAATATACCGCTAAAAAAACCGGCATGCTGTTCTTTGACACAGATGAATTAATTGTAAAGAAAGCCCAAAAGCCTATAAAAGCAATATTTGCGGATGAAGGAGAGCTTTATTTCAGGGAACTTGAAACAGAAGTAATAAAAGACATCTCGCAAAAAACAGATTGCGTGATTTCAACAGGAGGCGGAGCTGTTTTAAAGCAGGAAAACATTGAATATCTTAAAAAAACAGGGGTTTTATTTTATCTTGAAGCCTCACCTGAGGAGCTTTACCGAAGAACAAAAAATGATTTCTCAAGACCATTATTAAAAGGAGATAATCCGATTAAAATTCTTGAGAAACTACTTATATCAAGAAAAAGTTTTTATGATAAAGCTGATTTCAAAATAAATACAGAAAACAAGACGTTGGAAGAGGCTTTTAAACAAGCGCATGCTCTTTATTCTCAGTTTTCTCCATAGAAATCCTTGAACAGCCTTCTTCAGAGTCGAATTCCAGATTTATTATATTGTCAATATCATCTTTCATATCGTCGATATGAGTTATTAAAATAACCTGTTCAAAGCTGTCTGTAAGATTTCTCAACAGGTTAATTACGTTTGTTCTTCTGTTTTCGTCAAGAGAGCCGAAAATTTCATCAAGTATCAATAAAGAAAGAGCTTTACCTGATCTGTGAGCTATAATTTGTGAAATAGCAAGCCTTATACATAAATTTACAATGTCTTCTTCGCCGCCAGAGATTACAGGCTTGATTTCTCCGTCATCATGCAGGCAAATATCGTATTTATCATTTAATTCCAGTATTGAATACCTGTTATCAGTCAAGTCAGACAAGAATTTACCGGCAAGCTCGGATATCTCCGGTCTTGCCTCCTCGTTTAACCTGTCCCATAACTGGTTATAAAACCTGTCCAGTTCGCAAAGAAGATCAAATTCTTCCTGCTTTTGCTTTATTATTTCATTCTTTTCGCTGTTTGATGTTTCTATTTTCTTTATTTGTTCAAGTTCTTTGATAATATTTCTCTCTTCTGATTCTGTTTTTATTAATTCTTCCCTGTTTTTATAGAACAATTCCCTGATTTCATGGTAGTTTTTCTCAAGTTCCTTATATTTTTGCTCTGAATAATTTAAACCGCTTAACTCCTGATTTAATGCATTCTGTCTATTTTCAACATTATTTTTTGTAATTAAAGCCTCATTATAGTCTTTTTTTATTCTGTCCAATCCTATAAGTTCAGCTTTAAGAGAAATTATTTCTTCATATTGCTTTTTCAGAGGGATTATTTGTTCTCTTAACTGCTTTAATAAGTCTATATTAAAGCCTTCCGGTAATTTAAAGAGCTCGGATTGGGTTTTTTCCAATTCGCTATAATAGGCGCCAAGCTCCGTCTTTATTTTTTTATAGCGTTCTCTTTCATGTTCATAAATACTTTTTATACGCTTTAATTCTTCTTGTTCTTTTTCTTTTAACTGTTTTTGTTTCTTTAAGCTCTCTATTTCATTAGTTTTATCAGAAGTTTTTTCTGAAGATTGTTTTAAATCAACAATTTCCAGAGATAAAATTTCTATCTGCTCTTTAAAATTGCCTGTAACTTTGTCGAACTCGTTTTTTAACGGGCGTTCACAAGTGGGACATGTCCCATCTTCGCCTTTTTCTTGTATTAATGTCAATTGTTTTTGTATTTTTTCAATTTCACGCTGTTTTTGGCTTGTTAAAACTTCTTTTTCTCTTTTTTGAGCTGTTAAATCAGCTTCTAATTTTTGAATTTGCTTATTAATAGTATTTATTTCTTCATTTACAACTTGAATATTCTCTATTTTAGACTTGTTTTCTGTGCCTGATTTAATGATTTCGTCTAAATACGTCTGTTTTTCATCTATTTCTTTTTGAAGACCCTCGATTTTTAACGTATATTTTTGTCTTAAAGAGTCTTTTTCTTGCAAACACTCCTGTTCCCTGATTTTTTTCTCTAAATCCCTGTATTCATCCTCGATTTTCATTAAATCTGAGAGTTTTTTATTTTTTTCTTCAAGATTTTTAATTTGAATTGATAAATTCTGGATATTTTTTTCAAAATATTCTTTTTTATCAAGCAAATGTTTGTTTTCAGCGGTAAGCGCATCAAAATTTTCTTTAATTATCTTTATTTTTTCCCATTCAGGCTCGATTTCAGCGAGGCTACCGGATATTTCGCTGAATTTCTTTTGTTTTGCGGCAAAATTATTTTGAACATCTTTAAGTCTTGAAGTTATTAGCTCTTTTTCTTTTTCAAGCGTTTCAACATCTTGAAGTCCTTGTTTTAAGCCGTAAATTTCTTTATCAAGAGCGTTTTTATCTAATCTTGAGGCTTCCTGAGCATCTCTTACTTTGTCATAGTTCAATACTTTAGATATAAATTTTTTTCTCTCGATTGATCCCTGATTTTTCAGGAAATTAAGTTCTTTTTGTCCTGTAAAATAGGTATTAAAGAACTCATTTTTAGTCATTCCGATTTTTTCCACAAGGTATCTGGTTACTTCCTGCTGTGAAGTAACAATTGGAGCTTCATTATCGCCGAAATAAACCTCCGCTTTGTCAAGAAATCTAATCACTTTAAAAATATCTTTATCAAGCTCAAAAACCAGTTCAACCTTGACTTTTGCCCGTGGCTTAGCTTTATTAAACTTTATTGTGTCCTTATTTCCTCTTGCGGCTTCTATTCCATATATTGCCCATGTTATTGCTTCAAGGATAGTGCTCTTTCCAGACCCATTGGCTCCGTTTATTACAGTAATACCATCGTTAAACTCCAAATAAGAGTCTTCATGCTGGCGAAAATTTTCTAGTTTTAAGGATTTTATTTTCATTTTTAATTATTATAATAAAAGTCATTAATATGTTTACATTTAACGATTTTTCCCCATTATTCGCAAGGAATTCATGTTAATTAGTTTTATCGTTTAGTATATATAAAAGTTATTGATATTGTTTAAGTATAATACAAAAATCCATAAAAAAAAGTTTCTCCAAAAGGAGAAACTACGGCAAATACGGCATTCAAAATAAATTGACGTAATAATTGCCGAAATGTTCCTTTAAATTTAATATTAAATAATATTGGCTTTTAATGCTTTAATAGCCGCCTGAGTTCGGTCATCAACGGAAAGTTTGTGCAAAATACTGCATACATGCGCTTTTGCTGTATGAATGCTAACGCAAAGCTTTGTTGAAATTTCCGCATTGCTCTTTCCGGCGGCGATTAGCTCTAAAACATCACGCTCCCTGTCCGTCAACTGAATTTTTCCGGCATTTTCCTCGGCGCATGCGCAACTGATAGCCTGAATATCAGGAAGATTTGTTTTTTGCGTGAAAATATTTAAAATGCTTTTTGCAATCCCCGGGTCAAACCAGATCGCTCCATCTTTTATAAAATCAATAACCTGAAGTAACTTTTCGGGAATTATCTGTTTAAGACAATAGGCTTGAGCCCCCGCGCTAATCGCATCTATAACCGTTTCTTCCGAAGAATTCGATGTTAAAATAATTATTTTAATATTTTCATTTATCGATTTAATTTTTTTAGCGGTTTCTATGCCGTTAATCCCGCTTAAGTCAATATCCATAACAACTATGTCGGGAATTAAGAGGTTAACTGCCTCTATACCTTGTTCCCCGCTTTCGGCTTCGGCTATTTCATACAAATTTTCTTTTATTTTAAGCGCTGTTTTTAGACCAAATCTCGTCAGAGCGTGATTATCAATTATGAGGACTCTAATTTTATTTTTGTTATTCAATTTTTTACCTCATATAAAATTTTTAGCGGTTTAGAGTTTATTAAATTATTATAAATAAACTTTTTTAAAAATATATTTTATTATATAAACAAGTTTATAAAATTTATCAAAATAATGGAAGAAAACTTTTTGTTACCTACTTAAAATAAATGATACTTTTATTTATGTTATAAGTGTAAAATATCATTGAATTACTATAATTTAAATAATTTTTTGAACTGAGAAAAGGATTATACATTATGAAATTACACTGGCAGATACTTGTTGCGATAGGGCTTGGAATTAAAAGAAACTGGCATATTTTTCTGGCGTTGATTGGAGGTATAATTGTCGGGCTTATTTTCCCTTTTCAATACGGTGATCCTGCTCCGTTACATAATCTTTTGAATTTTATCGGACAAGCTTTTATAAGATTAATTCAAATGATTGTAGTTCCGCTTGTAATAAGCGCAATTATCGTCGGAATAGCAAGCTTGGGCGACAGTAAACAGCTTGGCAAAATCGGAATGAAAATGGTCGGCTATTACGCCCTGATTACGGTAATCGCTGTAACAATAGGAATTGCTCTTGCGTTAACTTTTACTCCGGGAAAAGGCATTAAGCCTAAAATAGACGCCCAACAATCTTCTCTTGTGCAGGAAAAAGTCGAAATAATAAAACAAAATACGTCTAATCTCTCATCATTAGCGTTAAATATGATACCCGGAAACCCCATAGGCGAAAATAATCATTCAGAAAAGAAAATGGAAACAACTATGGTTCAGATTTTAATAGCTGTAATCATTTTTGGAGCGGCGTTTGCCTCTATTGGAGAAGTAAATCGACCTGTCGTATCCTTTTTTGAGTCTGTTTTTGCGGCAACAATGAAAGTTACAGACTGGATAATGGTTCTGGCAATGCCAGGCATCTTCTGCTTAACGGCATATTCCGTAGCTCAAGCCGGTCTTGAAACAATAAAGGAGCTTTGGCTTTATGCCTCGGTAATTTTATTAGGACTTGCCCTGCAATTTTTTGTTACTTATCCGTTAATAATAAAAATCTTCTCAAAAGTGAAATTTACCTCTCTTTATCAGGCAATTACAGAAGCAATGATGGTTGCGTTTGGCACAGCAAGCAGTTCAGCGACTCTTCCTGTTACTATTGCCTGTTGTGAAAGAAGAGCAGGGATTTCAAATAAAATATGCAGCTTTGTATTACCGCTTGGAGCTACGATGAATATGGACGCAACGGCGTTATTTCAGTCTGTAGCGGTAATTTTTATTGCGCAGGCTTATGATATTTCATTAACTCCTTTAATGATCGTTTTAATAGGGCTTCTTGCAATAATTGCGTCAAGCGCGTCAGCCGGTATTCCTAGCGCAGGACTTATAACCATGGCTTTAATCTTGCAGGGAAGTCTGGAGTTATCCATTGAAGAAGTTGGTCAGGCTTATGTGCTTATCTTTGCGGTTGATCGTGTGCTTGATATGTTTAGAACAATGATAAATGTAACAAGTGATACGGTTGTAGCGGCTATTATCGCTTCAAATGAGGGCGAACTTGATTTTGAACTCCTTGAAAACAACGAAGTCTGGAAAGAAGTTGTATAGACATGATAGCAATTATAATTCCGGCAAGATATGCTTCAATAAGGCTGCCGGGCAAACCTCTTATTGAAATAAAAGGAAAACCTATTATACAATGGGTTTATGAGCAGGCGAAGAAATCAAAACTTGCGGATAGTGTAATAGTTGCTACTGATGATAAAAGAATATTTGATGCTGTCAAGGGTTTTGGCGGATGCGTCGAGATGACATCGTCTGAACATAAGAGTGGAAGCGATAGGATTGCCGAAATTGCGGGAAATAATCCTGAAATTGATATAGCGGTTAATGTTCAGGGCGACGAACCTTTAATTACGCCTGAAAGCATTGATAAAGCTATTCAATGTCTTATTTCCGACAAAAATGCCGATATTTCCACCTTAATAAGAGAAATTACCGATAAACAGGAGATTTTGAATCCGAATCTTGTGAAAGCTGTTATTGCTAAAGACGGAAAAGCTTTATATTTCTCAAGAGCGGCGATTCCTTTTGAAAGAGAAATGGGGCATGCTAAATTTTTTGCGCATATTGGACTTTATGTATACAGACGAGATGCGCTTTTTAAGATGACAACGCTTGCGCAGACCGATCTTGAGCAAGCGGAATCCCTGGAGCAATTGAGGGCTTTGCAAAACGGCATGATTATTAAAACAGAAACAGTGGATTATAAGCCTCTTGGGATTGACACGCCTGAGGATATTGAAGAATTTAAAAAAATCGTTATAAACGGATAATAAAACAATCATCCGGAAGCATAGGGGATTTTAGCTTACTCCCATACAAAAGGGGTTTCAGGGGTTCTTCCCTGATGAATATGACAGTTTGGTTAACTTGAATTGCTAAATAAATAATTTTATATTTGGCGTAGCGGCTGGCGAAGCCAGCCGCTACGCCTTCTTAAGGCATGCGGCTCGCAGGCTTTGCCTGCGAGCCGCATAAAAAATTAAAATAAAATTTCAATCTATTTCAGCGTTTCGACTAATTAGCAATTCGAGTTGGTTAGTTTTTTCTTTATTTTGCGTAACTTCTGTATTTGATTGAAACAAAGTATATCCTGTTTTTTAGCCGTCTGTATAAATTAATTTTTGATCTATCCTGTAATACTTCTCTTATTCAATATTCGGATAAGGGGTTATTACTGTATGAAAATATTGTTTATTAACAATTTTTTCTCGCCTTACGGCGGAACAGAGTCCATCATGTATGATCAGGCGGCTATTTTGAAAAAAAACGGGCACAAAGTCTTTTTCTATGCCACAGACAAAAAACCTTACCTTGAAGAAAATTATAAATATTCGCAATTTTTCCCTGAATATGTAAATTATAAATCTGTGAAAGGTCTTGCTTCATTTAAATATATGTCAAAGCCTTTCTATAACAGCGATGCAAAATTAAAATTAAACGCTTATTTAAATATCATAAGACCTGATATAGTTCATTGTCATAATATTTGTTACCACATAACGCCATCAGTTCTTGAATCCTGTAAAAGAAAAGGCATTCCTGTAATTATGACCCTTAATGATCCCAGAATAATGTGTCCCGGCGGCGCTTTAATGTATAAAAACCGCACTTACTGCGCAAAACAACATTGTATTTCCGGCAATGTTCTTCATTGTCTTATTAACAGATGCAGAAACAATAGTTTTAAAGCAAGTTTTATTGCGGCAGCAGAGAATTTATACAACAAATCAAAAGGTTTTTATGATTTAGTTGATATTTTCTTATGTCCAAGTCATGCAATGCAAACACTGGCTCTAAATTCAGGAATTAATCCTGATAAATTAAAGGTTGTAAATAATTTTGTCAATGATTCATTTCTGAACGTCAAGCCAAATTACGGCGATAAAGGATATTTTTTATATACGGGAAGACTGGCAAATGAAAAAAAGGTTGACCATTTAATTAAAGCGGTGGCGAAATTTCCTGAAATCGAGTTGCATATTGCGGGAAACGGGGCGGAAAAGGACAATTTAAAAAAACTGGCAAAGGATTTGAACGCTTTAAATGTAAAATTTTTAGGTTTTTTAACGGGTAAAAAGCTTGAAGAAGAGTATAAGAACTGTATTGCAACTGTATTGCCTTGTGATTGGTTTGAAACATTCGGTTTAACAATAATTGAATCCTATGCATGCGGCAAGCCGGTTATTGCCAGTAAAATAGGAGCCATACCGGAACTTATAGAGAATTATACAAACGGAATTGTATTTCAGCCGGGTAATATTGACGAATTAACTTCCGCAATAAACAATTTGTATTTAAATAGAGCTATGGCGGTTGAAATGGGACAAAAAAACAGGGAAAAAGTTGTGAAAGAATACAATATTGAAAGTCATTATAAGAATCTTATCAGTATTTATGAATCAGTAACTTAAAGGAATTTTTGTTTTTTATATCTACCCCCCTGCCCCCCTTCAAAGGGGGGATAAGTTTGTGGGTAGGGGCTTCGCTGCGAAATGCGGACAGCACCGACTGCTTCGCGCCCCTACACCAAACCCCAACCAAATTTCATGAAAATTTCAAAAAATTGAGTTTTTAGAGGCGCCCTTTTATATTTGGCTATTTATTACGGGTAGACACATAGGTCTACCCCTACGGATTTGCAATTAATTCATAATAAAAAATATTGCCTTTACGCAGGTAAAAAATAAGTTTATATACTGATATAATGATTTGCGCTGAAAATATAAATGAATACAAATATTATAAAATGTTTAAAAGAAAGATATTAATAGCTATAGATGAGCCTCGATGGGCATATAAACTTACACAAACCCTATGTGATTTTATAGATAGGGAAAATTCGGAAATAGTTTTTTTAAATGTACTTGAAACCACAATCGCAGAAGAAGAATATTTTTATAACTATCCTGAAAAATTTATTAAAATTGAAGCTCGTAAAGCAAATTTTGCTTATGTTGAGAATTTACTTGAAAAAAATAAGTTTAAATATGAATTTATTTTTAAAGAGGGAAATGCCGCAGAAAATATTATTAATGCCGCAAAAGAGCTTGATATTGATATGGTTGTTGTCGGTTCCCACAATAAAAAAAACATTGAAAAATTATTGCTTGGAAGCGTTGCGCAAAAAGTTGCAAAGCTCTGTAAATCTGCTGTAATGGTTATAAGTAATAAATATCAGGCTCAAAAATCAGGAAAACCAAATTATAATATACTTTTTGCGGTGGATCATTCAAAACCTTCTTTTTATGCGGCAGAAAATCTTGATAAATTAATTGATATAAAAAAAGCAAATATTACTATTTTAAATGCAACTGTTCCTCCACAGAATGTTATTCCTCCTGATGCTTATATATATGTGGATTTAGAGAATATAATTCTTGAAGCGAAGCTTGTTTCAGAAGAATTACTGAATAATATTGCTGGAATTGTTCAAGAACGTAAACCTTACAGTATTAAACAAGTTTCTTTAATAGGGGACCCGGGTAGTTTAATATTAGATTATGCCCAAGAAAACTTCATTGACTTAATAGTTATGGGTTCACACGGTAAAAAAGACTTACCTGCTTTGGTTTTAGGAAGTGTAAGCATAAAAATTCTTGAAAAAGCAGAATTTCCTCTTTTACTAATAAAGGAAAAATAAAAAAATGATTTCTGTAAAGTCTTAATTAGCTGGCGTTTTGCCTTCGGCAAAACGCCAGCTATACCATTACTCAGCCCTTGCCGCCCTGCGGGCGGCAAGGGCTGTAGATATCAGCAATTTGTTAAAAAACTGATTTAATTAACTTGAATTGCTAAATAAATAATTTTATATTTGGCGTAGCGGCTGGCTTCGCCAGCCGCTACGCCGTTTTAAGGGCATGCGGCTCGCAGGCTTTGCCTGCGAGCCGCATAAAAAATTAAAATAAAATTTCAATCTATTTCAGCGTTTCGACTAATTAGCAATTCGAGTTAATTATACATCTTCATTATTTTTTTTACTTCTTTTAGGGTTATACAGACCTGTTCTCTTGCTTTTTCGCTTCCTGTTTCTATTATCTTCTTGATATATCCGTGATTTGATTCCAGCTCTTTTCTTTTTGACCTTATATTAAAGAAATAATTATTCATAATTTCAGCAAGCTCTCTTTTGCAGTCAGCGCAACCTCGGATTGCGTTTTCGCATTCATACCTTTGCTTTTTTACTGTTTCTGCATCTGCAAATATTTCATAATAAGGACAAACAACTTCACATTCTTGCGGATGTCCCGGGTCGGTTTTCTTGATTCTTGAGCGGTCAGTAATTGCGCGCATAATCTTTTTTGTTGTTTCTTCTTCGGAATCTGAAATTTTTATGTCATTATTAAACGATTTACCCATTTTTTGTCCGTCAATTCCTTTTAATAAAGGCGTTTCCGTGAGTTTAGGCTGAGGTTCTATAAAGAAATCTGTTTTATAAATATGATTAAACCGCCTTGTAATATCTCTTGAAATCTCCAGATGAGCAAGCTGGTCTTTGCCTACCGGAACTAAAGAAGCGTTAAACTGTATAATATCAGCCGTTTGCAGTACAGGATATCCTAAAAGTCCATAAGTAATTAAATCAATTTTAATTTGTTCATTTTTAATTGCATTTATAACTTCTGTTTTATCGAGCTCCTTCTTTCCTAAATAAATTTTTTTTGCGTTTTCTGCTTGGACTATAGTTTTGTCCCGTAATATTTTAACCATATCTTTAAGCGTAGTATCTCTTTCCACCCAGTTTTGAGGAGTGATCATGCTAAGTAAAAGATGCAGTTCCGCTGTTTCAGGAATAAGCGACTGAACATAAATTGTGGATTGTTCAGGATTTATCCCTGAAGCTATCCAGTCCATCGCAACATCAGTGATATTTTGTCTTAAATCCTCTGTTTGATCATATTTTGTAGTAAGCGCATGCCAGTCCGCAACGCAGAAAAAGCTTTCATATTCATCCTGAAAAGCAAGCCAGTTTTTTAAAACCCCCATGTAATGACCGATATGAAGCTTTCCGGTTGGTCGCATGCCAGACATAATACGTTTTTTATTAATTTGCAATTTTTTTCTCCTACAACAAAATAATTCCTTTTATTTAATTTTACCAAAAATTTAAACGTAAAAATTTTTTGTTTGTTATACCGCCCCCAAAATGAATTTCGGATTTTTTCTTAAAACGTTAGGGGCGGTATGGCGAAGCAGGAGTGATGAAGTTGGGAAAATCCGGCTTTGCCGGTTTTCCTAAATTCAAACTCATTTTAGTATACTTATATCAATCCAAATAAGTTTTCGTTAATTTATTAAAAAGCTAATATCTATAACCCGCGCCGCCCGCAGGGCGGCGCGGGTTAGGTAAGGGTATGGCGGGGTTTTCGGCTTCGCCGAAAACCCCGCCAATTAAGACTTTACCAAAATCATCTTTTTCATTTGCCGATTTCTTTTAATGATTGGTATAGTAAAAACTTCTTTAGATTACTATAATGCAACAATTACGGCAGTTTTCCCGCCGTAATTGTCTTATAATCATAAGAAATACATTTATGCGGTTCTTAATTGTCCTGTAGCTAAATTTATGATTAAACTAAAGATAGAAAATAGTACAGAGCCTAAAATTGCAGGGAAAAAACCTCCTACTGTAAATCCCGGCGCAAGAAACGCGGCAAGACCAAATAAAGCCGCATTTATAATAAAAGTAAACAATCCTAGCGTGAGAATGTTTATAGGCAATGTAAGAAATATTATCAGCGGTTTAATAAATATATTAACCAGAGAAATTACCGCAACTGCAAATAATGCCGCTAAAAATCCTACAATTTCAATGCCGGGAACAATTTTAGCGACAAGAATCAACGCAAGAGCAAGTATTATCCATCTAAAAATAGAGATTAACATTGTTTTTCTCCTTATTTGTTTATAACTATATTTATATAATAAAAAACTTTTTATTATTCTGCATTGACTAAAATATTATAAAATACGAATTGCCAAAATGTATAATGTTAAAATATTTTTTAATTTTATTATAAAAAGGAGAAAATTTATGGTAACGGCTGAAATATCTGTAATTCCAATGGATACTTGCGCAACGAGCTCCAGTGATATTATTGCGGAAGCAGAGAGAGTTTTTTCAAGACACCCTGATGTTAAAAACTCAATTACTGCAATGGGTACAGAGCTTGAATCAAACGATATCAACAAATTGTTTGATGTTTTAAAGGAAATGCGCCAAGCATCCTTTAATCATAGCGCAAAAAGGATATATACTATCATAAAAATTGATGACAGAAGAGATAAAGAGTCAACCCTTGAACAAAAAGTAAAGTCAGTTAGCGAAAAAATCCGTCATTAAAAAATTATTTCCAGAATTGCCACCACTTTTTGGCGTTTTGAGCTTCTAAAAGCTGATTTATTTCCAGATCGAGGTTATAAATTAAAGCATTTTTTTCTTTAATCACTTTTTCATATCCCTCAATTTTCTGATTTAAAGAAGTTATTTCATTTTCTTTTTTATTTAAAATTTCCTGAGAAATATGTAATGTTTTGCTTAAAGTTTCTTCTCTGGATAGAGCTTTTCTTATTTGTTGCTCTTTTTTAGCTATCAACATGGTAATATTTTCTTTTTCTGCGAGAAGTTCAACGTTTTTATTTTTTAAAACATTTATTTTAGCAAGCAAATCAGCTTTTTCAATTGCTGTATCTTCAACTATTTTTGCTTTTTCTTCAAGCAAACCCTCTATGCGGTGATTTGCCTTATTTAACTGTGTAAGAAAAGGTCTTATTGCAAATTCTGAAGCATACGGAATAATCAATTCGTTTTTTGCAGGATTAAATTCCGACACTTTTTTTGAAACTTCATAAGGATTCGTAATAACTTCAAAAGTAAAGTTAAACAATTTTTCTTTTATTTCTTTTAAAGATTTTCCTTTGTCCGCCATTTCTTTAATTTTTATAAAATTATCAATTTGACTTTTGGAATAAATTTTTTCAGAACCGGTTTCTATTTTTGGAGATAAGTTAAAAAACTTTTCCCATTGTTTAACAATTTCAATTGAAACGCTTAAATATTCAGATAGTTCTGATAAGGACATACCTGAAGCAATATAGGTATCCGGCAATTCTTTAAGACTAACGCTTTTTCTCAATTTTCCTGTCTCCCAAATAAATAATACTTCCCGAATTTTAAAATTATTTTATTATTTAACGCGCATTATAAATTTACTTTTTAAGAGTATTATTAACACTTAATTTTTAAATCATCTCTCTAATTGATTTAAAGCAAAATTTTTCATGTTTTTAAGTAAATATTACTATAAACGAATTGTGGTATTGCGAAGCGAAGGACTCCACTTTTTCTGACTAAATGTCAGAAAAAGAAGGAGGGGTTTTTTCTGGAAAATCCGGCTTTGCCGGTTTTTCGGAAAAATAAACTCATTCTAGTGTATTGACCGTTTAATTTTCAAGGTCATCCTGAACGTAAAAACTGTCATCCTGAGCGAAGCGAAGGATCCCATGTCATTAATACAACAAGATTCTTCGGGCAAAGCCCTCAGAATGACGAAC
>JAKLDH010000070.1 GCA_022703625.1 Cyanobacteriota bacterium | reverse complement strand
TTTCGATGTTTGCTATAGTTTTTAAACCGCCAAAAAATTCTCTCGGCGGCATGAAAATATTGATGCCGTTATTTATAGAACCTATAGACTCCGGCAACGTGTAGCTTACAGGTCTATTGTCAGCGGGAATTATAAGAATATTCTTTTTATTTTGCATTTATATCTTGTTTTTCCTGTTTTTCCTGTTCTTTTTTAAGTTCAGGAGCTCTCAAGTTCCTGATCATAAGCGGCATGCTTCGATAATACATTTCGTCAGAGTAAAGATAGTCTTTTTCTGAAGTGTCCTGGTCTGATACAGCATCCAAGGTTTCATAAAGATTTCTTCCGCCCGGAATCCCAGGACCAAAGCCAGGCATAACCTTTTTGCCAGGCTTTCTGCTTATCATAACGGCGTTAACATCGGTTTGCAGTCCATTTGCGCCTATAATCTTCGCTTTTGTTACATCGCTTAAATCTTCTTTTTTCCAAACTATCGCTTCAAAATATAATAATTTCCCAACCAATTCTTTTTCTTCAGGCAGGCTGATTTTAATTTCAGCTAGTCCGTTTTCTCCAACAATTGCTTCTTTCTGTTCTGTCAGAACGCCAAGCCTTAAACTTTGTCCGTAATAAGGCTCCATTCCTTTATTTTCCTCAGAAAATATTATGACTACATTTGTTCCGGGCTCCGCTTTTACTATAAATCCGGTTTCAGCTCCTGTTATCAGTCTAGAAGGCTTGTAAACTTCCGCTTCCATTCCTTCTACAGGAGAAATATTTTTTGAAGAGCTTAAATTAATAACCTGAGCCGATGTAAAATGGCTAAAAAGGTTTAAAATTAGTACAAAAACAATAATTATTCTTATTTTTTTTAACATTTTTAATCTGTTTCCTTTATTAATAAACGCATTCCAGCTCTTTAATTTTTTAATTATGAGGGTTCGTCTTTTTTTTTATTTCCACAAGACTATCTCCGCCGAATTTTTCAAGAAAAGCATTGGCAAGAACGGTTGAAAGCATTGCCTCTGCTACAACGCCTGCCGCTGAAACAGCGCATACATCCGAGCGTTCATAATGAGCGATATGTTCTTTTCCGGTTGCTAAATCCACGGAATTAAGCGGCTTTTTTAAAGAAGGAATAGGTTTCATAGCTGCTCTGGCAATTATCGGCATTCCATTTGACATCCCGCCTTCAATACCGCCGGCATTATTTGTTTTTCTTGAATATACGCCGGTTGTTTTATCTGAATATATCTGGTCATGCATTTGGGAACCAAAAATTTTCCCTGATTCCTCTCCAAGTCCTATACTTACAGATTTTATAGCAGGAATGCTCATCAGAGCCTGAGCAATTTGACTGTCAAGTCTTCTATCCCAATGAACAAAGCTTCCCAGTCCGACAGGAACATTTAACGCAACAACTTCAAAAATACCGCCGAGCGTGTCGCCTTCTTCCTTTGCTTTATCTATTACTTTTTTCATTTCTTCGCAAGCTGATTCATCAGCGCATCTTAATTCTGATTTTTCTGCTTTTTCCTTTAGCAGTAAATAATTTTCTGAAAAATTCTCTCTTCTTGCTTCTATATTGCCAATTTGAACAACATGGCTAAACAATTGAATATTGAATTCATTGAGAAATTGTTCGGCAAAAGCTCCGACAGCCACTCTTATTGCGGTTTCTCTTGCGCTTGATCTTTCAAGAACATCTCTTACATCTTTATGGTTATATTTTAAAGCTCCGGCAAGGTCGGCATGTCCTGGTCTGACATGTGTAATTCGTTTTTCTTCCACAAGCTTTTTGATTTCAGGGTCTTCGAGGTTTACAGAACTAACAGACATAGGGATTTGCCAGTTTTCCCAATCTTTATTTTCTATTACTATCGCTATGGGAGCTCCTGTTGTATAGCCGTGACGAACTCCGGAATTGATTATTGCCGTATCTTTTTCAATTTTCATTCTTCCGCCGCGACCATAGCCCAGTTGTCTTCTTGCAAGATTGAGATTTATTTTGTCAACGGAAATTTCTATTCCTGAAGGCATACCTTCAATTATTGCGCTTAAGCATTTCCCGTGGGATTCTCCGGCTGTTAAGAATCTAAATGTCATTAAAGCACCTCTTATACGGCAGATTCGGAAAAAACAATTCCTTCTTCTTTCAAATCAGCTTCCACCATAATTTTTACCAATTCTTTAAAGCTGGTTTTTGGTTCCCATCCTAATTTTTCTTTTGCTTTGGAAGGATCGCCAAGAAGTAAATCAACTTCAGCGGGTCTGTAGTATCTGGGATCAATTTCCACATAGTTTTCCCAGTTAAGATTTACCAAATTAAACGCTTCTTGAAGAAATTCACGGACAGAATACGTTTTTCCTGTAGCTATTACAAAATCATCGGGTTCGTTTTGTTGTAACATAAGCCACATTGCTTCAATATAATCTTTTGCGTAGCCCCAATCTCTTTTAGAGTCAATATTTCCCAGAAAAAGTTTTTTCTGTTTTCCTGCAACAATTTTTGCAAGCGCTTTGGTAATTTTTCTTGTAACGAAGGTTTCTCCACGTCTTGGAGATTCATGGTTAAATAAAATTCCGTTACAGTTAAACATATTATAACTTTCACGGTAATTTATTGTAATCCAGTATGAATAAAGTTTTGCAACCGCATAAGGGCTTCTTGGATAGAAAGGAGTGGTTTCTTTCTGTGGAATTTCCTGAACTTTGCCGTATAATTCGCTTGATGAAGCCTGATAAAATTTTGTTTTTATCTGGGAGTCTTTAATTGCGTCAAGAAGTCGTAAAGTTCCAAGCCCTGTAATATCTCCAGTATATTCAGGAGTTTCAAAACTTACTCTTACATGACTTTGAGCCCCAAGATTATATAATTCATCTGGATGTATCTTTTCAAGCAGTCTTGATAAACTCGAAGAGTCTGATAAATCGCCGTAGTGCAAGAATAATTTGGTGTCTTCAACGTGAGAATCCTGATATAAATGATCGATTCGTTCTGTATTAAAAGAGCTTGATCTTCTTATAATTCCGTGCACTTCATATCCTTTATCCAGAAGAAACTCTGCCAGATAAGAGCCGTCCTGTCCTGTAATTCCTGTAACTAAAGCTTTTTTTGTCATTTTAAAACCTTTTTACTCACTTAAGACTAATTTAAGTAGAATTTTAACATAAAAAATCATGACTCATACAAATAAATCGTTTCAAAAAGTTAAATAACACATATAATTCTTTTATTGTGAGAGAAAAAATTATCATGCTTTTTTACAAATTTATTAATAAAATTTTATTTATTTGTCTGTTTTGTTTATTTATTTCCGGCATTTGTCAGGCTGAAAATAAGCCTTTTTATAATTCAATAAAATTTGTTCAGGTATCAGATGTCCATTTTCTTGATAATGCCGAAAACAGAGGAAGTAGAATGCTGAAACATTCTGAAACCTTGCTTCAGGATGCTATAAATCAGATTAACGCAATGAAAGACGTTAATTTTGTTGTTTTTACAGGAGATATGATTGACACTCCACGCAAAACTCTTCTTGAGAAATTTGCTAAAACTGCTAATCAACTTGAAGTTCCCTGGTTTTGGACAATGGGAAACCATGACGTCGGCGGAAAATTTAATAAAGATTCTTTTCTTCAAACAATAAATCAAAACCATTTTTTTCCTCAAAACAAGCCTTATTACAGTTATAAAAAAGAAAACTTTTTATTTATATTTATGAATGGCGTAGTTGATGATCGGATAACTTCAAATGCATTTTTTACAGAGCGGGAACTTTCCTGGCTTGAGAATGAAATCAAGGCAAACAGGGATTCTTATATTGTAATTTTTCAGCATTATCCGTTGATTGAGCCGTTTATTTCTTCATCCCATCAGGTTTTAAACAGCGCTAAATATCTTGAAATCCTTGATAAATATGACAATATCTCGGCGGTAATTACCGGACATTATCATTGCGCAAGAGTTAAAACAAGAAATAATGTCGTTCACATTTCATCTCCCGCGCTTGTTCAATATCCCAACGCAATGCGAAAAATTACTCTGGAAAGCGTTGATGAATATGTATTAATTTCGCTTGATTTTATGCCTGTAACGCTGGAAAACGTAAGAGCAGAAAGTTTACAGCATACCGCCTCAGTTAAGTTGCATTCAGGCAGTGAACAGGACAGAGAATCTCTTATAATTCTGCATAAACCGATTAGTAAAATCCCTGAGTTTTTATAAAAAACAAAAAATCTGCAATATACCAATCTCAATAAGTTTTCGTTAATTGGTTAAAAAGCTGATACCTATAGCCCGTGCCGCCCGCAGGGCGGCACGGGCTGGGCAATGGTATAGCGGGTGTTTTGCCGAAGGCAAAACACCCGCTAATTAACTTGAATTGCTAAATAAATAATTTTATATTTGGCGTAGCGGCTGGCTTCGCCAGCCGCTACGCCTTCTTAAGGCATGCGGCTCGCAGGCAAAGCCTGCGAGCCGCATAAAAAATTAAAATAAAATTTCAATCTATTTCAGCGTTTCGACTAATTAGCAATTCGAGTTAATTAGGGATTTACAAAAACTATCTTTTTTATTTACCGATTTCTTTTTCAGATTACAATACTACTATCGGAAGAATGTTCCTTCGCAGCAAGTCCAGCATGTGCAATCTGTGCCTTTACATTCACGTTTTTGCAATGATTAACTTATGCTGTTAATATAATTTGTTCCTTCTGCGCCTTCTATTATTCCGTTGCCGTTAAGGTCAAAGCTTAATAAAGCATCCATCCATTCAAACGCATCCAATCCGCCATCATTGTTTTTATCATACAGCGCTACGGCATTTGAAGCTAAAGTGGCGGCATTTGTATATTTAAGCGCTAAAAGATGATTGGTATATTCCTGTACGCTTATTATACGATCATTATTCACATCTTTAGTTTTAATAAAGTTTGTATAATCGGTATAAAGCTTATTTAATTGATAAAGATTGTCTATTGTCGGATTGAAATTGAATGCGTTAACTGATCCAACGCCTGGTTGTAATCCTTCTTCGGCTATAGTTTCATAATATTGCGTCAATTCGTTAAATTCCAATGCGCCTGTTTTGTTTGCGTCAAAATCCATATAAGCTTGAGCAAATTCTAAAGCATCAACTGATAAATCTCCATTTATGTCAAGTTTTTCTATTGCTCCAATAGCCATATATTTAGGCAATCCAAGACTTTTGAAGTAAATTTCAAGCTCGGCTTGATTTAATGCTTTATTTTTATCTATGTCCTGGGCGTTAACTAAAGACATACCGGAATTATATAATGCCCATTTTTGCGTAACGTTAGTATCGTCAACCCCGCCTAAATCGATTGCAGGTAATGCGGAATCAAAGAAGTTCATTATTTCCGAGCTGTCCCATGCTCCGTTTGTATTAGTATCATTGCCTATTAAGGCTTTTGTGAATTCCAGAGCGTCCATATCTCCGTTGAAATTTAAATCATAGTTAGAAATGATCTGATTTGCCTGATCTTCAGTCATTCCCCATGTTGCAAACCAATTTTTCATTTCAGTTGTTGATAATTCTTTATTATAATCTTTATCATATGCGTTTATAGAATCAAACGCATATTTATATAATGCCCATTTTTGCATAACGTTAGTATCGTCAACCCCGCCTAAATCGATTGCAGGTAATGCGGAATCAAAGAAGTTCATTATTTCCGAGCTGTCCCATGCTCCGTTTGTATTAGTATCATTGTCTATTAAGGCTTTTGTGAATTCCAGAGCGTCCATATCTCCGTTGGAATTTAAATCATAGGCAGAAATGATCTGACTTGCCTGATCTTCAGTCATTCCCCATGTTGTAAACCAGGTTTTCAGTTCAGTTGCTGATAATTCTTTGTTATAATCTTTATCCTGAGCAATTACGTTATCAAACGCATATTTATATAATGCCCATTTTTGCGTAACGTTAGTATCGTCAACCCCGCCTAAATCGATTGCAGGTAATGCCGCATCAAAGAAGTTCATTATTTCCGCGCTGTCCCATTTTGCGTTTTTGTTGACATCTCCGTCTATAAGAGCCTGCGCAAATTCCAAAGCGTCCATATTTCCGTTGGAATTTAAATCATAGTTAGAAATGATCTGATTTGCCTGATCTTCAGTCATTCCCCAGACGCTAAACCAATTTTTCATTTCAGTTGTTGATAATTCTTTATTATAATCTTTATCATATGCGTTTATAGAATCAAACGCATATTTATATAATGCCCATTTTTGCATAACGTTAGTATCGTCAACCCCGCCTAAATCGATTGCAGGTAATGCGGAATCAAAGAAGTTCATTATTTCCGAGCTGTCCCATGCTCCGTTTGTATTAGTATCATTGTCTATTAAGGCTTTTGTGAATTCCAGAGCGTCCATATCTCCGTTGGAATTTAAATCATAGGCAGAAATGATCTGACTTGCCTGATCTTCAGTCATTCCCCATGTTGTAAACCAGGTTTTCAGTTCAGTTGCTGATAATTCTTTGTTATAATCTTTATCCTGAGCAATTACGTTATCAAACGCATATTTATATAATGCCCATTTTTGCGTAACGTTAGTATCGTCAACCCCGCCTAAATCGATTGCAGGTAATGCCGCATCAAAGAAGTTCATTATTTCCGCGCTGTCCCATTTTGCGTTTTTATTAGTATCATTGTCTATTAAGGCTTTTGTGAATTCCAGCGCATCCATTCCGCCATCAGCATTTTGATCATAGTTAGAAATGATCTGATTTGCCTGATCTTCAGTCATTCCCCAGACGCTAAACCAGGTTTTAAATTCTTCAGCTGATAATTTTTTGTCAAATGCTCCGTATACATTAATATTTGATACGGCATAATTATATAATGCCTGATGTTGAGTTAAATTGCTGTTATCTGTATTAAATTCTATTCCTGTTGTAGCTTGATATAAAGCCATTGTTTCGTTGAAATCAATAACTCCGCTGTGATTTGCGTCAAATACCAGATTGGTATTCAGCCATTCCATTATATCAATGCCTAAATCGCCGTTTAAATCCTGAGAAGCTACTATATCAGCCGCCACATTATCAGAAAGTCCTATTGTTTTAAGATAAGTAGCGTATTCATCGACTGAAAATTTCTTGTCGCCGTCTTTATCAAGATATGCAACATAATTTTTTGAGTAATTAAAAAGAGCTGTAACCTGATTTACATTCATCGTATTCGGGTCTATCGGAATATCAGGGTCAGCTATAATGCCCATTAACGACATTTGTTCATTAAACTCAAGTTTTCCGCTTTTGTTAACATCAAAAGCTACCTGAGATTTCATCCATTCGTAGATATCAAGTCCGCCGTCGCCGTTAATGTCATACATAGTAACTGCTTCAGCCGACATATACGCAGGAAGCTGGAGGTCTGTAAAATAATTTTCAAATTCTTCGGCAGTTAAAATTCTGTCGGTAACGCTGTCTTCTTTAGCGAATAAAGCTTTAACCTGATTATAAATTGTTGAATACTGTGTAACTTCATCGGCGGAAGGATTCAGATTCGCTCCTGACATTCCGCTGTACATTGCCATTTCTTCGTTAAATTCAAGTACGCCGTTATTATTAGCGTCAAAATCAACTAATGCTTTCATGTATTCAAGCTTATCAACCTTGCCGTCGCCGTCCTGGTCATAAGTAAACGCAAGATTGCCTGAAGCGTTATTTATAAACTCGTTTGCTATATAATCAGGCAATCCAAGCTCTTTCATTCTTTTTTGCATTTCTGCGACACTTAATTTTTTATCCTGATCCATATCAAGTTTTTGTATCGCTGAATCAACAACAGTTTGAATTTTACCAAGCTGATCGGCGTTAGCCGGATTTGGATTTAATCCCGTTCCTGCAAGAGTGTCAAAAAGAGCAAGGTCTTCCTGATTGTTTAAAATACCGTCTTTATTTGCGTCAAAATCATAATACATTTTCATCCACTCAAGAACGTCTAAAGCATTATCAGGTCCGCCTTCAACGTCATAAGCGGCTAAAGCCTCAGTAACGGAATCTTCTGACATTCCCTGAGCTTTAAAAAACTTAGCTATTTCATTGGTATCAAGTTTTTTATCAAGGTTTAAATCATAAGTTCCAATAATTTCGCTTACTACATCGTTAATTTTTTTATACTGGTTTGCGTTATCCTGATTAATTCCTAAATTTACCGCTGACATATTGTCATACATCGCAAATTCTTCTTCAAATTCAAGAATACCGTTTTTATTTGCGTCAAAATCAACGTAAACTTTAAGAAGTTCAATAACATCAAGCCCTGCATCGGCATTAATTCCTGTATTATAGGCGTCAACCATATCCTGAGCGTAAACAGCAGGGAGTTCGTACTGTTTCATATAATCTTCAAGTTCATTTGCGGTTATAATTCTGTCGCCGTTAATGTCATAGTTTTGCATTATGACGTTTGCTTTGTCGTACAAAAGTTCATGCTGGTCAATATTAGTCGAATCCACTGTTAATGTTACGCCGGAAAGATCGCCGCACATTTGCAAAACTTCATCCAGCTCAAGTTCGCCATTGCCGTTTGTGTCATAATCAAGATTTACTTTTACCCATTCAATAAAATCAAGGCTGTCATCATTGTTTAAATCAAAATTAACTATCGCATTATCAATTGCGTTATCGGCAAAATAATCCGGCAAACCTTGTTCTTCAAGATGTTTTTGATATTCAACAGAACTTACCAGTCCGTTTTTGTCAAAATCAATCTGGTTTATAAATTCTTCAAGCGAAGCTGTTACTGAATTGTACTGATTTATTTTTGCAGAATCAATATTAAAATCAACTCCCGCATAATCCAGAGCCGCTAAATCCTGATACATACGAAGTTTTTCGTCCGCATCAAGTTTACCGTCAGCATCTCCTGTATATAAAACATAAGGAACGCCTGTCTGACTTTCTATATAAGCTGTATTTTCCGCTGTATTATCATATCTTGAATAAGCTTCCATTAATTCCAGACGGCTTAACTGTCCATCCGCATTTAAATCAAACATAGCGAATGCATCATCAGCTAAAAGCTCAGGAAGCATATTTTCTTTTAAATAAGCTGAATATTCATCAACACTTAATTTATTGTTATTGTCTTTATCAGCTTTATCCATAATTTCATCGTTAACAGAATTATATAATTTTTTATTTTCAAGCTTAGCGTTAAGATCAGCCGCTTCTTCCGCTGAAACAACGCCGTCTTTATTTGTGTCATATTCGGCATATTTATTGATGGCTTCTATTACGTTGACTGTTCCGTTTTTATCCTGGTCAAAAATTCTGATAAAATTTTCAGCGGCATAATATGGAACTTCAAGTCCTGCTTGTTCATACATTTGTTTTAAAACGGTTCTGTATTCTTCAACGCTTACTTCGCCGTTCTTATTTTCATCCAAACTTGAAGTAAGAGATAATGCCAGATTATATAAGCCTGAATACTGCTCGATAGAAACAAGTTCGGGATCAATGTCTATAGGTGTAAGAGAATTTTGGAACGCTATCATTTCTTTATAAGATAATTTTCCGTCTGCTCCTCCTGATTCATTTCCTTCCGCATCAACTGTTATGGAATCAAAAGCTCTATATGCCGCTGTAAGTTCGGTGAAGTCAACAGAACCGTCAGTATTTGAATCATATAAAGTTATTAAATCTTCCGCCATTTGACCGGAAAGTCCGTAATTTTGCGCCATAAAAGTCGCAAATTCTTCTTTTTCAATTTTAAGATTATCATATTGATCAACGGCTAAAATAAGGTTTTGAGCCATTAATTCCACATCATCGCTGGCTGTTTTATAGACTTCAGGTAAAAAATTATAGTATTCAGCCGCTTCAGGAGCAGTTGAATTATACATATCAAGAGAGCCGTTTCTGTTTAAATCCCAGTCAAGATGTTTTTTCAAATATTCTTCAAAGCTGATTGCTCCATCTCCGTTGGAATCATAAAGATTTACATAACCGGCGGAATATTCATCTGCGGGCATTATTTTAAAAGCCTCAAGAACGATGCCTGCTTCGTCCTGACTGCTGTCTATTTTGCCGTCTTCATCCATGTCATAGTTTAATATTAATGATTTTGCGGATTCAAAATGTGTTGAATAGTAGTTAAAAGCTTCTGAAGATTCGCTAAATTCGCTCATATCAATTGATATATTCGCATTGGAATAATGATTTAAAAAAGTAAGTCCTTCTTCAAAATTTATGGAATTATCGCTGTTTGCGTCAAAAGAACTCATAACAGTTGTTAATTCCGCAAGGCTTAATAAATTATCCGAATTAGAGTCATTCTCATTAAAAAGGTTATTTGACATTTGAGAAGAAAGCCCGATATTTTCTAAAAAGCTTTCATATTCTGCTTTAGCGACAAATCCGTCACCGTTAGCGTCAATAATATTAACAAAACTATTAGCGTTACTTGCTACAGTATTATTTGAACCGTTGAACGGATCATTAACGCTAATATTAAAGATATTCATTATATTATTAAAATCCTGGGGAATATAAGAACTCGAAGTAATTTTTACAGCCTGTTTATAAAGATCATAAAACTCTGTTCCTTCTGCTTTAAAAGGATCAGCGTTTGTATAATCAACCGAGCCGTCATTATTTTTATCCCACTGAATTAATTTAGCTATAAATTCTTCAAAATCAATGCCATCATTGCCTTTATCAAACAAATTCACAAAATCATCGCCAAATCTGCCTTGCAAATTGTTTTTAACAAGATAAGCCGCATATTCACTGTCATCTAATTTTTGATCAACAGTTCCGGTATCTATTCCGGTAATTGCGCTTTTAGTTGCCGCAAAAAATGAGTTATATTGCTGATAATTAAGCGTATCAGCGTCTAAATCAAGATTTGCCGAAGTATTATAAAATTCAAGAGATTCTTTAAAATCAAGTTTACCGTCATTATTATTATCAAGGGAAGCTATCATTGTTTCGATTTCAGTTTTAGTTAACTGATCATTTCCTCCTGCATAAGCGGCGAATATATTATCTGCCATGCTCTCAGGCAAACCGATAGTTTTTAAAAACGCTTTAAATTCAGCGCTTTTATCGATAATCCCATCATCATTAATATCAAAAACACTTAGAAAAAGGTCAACATTTTCTGCGAGAGAAAACGATTCCTGATAAAGGTTTCCGGCTTTAAGACCATAAAGATCAAGTATATTTCTAAAATTTAAAGTAAGCCCCATTTGAGTTGACTCCCTGAAGATTTTTAAACTGACGATGATTTTATATATTAATAATGTCGGCAATTTTATAACTATCTTCAGGGTTTATTAATAAATGTTCACATTTTTTAAAAATCCGGCATTAACCAAAGCGGAGTTTTTTTGTAAAAAGCGTTAACTCCTGCGTTTTCAAGAAGTTCCTGAAGATTTGATCCGGTAATTTTTTGCATAAAAGATTTCTTAGGACTTAAATTAATTGAAATCGGTTTTTTCTTCATGCCCGCAATTTTTGCAACAAGATCAACAGCATCAGACTGTGAACCAATTTCATCAACAAGTCCAAGCTTTTTAGCCTGAAGCCCTGAAAATATACGACCATCAGCAAATTTTTTAATGTCTTCTTTGTCTATGTTACGATTTTCGGAAATTGATTCCACAAACTGCTCATAAGTAGAATCTATAAGCTCCTGTAAAATTTCTTTTTCCTCTTCTGAAAGATTTTTTGTAGAGGAAAGAATGTCTTTAAATTTGCCGGATTTAACTGTTTGACTGTCAATTCCGATTTTTTTATACAATTTTTTAACCACATTTGTTTTAATTATAACGCCGATTGAGCCTGTAACAGTTCCGGGATTGCTTACAATCTTGTCAGCGGCAACAGCAACATATAATCCGCCGCTGGCGGCAAGGTCCCCCAAAGATGCGACTATTTTCATGCCTTCTTTTTGATATTTTTTAATTTCTCTGTAAATTTCCTGAGAAGCCCCTACTGTTCCGCCAGGACTGTTTATTCTTAACACAATATTTTTTATTCCCATTTTTTCCGCATTTTCAAAGGATTCAATCACTTTTGAGGAAGACGATAAATTGCCTGCATCAATGATTATCCCCTCCACTTTTATTATTCCGACTCTGTTATCTTCAAAAAGACCATATTTAAGCCCGTTAATTATTTTTTTGATACACATTTTACTAATTTATCTCCGATTATTATATTTCTGTAATTGTATTATGCTGTTGCATCACCATATATTGTCCAGCTTTAATTCTGTTTTTGCAAGCAGTTCTCTGGCGGGAGTGTAGTCAAAGTTGCTTTCAAGGCACTTGCCAAGCGTTATTTGACATTCTCTATATGCTCCCGTTAAATAATAATATCTTCCTAAAAAATATAATGTTTCTGCTTCATTAGGCAGTATTTGAAGGCTTTTTAAAAGATATTTCCTTGCCATGTTAAAAAAACCGTAATTCAATAAAGTTCTTCCGATAAGTTTATATGATTCAAGATTAACAGACATAAAAAGCTCATCATGCTTGATTAAATTTTCTGTATATTTAATCCTGTTTGCTTGTATAAAATACCCGATGTCGGTTTCAAGATGATTTCTTATCTGGAAAAAAGTGGGTTTTTTGCCTTTTTTAAGTTTTATAAAATCCAGCAAACACTTTCCCCACTGACATGCAGGAGCGTCCGGCGCATTATGCCATAAACGTTCAGCTTCCTGTTCATTTCCAAGCAAAAGTTCGCAAAAGCCCGCCTGATAGTTCTCGTTAATTTCCTTATAAAGTTCAGCGGCTTTATTATATTCCTTGTTTTCAAGGTATGCTAACGCAGCGGTATTTTTTAAAAAAAGTTTTTCTTCATCATTTAAAGCGTTAGTTTTTTCTATTTCAGAAATAGAAATTAAAGCTTTAAAATAATTTTTATTTATTAAAACTTCTTTTCTTGCCTTAATTATTAAATCTTTAACAGATTTATCATTATTTGTCATTAAGACACCTATAATGTTTTCAGATGCGCTCATTATTGATCTTTAGGTTTATCAACGCTTAATTTATTTGTAAATGATTGAATTTTGCTTAAGTAATCAGAAGAAACATCTTTTTTAATGCCGCCAAAACCGGTTAATTTATTTAAATCCGCGCAACCCATTTCATTAAGAGCTTGTTCATTAGCTTTTTTAATTTCCTCATAGATTTCTTCCCTGAAAATAGAAATTTCTTTTGGAGCTTTCACTCCAATTTTTACAGATTCTCCTCGTGTTTCCAGGATTGTAATCTCTATATTGTCATTTATTATTAATTTTTGACCTCTTTTTCGAGTTAAAACTAGCATTTATAGTAGTCCTTGGGTTAATAAATTTAAATTATGTTTGTTTTGATTCTTCTTTTTCTGTTTTTTTCTGCTGTTTTTTAAGTATATCTTCATTAAAAAGCTTATGTTTAGCGGTATATTTTGTATTAGTAATCACCAATTGCATTGCATTTTTATTTTCCGAGTTTATAACAATAGGACCCGCAAGATTTATTGTGGTATCCTGAACTTTTCCTTGAGGAATGCATACGATATTAAAGGTTATGACGTTTTCTATTCCTTTTAATTCAAGTTTTAGAGATTTTTCTTCAGGAATAACAAACTGATAATCAAAGCCAAAGAGAGAAGGAAAAGTTACCGGAAAAGCAATATTGCCGTCTTCAAGAGATTGCAGCCATTTAAAAGGCGAATCAGGCTGGTTATCAATCAATACATATTTTTTCAGATTATCATAACCCAAAATAGGTTCAATAAAATTAAAAATAAGCTCCTCGTTTATTTCTATTTCTCCAAATCTGCTGGTATTTATTTTCATTTAAATTAATTCCAATTGTTTAAATGTCCGGTTACAAAATTTTAAGTTTATTAATAAATAATACCAAGTTATTAAAAACAATACAATAAAAGAAAGTAAAATCAGGACAAGTTCATTAAAAATTAATGGCAAGGTCTTTTGGGATAACATTTATTTGTATTGACATTATAAAAAAATTATTATATATATTAAAATTGTTTTAAAAATGTTTTCTTATTTTATAAATTTAATATTTAATTTGTGAAAAAATTTAAAAAATTTTAATTCCATACGGAAATATTATTTTTTAGTAGTTTTATATAAATAAAAGTAAAATATATATGTTAAAAAGACTCGGTAAAAAAGAAAGAGAGAAGGAAAATTATGTTGATTAATGGCGCGCAAAATTCTTTTAATGCTACTCAAAACAAAACTCCTGCATTTAAAGGCTTTGTAAGTGTATCTCCAAGTGTAGCAAAATTTTTTAGTCCCAGTGTGCTTAACCAAATAGAAAAAAGAACTCCGCCTGAGGCTTCAACACATATTTATCCTCGTGTGGAATTAATTTTAACGCCTCCTTCCCGTCAAACTCCTTTTGATGTAAAAATAGTAAAAGAACTGGATTTAATTGCTATAAAAGATGCTTCTGAAAACCCGGTAGGCGCAAAACAGCTAATTCCTGAAGAAGCAGGCAAATTTACTTTATTAAGAGCCGTATCAAATTATTTAAAAAGTTTTGAGAAGAAAGTTCCAATTCCGGATGAAACACAAGCTCCTAAAGTCGCTAAAAAAGTTTTAGAAGAAATTGCATAAAGATTATAATTTTATAAAACAATAAATTAAGGGTGTTTCTCCTAAATTGAAACACCCTTAATTTATACCAATCCCAATAAGTTCTCATTAATTGATTAAAAAGCTTAAGACTTACACAAATTGTCTTTTTTATTTAACTTGAATTGCTAAATAAATAATTTTATATTTGGCGTAGCGGCTGGCTTCGCCAGCCGCTACGCCTTTTTAAGGGCATACGGCTCGCAGGCAAAGCCTGCGAGCCGTATAAAAAATTAAAATAAAATTTCAAGCTATTTCAGCGTTTCGACTAATTAGCAATTCGAGTTATTTATAGAAAGAAATCCGGAAATAAAAAAGATCGGACTTGCCGATCTGAATAAACAGCTTATGAGTGAGAGTGGAATATACAAGTTTTAATATACTCAAACAAAAATTTTTGAAATATTACCCACCTGTACAATTTGGAAGTATTATTTTTATTTATAAAGAGATAAGTAGGTATACTAAAATGAGTTTGAATTTAGGAAAACCGGCAAAGCCGGATTTTCCCAACTTCATCACTCCTGCTTCGCCATACCGCCCCTAACGTTTTAAGAAAAAATCCGAAATTCATTTTGGGGGCGGTA
>JAKLDH010000007.1 GCA_022703625.1 Cyanobacteriota bacterium | reverse complement strand
CAGTGCTTACAATACCATTTTATCAATGATTTCAAAACTTACGATTGCAGGAACGTTTGTACTGGCAATATTTATCCTCATATTTTTCTCAAAACAAAAATCATTCGATGATAAGGACAAATTAAAAAGTTAGTTAAACTGTACGCAAATCCAGCCCACTAGCTAAAACCGGCAGCCAAAAACCCATGAGGGGTATAAAACTCTTCTTCTATGGTCATCAAATAGCCTCATTTGGAACGCTCAGATAATTTTATAAAAATTTATTCCAAAAAATAAATAGTAGTTATATCGCTTTGTACTTGGTGCAAAGGGAAGTTTGTGTTGAAAAAAGGAGGTTCTATGAACGTATTATCAAAGGATTACCAGCAAAAATGGCAGGGGAATAATTTATTAACTCCTAAGATGTGGGAATTATTCAGGAAAAACAGGATAAAAGCCCACAATGGCATTAATAACCCAATAAGCAGCCAGGCTTGCTGTATGAATTTCTGGTATCCCTTTATAACAGAGGAGCAGAAAGAAAACTTGAGGGATTTTCTTGAGGTTTTTGGGATAAAAGCCCAGAAAATCCTTACTTTTAAGCCCAACTCCACTTTTTACGATTGTATTTATCCTGATAGCGGTAATGTTTTATTCGAGTGGATAGGTCCAATTCGCTCACCAATCGGGGAAAATGACGGCTATATGAGAGGACACCAGAGGACAAGTATTGATGCTTATATACTCGCTAAAATTAATAACAGGGTTACTCAAATACTTATAGAGTGGAAGTTTACGGAATCCTACTCTTCAAGGCACAATACAGGCAAGTTTTTAGGAGCTAAAGGCATTGAAAGGCTAGCTCGTTATGCCCCAATAATAGCTAAATACAGGGAATGGGGAAAAGAAATCCTTTTTAACCTTGATGAAATTGATTATTGGGGATTATATGATATTTGCTATGAACCATTTTACCAGCTATTAAGACAGCACTTACTTGCTCAGGAAACTTTAGGCAGGAGGTTTGGGGATTACTACATAGAAGACTACATAATTATGCACCTTAGCCACAGTCAAAACCACAAGCTGAATATACTTACAGAGAATCAGGCAGAGTATTCCAAAGGGCTGGCTAAGCACGTCGGCAGGGAAATTCATGAAATCTGGCATGGCTTATTAAGTAACGGTCATAAAAATAAATTCATAGGTGAATACTGGGACTTATGTTTTCAAAAGTATAAAATCCCTCCTGAATTAAACTGTTGGGGTGATTACATCTCTGAAAGATATGTAGGAACGCCTGAACATGTAAAAATATCAGCTTGAAAAAATCCGTATATTTATTTAAATGTATATAGTTAAGCACTTATAAGACTGGCGAGCTTTTAAGTTATATACATGGGAGCTGGAATATATATAGCGTTTGGAATCCATATTTGAAATTCCGCCTATATATATATAATTATATTATTAATAATTAAAGTAATAAGTATAATTATAGTTATATATAAATATTGCTAATAAAAAAATACATAAGAAGAATTGTAAAATTAAAAATCAAAATAAATTAAAGAAACGATGCTGTGGAGCGAAAAACCTACTAAAAGATGCTGAGGGAAGCGAAAAACCCTATTAAATAAACTATTATTCTTGCAAGGAATTATATAAAGTGCCTGTTGAAATAACGGTACGTGTTTTATCTATAGCTAAATACAAAATGTGTCTGGTTTTTAGGCAGAACACTACTGTTTTTTCAAGTGGTTATGGGCTCTGCCAGCCCTGCCAATTTTGCCAACTTTTTTGTTGAGAATACAAAAAATGGGACAGAAAAAGTATTATTTCTTTCCCATTTTAGTCTGTCTTAATAAAAATTTATAAAACTTAAAATCCTCTTTAGATAAGAATTTGCGTCTGAATTAAAATACAAAATAGTTATTTCTAGCCTACCTTTCGTCTGAATTTTCCCAATTTTTACGTATATAAATATGTCACTTTTTTTAAAGTGAAGTTTAAAAAGTAAAAAAAGGAGAAAATTATGAAATCAAAAATTTCAGACTTACAAGTAGCTGATGAGCTTTATGGGGAACTCAAAGAAAAGATTAAATTTGATTCTATCACTGGTAAATGGTTGATATGGGCTGACAAAAGGTGGGCATTAACTGAAGAAACAGCGGTTATCAGCATGTGTGCTGACCTTATTCTACAGAAACTTAACAATAATAGCAAGCAGGAGAATATGCCCAATAACTGCATCTATCAAAGGCTAACAAGCCAGCAGAAGATAAAAAATTCCCTTGAGCTTATAAAGCCTAAACTTACAACGAATTTGAAGCAATTAAACACAAATGATAACCTTTTTAACTGTGCTAATGGGACAGTTAACCTAAACGAGGGCATACTTCTTCCTCATAACAAGGATGATTTAATAACCAAAATATCAGGCGTGGAATTTCAAAAAGATGCGGAATGCATTTTATGGCTAGAGTTTCTTAAAAAAATTACGAATAACAATAAGGAATATATAGATTTTCTTCAGGAAGTAGTCGGTTCTTGCTTAAGTGGGCTTTCCAATGACCAGTGCCTTTTTATACTGCATGGATATGGAATGAATGGTAAAACAGTATTTGTTGAAACTATAAGGGCTCTTTTAGGAGAATATGCCTGTAATGCCCACCGTTCATTTATTCTAAAAGAAACTGAAAGTTCTATGGATAATCGAACAGAAGTTTTTATAACATCGAGGCTTGCCATTCTGTCAGAAACAGAAGAAAAAAGCACTTTGAATGAGAAGTTTTTGAAGTTATTAGCTGGCAGCGACACTTGTACTTTTAAAATCGGTAAAGAACACTTTGAGTATGTAAATAAAGCTAAAATCTTTATTATTACTAACGCAAAGCCAATCGTTACTGAAAACGATGATGCAATATGGAGAAGAATACATCTATTACCTTTTGAAGCAGAAATACCTTATGAAGAAAGAAATATAAAGCTTATCGAGAAGTTAAAAGAAAATGAACTTCCGGGTATCTTAAACTGGGCAATTAAAGGATTTAAGGTTTGGAGAGAAAAAGACGAAGGTTTACAGCCGCCTTCATTCATAAAAGAGGAAGTAAAAAAATATGAACAGGAAAATAATAGTATTTCAGCTTTTATAGAAGAACGTTGCAGCACTGAAGACAAAAATAAAAATATCCAAACAAGAATTCTTTATTGCTTTTATAAAGAATTTTGTGAAGAGCACGATTTAAGGCTTTTATCTCAAATAAAATTTGTTGAAACCCTCAAAAGAATGGGTTATGCGAAAACTCGAATAGGTAATGAACGGGCAATACAGGGCATTATACTTACTAAAAAGTCCCACAATGTTTAACCGTTATTCTACGTAGCAGGTTTGCCAGCTTTGCCGAGTCTGCCACATTTATTTCAAATTTTAGGCAAATTTAATAAAAAAGGAGATGTAATATGGAAAATTTAAATGAAAATATAATTTCAAACTCAAATGAACCAGTTTTATATGAAGAAGACTACGAAAAAGAGATGGAGGAAATAGATGAAGAGTTTCGCCTTTTAAGAACAGATAATGACAAGGCAGAATTATGTCAATGCCCTAATGTTAATCATTTATCATTTGATGCAAATATAGTTAAGACTTTCATTTTGTGTCTAAACAATATCAAGAGAGCTCCTTTGTACTTTGAAGATAATAAAACTTTATATATAAAGGCTGTTGATGGAATTGTTCGCTTTATTTACCCGGATAAAAAGTTTAAATTAGAATTTAGATTACCTACAAAGAACTGTTTAAATAATGAAATTATTAGGGAAAATTTAATAATAAATATACAATTTTTTTTGTATCTTTTAAGAACATCCTGTTGTCCCGAACTTACCTTTAAAGAACATAAGGGTTTTAGTATTACCCTAGATATAGGTGGAATAGATGACTTGCCTATAGATAATTATTATATAGAGCACGAACTGTATAATGAAATTTACACTGATATTTCGGACTGTAGAAGAGATTTTAAGGAAAATTTTATAAAAATTGATAGAGTTAAATTTTCCGAATTTTGCAGTAAAACTTGGAAAGCTCTGTCTGTATTAAAACAAGCAAAATTAAAGACAGGTTTAATCATTGAAGATAAAAAAGCTTATGTGGAAATAATGGAAAATATAATATTTGCCGAAATAAGTAACGCTGAAGTCAAGGAAAAAATATCTCTTTCTATGGAGTCCCTTCTTCTTTTGAAAAATTTGTTAGAAGCATTAAACAAAATTGAGAAATATTATAAAAAAATGGACAAAAGAAAAGAGGAGTTTTCAATCAGTTATTTCATACCTGATAAAGATAAAATTATTTTTGACGCAAAATTTTTTACAATTATCTTACCTCTTGAGTATGTGGATAACGTAGATTTAGAACCCATAAAGATGAAAATCAGGGATGTTACTTTAAATGAAAGTTCGGATGTAAGCCCAGAAATTATGTTTAAAAGGTTAAACCTTACAAACATTCATCCATTTTTAAAACAGGCGGAAATCATTAATGAGGATAAACAATTGTGCTTAAAAATGGCTACGACCTCTAAAAAAGAAGTCCATACTCAAATAAGAGAGAATTCTAAATTTAATGTCAATAGAACATTTTGCAGGAAACAATACATAATTTTTTTAAAATTTATTAAGATTTTTAAAAATGAATATGGCTGGAATTACATAAATAATAATGAAGATATTATTTTTTTAACTGATGAGAAGAATTCGAAAACCGAAGATATAGCTGCAAAGATAGTATGGTGCAACAATTATTGAAAATTAAAATAAAAGCTGAAATATAACACTTAATTCCTGCAATATCAGGAATTTTTTTCTAAATCCACACGCCAATTTAGGCTTTAGCCTTGCTAAATAGTTACAAATGTGCAATATTTGGCAATTTTTTATTTACACCTCCCATTTATACGGCTTCTATTATTAATATAAGGCATATAAATATTATATAAATAAAATCGAAATGGAGGACAGCCGTATGAACTGGATTATTCAAGGTGATTACAACGAATATGACGAATTAAGCGAGAAAAACCATCTCTCTGACTACGAAAAGAACAGAATGGAAGAGCTTGCCCACAACATTTTTTACTATGAATCCACTTATGGGAAAGGAAGTAATTAATGAGCGCAACATTAAACGCTACGGTTAAATACCCCTGCAAGGAAGTGGAAACACGTTTTGGTAAAAGGGTAAACGTGGTATTAGTTACTGATTCAGGGGAGCAGATAACACAATGGGGCAATCCTGATGATGCCAAACTCTATGCCTTAAAGCGTAACCAAAAAGTTACCCTGGTAAAAGACGATAAAAATAAATTTACACTGATGGATTCAGTAACTCCTGAACCAGCTAAAACCAGTAGTTACAAGCCTGAAAATTGGGATAATGATGTTAAAAACAGGTTAACAGCTAAAGCTACAGACCTTATAACCTTTTATGAGTCCTGTGATGCCCTTGTTAGAAAGACTGTAAAAGAATATAAAACCGAAGAAAGCCTGCGGTCTATAACAACCACAATATTCTTACAGTCTATAAGAAACGTTTAGGCAACAGGCTCAGGAGGTTTAACTATGGATATAAGGCAAAATTTAACTGACAAAATTATTCTTGCTCTGGAAAAGGGCGTAACCCCTTGGAAATGCCCTTTTGAGAAGACAACCCTACCCACAAATTTAAAAACAAAGCATAAATATAGTGGTGTTAACACCATTAGCCTGTGGCTAACTTCTTTGTTTAGTGGATATACAAGCAATTACTGGCTTGGTTTTGCACAGGCAAGAGATATTGGGGGCAGGGTCAGAAAAGGAGAAAAAGGAACTCCAATAATTGTATGCCAGACAAGCAGGAAAAAAGTTGAGGAAGGCGGAAATGATGAAGAGGTAATATCCCGCTTTTTTAAAACTGACTATGTTTTTAACGCTGACCAGATTGACGGGCTGGAGGCTCAGGAAGAAAACCCTTATGTAAAGCCTGTTGAAGAAATTGACCTGTTGGTGTCTAAAACAGGTGCTAATATCAGGCATCAAGGGGAAAGGGCGTATTTTAACCTCGAGAATGATTTCATAAATATGCCATTAAAAAGCAAGTTCAAGGATGAACAAAAGTATTACCCGACGCTTTTCCATGAACTTATCCACTGGACAGGACATAAAAACAGGCTTGACAGGATTAACAGCAAAGATAAATCAGACAGGGCTTTTGAGGAGCTTATTGCTGAAATAGGTTCAAGTTTTCTGTGTGCTGAATACGGGATTTCTGTTGATATAGAAAACACTGCCAGCTACGTAGAAAGCTGGCTCGAATGCCTAAAGCAGGATAAAAACTTTATTTTTAAGGCTTCAGGCAAGGCAAGTGAAGCTATAAATTACATTCAAGGGATATAAAGGAGGATTTTATGAAAAGCAAGATTGGCGCAATAGTATTTGACTTAAAGGAAAGCTTTGAGGACTTGGGGCATGAGATTAAAAATATTCAGGAAAGGCTCTCTATCGTTGAAGAAAAGATAAATAATATCTTGAAATCAAGTATAACAAATAATAAAGACAAAAATATAAATTTGGAATAAATCAAGCTCGGATATAAAAAATCAAGAGTTACGTACATAAACTTGTAAGAAATAATAGGAGAAAACTATGAACGAGCTTGAAACACTTGAATTATTAACAGTAAAAGAAGTTGCAGAAATCCTTAAAAGCACGCCTAAAAGTATTCATACTTATTTGAGCGGGGCAGGAAGCAAGCCTAGAAACAAATTCCCCTCCCACCTGTATAGAAAAATAGGCAGGAAAATTTTGTTTATTAAGCCTAAGCTGGTTGAATGGATACTTGCAGGGGCTAAGATGGAAAAAACAAAGGTAAAAGAGGCTTGTTAATTATGCCAGTATATCAAAGTAAAACTGGGAAATGGTATATAAGCCTAATGGTTCGTGGGAAACGCTATCACAGGGCAGTTCCTGAAGCTACCTCCCGCAAGGATGCAGAAAAGGCAGAAACCATTATTAAAGCTGAACTTTTGCAGGGAAAATATAATCTTGTTGAAGGAATCGGGGAAATGCCGTTTATGAAATTGCTGGAAGTGTACAATGAGTATGCCCAAACAGCCAAATTATCTTGGAAGAAAGAAGCAGGTAAAATTAACAAGCTAACAGAATTCTTTCAGGGATATAAAATAGGCGACATTTCCCCAAGCCTGATAGAAAAATACAGGGCAAGCCGTAAGAATACTCCGAAGAAAAACTCAAAACCTTTATCTAATGCAACAATTAACAGGGAAATTGCTATTTTAAGCAAAATGTTGAGTATTGCAGTGAAAAATGGCTGGTTAGCTATAAATCCCTGTAGGTGCATTAAGAAATTAAGGGAAGATACCAAGATGGAACGATTCCTCCAGCGAGAGGAAGAAGAAAAATTGCTTTATTTTTGCACTGGCACACAGGAATATATGAAGCCTATCCTTGTATGCGCACTGCATACTGGCATGCGCAGGGGAGAAATCTTTAATTTAAAGTGGGGCAATGTCAATCTACAGGAAGGGTTTATAACGGTAACAAAGACAAAGAGCGGTAAAGACAGGAAAATCCCTATAAGCTCAACTTTAAAAAGTTATTTTGAAGAACTCATTAAAAAGCAAGTAAATGAGTATGTTTTCCCTAGTCCTATTACCGGAAAACCTTATAATACAATAAGAAAAGGCTTTGAGCTTTTATGTAAAAAAGCAGGCATTAAGAATTTAAGGTTTCATGATTTAAGACATACAGCAGCAACAAGAATGGTGGCTTTAGGAGTGGAATTAGTCATTGTGCAAGACATATTAGGGCATGCAAACATTACAACCACAATGAGGTATGCTCACCCTGTGCCGGAGCGTAAGAAAATGGCAATAGAAGCACTGGCAAAATTTTAAGTGGTAAATGAATGTATAAGTATTTTTTCAATAACAAAATCGAAGAAAATCCGCCTAAAACAAAATATACAAAGAATGTATATGATAGCAAGGGCGGTTTTCTTTATATACTGAAATATAGATATAAATATATTGGCAAAAATGTAATTATTGTAACCGAAACTTGCAAGCAGGCTGGCTTAAAAGAAGTTACTAAAAGGGTTTTCAGGATTGATAAAGTAAAAATGGTGGAAAAAGAATACAATTATAGTCCTGATGGAAAACAAACTTTTTATATCAAAAGATATTTCAATAAAAAAGGCGAATTGGTCAAAGAACAGGAATATTGCGGAAAAGAATATAGAGGAACGTCTTATCATCTTGATAAAGAAGGCAATTATATCCGTCCTTACTTTGTTTCAGCTTGGCAGGAAAAGAGTTTTAACGGCATTATTTCTAATAATGGCATTTTAAAACCTTTTAGTCTTCATGAATCCATAACGCCCACAAAATTATTTTAATTAGCTAAACTGTATAAAAATCTAGGCTATTACATAAAATTCAAAGCCAAAAACCCCTAGAGCATGTAAAAATCCTCTTCTATGACCAGTGAATGTGTTTGTATCAAATGAATAAAGGTTTACATGAAATTAAAAAATTTGTAGAGTTAAAACCTGATTTTTCTTAAAAAATTCAATGCTTCATTGTATTTATGCTATAAATAATCATGTAATTTTTTTTTATTCGGATTGCATGAATGCTTAATAAAAAACAGCTTTCTGAGCGTGATATTTGTACAAAATTTATTACACCTGCTATAGAGCAGGCTGGTTGGGATATAAAACGTCAGATTAGAGAAGAATATACCTTTACTGATGGCAGGGTTATCGTTAGAGGGAAAAACCTTGTAACAAGAGGTAAAAAGAAAAGGGCAGACTACGTATTATTTTATAAATCAAATATTCCTATTGCTATTATTGAGGCTAAAGACAATACACGTGCGGTAGGTGATGGAATGCAGCAAGCTCTTGAATACTCTGAAATATTGGACATTCCATTTGTATTTTCATCCAATGGTGAGGCTTTCCAGTTTCACGACAAAACAATAACAGAAGGCACAATTGAAAAAGAACTGAACATTAACAGCTTCCCTTCTCCTGATGAACTATGGCAAAAATATAAAGCCTATAAGGGAATAACAATAGAAGAAGCTGAAAGAATAGTTACACAAGAATACCATATTGATACAAGTGGTAAAGAGCCTAGATATTATCAAAGAATTGCCATAAACCGCACTATAGAAGCCATTGCAAAAGGTCAAAATAGAATATTGCTTGTAATGGCTACAGGTACAGGCAAAACATATACTGCATTTCAAATTATATGGAGGCTTTGGAAAGCAAGAATTAAAAAAAGAATTCTTTTCCTAGCTGATAGAAATATGCTTGTAGATCAGACTAAAAATAATGATTTTGCTCCCTTTGGGGACATAATGACAAAAATAAGTAATAGAAAGATAGATAAAGCCTATGAAATATATTTAGCCCTTTATCAGGGAGTATCAGGAACGGAAGAAATAAAAAATGTTTATAAACAATTTTCTAAGGACTTTTTTGACCTTATAGTTGTTGATGAATGCCATCGTGGCAGCGCAGCAGACGATTCAGCTTGGCGAGAAATTCTTGAATATTTTTCATCAGCAACACAAATAGGCTTAACAGCCACCCCAAAAGAAACTAAGTACGTTTCAAATATTCATTATTTCGGCAAGCCAATATATACATACTCGCTAAAACAGGGCATTGAAGATGGTTTCCTTGCTCCGTATAAGGTTATAAGACCTATTATAAATGTTGACATTGACGGATACACGCCAGAAGAAGGCAAACTAGATAAATATGGGAACTCTATTGAGCAGAGGGAATATAACACAAAAGATTTTGATAAAAATTTGGTTATTGAGCCAAGAACTCAGCTTGTAGCTAAAAGAGTTACCGAATTCCTAAAAACAAATGATAGGTTTGCTAAAACCATTGTATTTTGTATAGATACAGAGCATGCAGCACGGATGAGGCAGGCATTAATTAATGAAAATACTGACCTTGTAAATCAATGCTCAAAGTATGTTATGCGAATAACTGGAAATGACGAGGAAGGAAAACTTGAATTTGATAATTTTAAAGACCCAGAAGCTATTTATCCAGTTATAGCTACGACCTCAAAGTTATTAACTACAGGTGTAGACACTAAAACCTGTAAATTAATTGTTTTAGATTCAAATATAAACTCAATGACTGAATTTAAACAAATTATAGGCAGGGGAACTCGTTTAAGCGAAGACTATAATAAAATGTTTTTTAC
The DNA here is from genome assembly GCA_022703625.1 of Cyanobacteriota bacterium. Taxonomy (GTDB): domain Bacteria; phylum Cyanobacteriota; class Vampirovibrionia; order Gastranaerophilales; family UBA9971; genus JAKLDH01. The sequence continues at coordinate 36,458 of JAKLDH010000007.1, read as the reverse complement.
TATTATGGATTTTAGGAACGCTACAAAGTTATTTGAAGACCCGGAATTTGATGGCGAGCCGGTACAAATATATGAACCGGAACAAAATGACCCTATAGACATTGAAATAGGAGAAGATGAAACAACTATCCAGTCGGAAGCCGGAATTTCTGAGCCGATACCCCCTGAACAAATATCCGGCGACCCTAAAGAACCACAAAGAAAATATTATGTAAATGACATAGAAGTAGTGCAAATAGGCGAGCGCAAAATGTATTATGGCAAGGATGGCAAGCTAATTACAGAATCATTGATTGATTTTACAAAGGAAAATGTACAAAAAGAGTATGCTTCGCTGGATTATTTTATTAAAAAGTGGAACTCAACAGATAGAAAGCAAGCTATTATTGAGGAACTGGCAGAGCACGGGGTTATGTTCGAGGAGTTAAAGGAAGAAGTCAGTAAAAAGCTTGGTATGGAGCTGGATTCTTTTGATTTAATATGCCATGTTGCTTTTGATATGCCGCCACTGACACGGCAGGAGCGGGCAAATAACGTCAAGAAAAGGAATTATTTCGGAAAGTACAAAAACAAAGCCCGGCTGGTGCTGGAGGCTCTGCTGGATAAGTACACAAACGAGGGCATAGAAAGCATAGAAGACCCGAAAATATTATCCATACAACCATTTAATGGATTTGGTACACCTCTTGAGATCATCAACACTTTTGGCGGACTGGATAAATTCAAAGAAGCCCTGCTGGAGCTTGAGCAGCAACTTTACGGGGTAGGCTAGATGGAATTATTTACAACAAATTATATTAATAAACCGAACCAATTAATGGAATGGGGAAAGATAATAGTACCTAGTTTAGTTGGTATTTTGGTTCCAATTTTTACTATATGGTGGACACAGAACAAGGAAAATGAAAGGTTAAAAATAAATAAAGAATTTGACCTTAAAAAGCAAAAACATAATTTTTTATTTGAAAAAAAATTAAATGTAATTTCATCTTTATATGAAAAGCTAATCATGGTAAAAGATGGCATATATCCAACTTGGGCAATATCTTCTACTTCTTTTGACAACACAAACGACATGAGGCAATACTTAAATTCAATAAATACATCTAGCGGAAATATTGAAGAAATAATACAAATATGGAACTCAGGGGATAAAAATGAAGCAGAAAGACGAATTGCTGAGAGAAAATTAATTTATATAGACAATCAAAAACAAAGTTGGTTAATCGACATAAGAAAATTTTTTTATTTAAACGAAATATTGATAAACAATGAAGAAATAAGTGAAAAAATGAATCAACTTGATAAAAAACTTTGTAAAATAATAAGTTTCTATGCTAACCCTCCATCGGTTGAGTTTCCTCTAGGAAAGGAAGAAAACCAAAAGAGGGACGAAATAAGAGATGAAGCAAAAAATATAATTAATGAATTAAAAGGACTATTGAAGAAAGAATTAGAAATATAATTTCAAAAGGAAACCCAAATGTTTAACTTAGAACCAACTACCACCGACTGGATAACAGCAATATCATCAGTGATTTACACAATAGTAACCATAGTTATCGCTGTTATTGCTTGGCAAGCAAAGAATACTTGGAAAAATGAAATTAAAGCTAAAAAGAAATTGGAATTAGCAGAAAAACTTTATGGATTCATAATAGATATTGATAACATATTTAACTCAAATGATTTGGGCGATTTGACTAGGGATACTGTTCAAGTAATAAATAGTGGTAATAAGCAAAGTAACCTTCTGCGTGATTCTTTTACTAGTAATCAAGTTGAAATACTTAATGAATCTAAAAAGAATATGAAATCGGCATATAGAGCTCTTCAAAATATTATGATACAGTATAAATCTTTTAATATTGATTTAGAAAAAGAAATTCCTGATATTTTTACATCTAATCAGGGATTATTTGGATTAGTTAAAGATGATGAAACCTTATTTAATATAATTGCCTTGATAAAAATAAGCCATAAAATTGAACATATTAAATTTTCTGAAAGTTATAATGAAAAATTGTCTACTGCTAAAGAATTTTGCAAAAAACAATTTGATGAATTTTATAATAAATAAAGGAAACCTAAATGCCAAACATATCAGCAGTAATAAAATCAATACAGGACATAATGCGGCAGGACACGGGTGTTGACGGGGATGCGCAGAGGCTGTCGCAGCTTGTTTGGATGTTATTTTTAAAGATATTTGATGATAAAGAATTACAATTTGAAATGAATTGCCAGTTGTTAGGCAAAAAATATAAATCCCCCATGCCTGAAAACCTGCGCTGGAGAAACTGGGCAGCCGACCCGGAAGGAATGACAGGGGATGAACTGCTTGACTTTATTAACGAAAAGCTATTTAAAACCCTAAAAGAATTGCCTGTAGATGGCGATGACAAAGCCCTGATTGTAAGGGAAATATTCGAGGATACTTACAACTATATGAAGTCCGGCACGCTCATCCGGCAGGTGATAAACAAGATTAATGAAGTGGATTTCAATTCCACAGAGGACAGACACCTGTTTAATGATATTTATGAGCAGTTGTTAAAGGACTTACAGGCGGCGGGCAATGCCGGAGAATACTACACCCCCAGGGCGGTAACACAGTTCCTTGTTGATATGACAAACCCACAGCTCGGCGAAAAGGTGTTTGACCCGGCGTGCGGTACGGGCGGATTCCTTACCTGCGCAATTGACCATTTAAGAAAGCAGGTACAAAACCCAGAGCAAGAAACATTGCTACAAAATTCCATATCAGGAGTAGAAAAAAAGCCATTACCTCACCAGTTATGCGTTACAAATATGATACTGCACGGAATTGATACACCAACCAATATTAGACGTGATAACACACTAGCAAAGCCCCTAATAAATTATTCCCCGGCGGACAGGGTTGATATAGTTATTACAAACCCGCCTTTTGGTGGCACAGAAGAGCCAGGCATTGAAAATAACTATCCTGCCACTTACAGGACACGTGAAACTGCTGATTTATTCCTTGTTTTTATTATGCACATATTAAAACATCAAGGCAGAGCAGGCATGGTACTTCCTGACGGTTCGCTGTTCGGGGAAGGCGTAAAAACAAGAATTAAAGAAAAATTATTGCAGGATTGCAACCTGCACACTATTGTAAGGCTGCCTAACGGGGTATTTAACCCATATACAGCCATTAAAACAAACTTGTTATTCTTCACAAAAGGTGAACAGACAAAGGATATATGGTTTTTTGAACATCCCTTACCCCAGGGCATAAAAAATTATTCTCGCACTAATCCAATAAGGATAGAAGAATTTGAACTGGAAAAGCAATGGTGGAATAATCGAGTAGAAAGCGAATATGCTTGGAAGGTTTCCGCTGATGAAGTCAGGGACAGGAATTTTAACCTTGATATAAAAAATCCCAACTCAGCAGAGGAAGAACAACTGCACAGCACTGAAGAAATAATAAAAAAACTAACTAAATCAATGAACAATAGCCTTGCATTGCTGGAAAAAATCAAAGCAGAGGTTGCAGGATAGTATGGGCGAGTGGAATAAAGTAAAAATAGGTGATTTCCTGAAAGAAAGAAACGGAAGGATAAAGCCTGTCGTAGCTAATGAAATGGGTTTAAAAAGGCTGGAAAAGATTGATTTTTCAGGCAATATGTACATTGTTGAAAATAAACCCACTAAAACAGATATGATTACCGTTAAAAATGGAGATTTAGTTATTTCCGGTATTAACGTTGAAAAAGGTGCGCTGGCTGTTTATGAAGGTGAAGATAATATTTTAGCTACAATTCACTATTCATCTTACGAATATGATAAAAACAAGATTGATATTGAATACTTAAAATGGTTTTTAAAAAGCAATGCTTTTAAAAATGTTCTTAAACAGCAGGTAAAAGGCGGTATTAAAACAGAAATTAAACCCAAACAGTTTTTGCCTTTGCAAATTTATTTGCCTGATATAGAAGAACAAAGAAACATTGCTAATAAAATTAATAACCTTGCAAATGAAATTGAAGAATTAGTACAAAATGATAAAAATAATGAAATTCTGCTAAACCAACTTAGACAGTCAATCCTTCAAGACGCTATACAAGGCAAGCTGGTTTCGCAAGACCCAAGTGATGAGCCAGCATCTGTTTTATTACAGAAAATAAAGGCAGAAAAAGACCGACTGGTTAAAGAAGGTAAGCTCAAGAATGAAAAGCCATTACCCCCAATAAAAGGCGAAGAAAAGCCCTATAAACTACCGTTGGGCTGGGAATGGGAAAAACTTGGTAATTTGTTAAATCCTTCTAAAGATATAACATACGGTATTGTAAAAATGGGAATTGAACCCCAAAAAGGGATTTTTGCGCTTAGATGTAGCGATGTTAAGTTTAGATATATTGATACATTTAATACCAGAAAAGTAACTGAAGAAATTTCAAATCAATACATTCGTACAATACTTCAAGGCGGAGAACTTTTAATGAATATTCGAGGAACATTAGGTGGTTGTGCCATTGTACCTTCAGAATTAAAAGGGTTTAATATTGCTCGTGAAATAGCTTTAATTCCAATAAATGATTTTATTTGTAATAAATTTATACTTAACGTTCTTACTTCACCTTATATACAACAAACAACATTTAATAATCTGAGAGGAATTGCATATAAAGGACTTAATCTTAATATTTTACGAAATTTTCTAATCCCCATTCCTCCACTCGCTGAACAAAATCGTATAGTAGAAAAAGTGGATAAGCTGATGCAGTATTGTAATGAGCTGGAACATCAAATAATAAAATCCAAAACCCACAGCGAGCAGCTAATACAAGCGGTGTTGCAAGAAGCTTTTAAGCCTGATGAAATAACAGAAAATGAAAACACTAATGTAGTTTGCATAAATACAGCCATAGAAAAAAGGGCAATTTGCAGTGGAGGCATTGTCTTACAGTTATATAAACTGAAAAAATTTGGCGTAGTAAAGCATGAAAAAATACTATATCTATGTGAAAAACATTTGGGTTTGCCTTTAGGTGGAAGATATATAAAAATGCCGGCAGGTCCGCATGATTATGAATCTCGATATAAAGTTGAAGAAATATTTGAAGAAAAACAATGGTTTTCCGTGTTAAAAGAAACCTCCGGTAATGCTGGAAAAACAGTTTATAAGCCAGCAACAAACGTTAATGAAGTCAAAACCCTTTTTGATACTTGTTTCAAGGAAGAATCATCAAAAATCATGGAAATTATTACTTTACTTAAAGAAAAAGACACTAACTATTGTGAAGCTATAGCAACGTTATATGCTGTCTGGAACGATTTCCTTATAGATAAAAAAGCATTTAATGATGAGGATATAATTAAGGAGTTCAGAAATAACTGGGACGAATCTAAAAAAAGATTTAACCCCGCTGATTTAAGGGATTATTTATGCTGGATGAGGTCAAAAAAGTTAATTCCTTGTGGCAAAGGGGATAAAACGATTACACAAAAACAATTAAATTTATTATAGTCCTTTAATCGTTAACAATAATGTAAAAGATAATTAATATTTGGCTTATAATTTATATCTTTATGGTAATATTATCATGCCATTGTGTTGCACTTATGTGTAGATGCAGTGGGTAATAGGTTAAACACTGCAAGTATTTCTATGCTTGCAAGAAGACATGAAGTAACTCCTGTGTTCTGAACAATTAATTCCATTAGGAACAATAAGAGTGAAGACATAAGATAAACTTCCTTCCTGTTATACTTATTATAACATATTTCGTTAATCTATAGCAGCGATGGGACTTTTAGCGTTTTATAGAAGTTGCAAGAAGACTATAAAACAATATTAGCACCTTAACAGAATTACAGCTAGCATTAGAGGGCACCCGGTGAAAGATGGCTATATATTGAGGGTGTCTTCTGTGATTTTAGGGAGGTATGTTCTTTGGCAAAGATAAAAAGACCAAGGAAACTAAGAAAAATAGCAAGATGGCTTGAAATTAAAGGCTATTCGCACCTCGATAGACCAAGAAGGCTTGTTGTACAAAATAAAATCGATAAAAATGCTTTCTCTTATGTAAAAAATTATGTTGAAGACCCCGAAAAAGTCGCTAAATATATGTTTTATCCGTTCATTGGCTTCGATATAGTTGAAAGAAGAGCGGGAAAGATAAATAGTTTTATTTATGAAACAGAAAGGCTGCAAAAAGAGTTAAAAACAGCTTCAACAGAGGAAGAAAAGAAAGAACTTCAAAGAAAGCTGGAAGAATCGCTTGAACGAAAAAGCATTAAAAAACCTCGCCCTATTAGATATGCAGCGCATATGGACGGGTATATTTATTCATATTACGCTAAAGAAATACTTACACCGCTTTATGAAGAGAAAATAAAAAGTTTGGGGCTGGATGATGAGGTTTTAGCTTATAGGGTAGCTCCTCCTGATGAAGATAGCCACCGTAAAAATAATTGTACAATGGCAAAAAATGTTTTTGATGAAATAAAACGCAGGAATGGCAAATGTATAGCGTTAGCATTTGATATAGCAAGTTTTTATGACCACATTGACCATAAAAATTTAAAGATAGAATGGGCTAGCCTTTTAGGCAAAGAACAATTACCGCTTGACCATTATAATTTATTCAAGTCATTAACAAATTACTCTTTTATTGATATAAAAGAAATCTGCTATTTTTTTAATAGAGAAAACCAAAATATTTGTAATAAAAACTGCGAAAAATGTACCAATCCAGAGACTAGGGGCTTCCCGAAAGTTCTATTTAAAAAAACTGAAGATTTTAGAGCATTCCGGGACTGGTATAAAATTCAGTATAATCATAAATTTTATAAAAACCCCGGTTTAGTTGATAAAAACGGAAAGCAATTAAAACGTCCTTTCGGTATTCCACAAGGCTCTGCTATGTCAGCATTATTATCAAATATTTATATGATGCCGTTTGACGGTAAAATGAAGGAATTGGCTAACTCGATAGGTGCTCTGTATAGGCGTTATTCAGATGATATTTTATTTATATGTGATTATGAAAATAAAGATAAAGTTATTACGGCTGTTCATGAAGCAATTAAAGAACGTGGCGAATCCTTAGAAATACACCCCATTGAAGAAGGAAACAAATATTCAAAAAGTCAGTGTTATAACTTTATGGACAAAACTATAAAGCAGCGACCCTTACAATACCTGGGCTTTTCATTTGACGGAGAAAATATAGAAATAAGGGGTAGCAGTCTGGCAAGGTATTTAAGAAAGTCCAAACGAGCTATTACAGCAGCTAAAGAGAATGCAAAAGTTAAGCTCAGAAAAATGCACGGCTCAGGTATTCAAATACAGGAAAAACACAAAAAACTATACAGGAAAACTCTATATTCCAGATACACCCACCTCGGCAAAAGAAACTTTATTTCTTATGCTTACAGAGCTTTCGTAGAACCTGACAATAAAATAATTAAAAAACAAATTAAACATCATTTTGAAAGGCTCGAAGAAATGCTTACTATCGCTGATAGTGAAATGGAAAAATTATGCAATTTGCTTTTAAAACAGAAAGCAACGACTGATGACGAATTTAATGCTAAAACCTCGTGAAACTAATAATTGACCATCTTTGACAGCCTCCACAAAACAATCCATTACACAAGATTTACACAAGACCCTTAAAAACCGAATTTTATAAAAACGCCGAAACCCTTGCAATAAAAAATGCCGAGACACAGAATTGAACTGTGGACACACGGATTTTCAGTCCGTTGCTCTACCAACTGAGCTATCCCGGCAGAATTAATGCATATACTGCATTATTCTCTTAAATAATACTACAATCATTGTTTAAGTCAAATCGTTGCTGTTTTATTTTTATCTTTTTTGAATTATTTTTCTTTTTTGGAACTTTTAGGCGGAGTAGGTTGAGTTATCGGCTTTTTAACAGATTCATTAAGCCTTTTTATAACCTCCTCGGTTATCTCTTCTCCTCCAATAATCACAGCCTGTTTATTTAAAATCAATTCAAGATTTTTTTCTTTAGAAACTTCATTTATTTTAACAATAATTTCTTCTTCTATTTGTTGCCATTTCTCTGCTTGCTCTTTTGCAAAAACATTTCTTTTTATATTAAATTCTTCGCTAAGTTTTTCTTCAATGTTTTTCTTTTCCAGAGGAGTTTTAGCATCATTTATTTTTTTCTGGGCATCTGCTATAAATTTTTGCAGTTCGGTTTCTTTAACTTTAAGATCAGCGCTAACTTCCTGAGCTTTAGTATAATTTTCAATAACTTTAGTTAAATCCACAACACCGGGGGATTTTGCGCTTGCTGTCATTGAGCAGGAAACAAACATAATTAAACAAATTAATGTTGAAAAAAGTAGTTTTATTTTTTTCATTTTATTTCTCCCAAATATCTACATAAAAAATAATTATACACTAACTTAATATCAAATAAAAAAGTTTTCATTAATTGGCAGGATAAAGGGAAATAGCTACAGTTCAATTATAATTTACAAATAAGCGCGGCGCTAAAATTTATGGGCGCCTCTTAATAGAGGAAATCCTGCGGCTTCACGCTGTGAATAGTATAATCCGGCTGTTTTTTCAGCCATTCTTCTTATCCGGTTTATAAAATTTGTTCTCTCATCTTTACTGATAACTCCTCTTGCATCAAGCAGGTTAAAAGAATGTGAACATTTCAGAACATAATCATACGCCGGAAGTACAAGTTCAGCATCCAGGGCTTTATTTGCTTCCTGAAAATAAAGATCAAAAAGATTAAATAAAACTTCAGGCGTCGAAACTTCAAAATTGTATTTTGACTGTTCTATCTCGTTTTGAAGATAAATTTCGCCGTATTTAATGTTTTCATTCCATTGAATATCAAAAACGCTTTTAACATCCTGAAGATACATGCAGATTCGTTCAAGTCCATAAGTAAGCTCAAGGGCTACAGGCTTAACGTCAATCCCGCCTGCCTGTTGAAAATAGGTAAACTGGGTAACTTCCATTCCATCAAGCCAGAATTCCCAGCCTACTCCCCATGCTCCTAATGTGGGAGATTCCCAGTTATCCTCCACAAATCTTATATCATGGTTTTTCAGGTTTATTCCAAGACATTCAAGGCTTTTTAAATAAATATCCTGCGCGTCATCCGGCGAAGGTTTTAAAATTACCTGATATTGAAAATAATGTTGAAGCCTGTTGGGGTTTTCTCCGTATCTTCCGTCAGTAGGTCTTCTGCAAGGTTCAACCATCGCCACATTCCAAGGCTCAGGACCAATTACTCTTAAAAAAGTCGCGGGATTCATAGTGCTTGCGCCTTTTTCGATATCATAAGGCTGTTGAATTATACAACCATAGTCTGACCAGTATTTATTTAATTTATGAATTATTTCCTGAAAAGTTATTACCATGCTTGCGCCTATCTTTTTTTAAAATTATATTAATTTTCTTAAATATATCATAAGGACGCCTCTAATGCCAAGATGCGCCGAAAAACACATGGTCGCCTATAAAAACTCAATTTTTCGAAATTTTTATAAAATTTGATTAAGACTTTACAAAAACCGCCTTTTTTATTTGTCGGTTTCTTTCAACGATTGGTATAAAATAACTTTTGACGTTAATTATTTAACAATTACGTATGTTAAGTATATAATAATAGAAAAATTGGCAAACTAAAGGAGGTTTGTTATTTTATCACTTAACGCTCAAATTATAGGCTTTTTAACAGCATTTTTTATAGCTGTGATAACGGTTCCACTTGTAAGAACCTATTGTCTTAAAAAGGGTTATGTTGACCTTCCAAATAAAAGGAAAGTTCATAAAAGACCGATCCCAAGACTTGGCGGTGTGGCAATATGGTTAAGCGTTCTTTTTTCATTTGTGTTTCTGGTTTTAATTAATTCTGATTATCCTCATGGCAATGGGCTTTCCGGAATATTTTTAGGAGGAAGTATCATATTTCTTCTTGGATTAATCGATGATCTTTATGATTTAAACCCTAAATTCAAGCTTTTTATTCAGGTAGGCGCCGCTGTTATAGCGTTTCTTCTGGGTGTAAAAATAGATATTTTGTCAAATCCTTTTGGGGACCCGATAATGCTTGGATTATTCAGCCTTCCAATCACTATTTTCTGGCTTACAGGAATAACAAATGCGGTTAATTTTATTGATGGCGTAGATGGTCTTGCCGGAGGAGTTATTGCGATTATTTCATTAACTCTTGGGATCGTTGCCGTTTATTCAAATCAGCCTGCAAGCGCGCTTGTGGCAATTCTTCTTGCCGGCGCAATACTTGGATTCCTTATATTCAATTTTTATCCGGCAAAAATCTTTATGGGAGATTCCGGAGCTCTTTTTTCAGGATTCATACTTGCGGGGCTTTCTGTTGCGGGCGTAGTTAAAACTATTGCGGTATCAGTGCTTTTGCCGTTATTAATATTTACCGTTCCTATTATGGACATGTCTTTTTCTGTTTTTAGAAGGCTATTAAAAGGGAGTAATCCTATGAGCGCTGATAATGAGCATATTCACCATAAACTTTTAAAGTCGGGATTCTCTCAAAACAGGACTGTTGCGATTTTATACACCTTTGGAATCGCAGGAGGAGCTGTGGCAACGTTTTTAATTGACGCTCATAAAATTTACCTGTGTATAATGCTCTTTATACTTTTATTTATGCTTGCTTTTTCCCGTCTTGCAAAATTCAGAAGGTATAAAGAGCTTAAAGAAGCAAGACAAAAATAAATTTTATAGCGATCTTAAGCTATAAATATCAGCTTTTTAACCAATTAACGAAAACTTATTTTGATTGGCGCAACTTGAACATTACTTTATTTTAAAATCGCATCAGTCTTGAATTTTATATCTTTTAAAAGATTTTCATATAAAATCTCTATTACATCTCCAATAGTTTGGACGCATTTTTCATATTTTTCGTCAGAAGTTTCGTTGTAATTTTCTAAATATGCCCTGCAACAAGTTACATGCCCTTTTTCTTTAAATTCCTGTACAATTCTCTGTGAAACCTGTTTTAGTCGGTCATTTGGATAAGTAATGTCTTTTCGACCGATTAAACATCCTACAATCATTTGCGCTCCAACAAGTGAGCCGCATATACAGCCTGTGGCTTTGGCTTCGCCTGAAAAAGGAGACGCTATCTGATAAAGAAGTTCTAAATCAGCGTTATTGTCAATAATTCCGCAATCATAAGCTGATCTTATGATAGATTCAGAGCAGGAATGCCCTTTTGTAAATAATTCAACAGCTTTTTGTTTAAAACAGATTTTATTTTCCATAAAAATATCTTATCGCTAAAATTTAACTATCCGCTAATGCCTGCTTCGCTTCAGCCGGAAGTATAAAGATTTTACTGCTTTCTTCACTTTTTACGGCTTGAACAGGAGCTTGACTGAACGGATTTGCCACAATTTTTTGTATACTTTCTCTTCTTTGATTTTCAAGGTTTTGTTTGATTTTTTTACTGTCTTTATTGATTTTATCATTATCATTTATAAACTTAAGAGCAAGACCTCCAAGTAATAAAAACGCCCCAAAATTATCAATAAACTTACCGGGGCGGGTTTCTTTCAAGAATTTTTCTGTTGGTTTGAAAATTTTATTATTTAAAAGTTCTCCTGTTTTAGACTTATTTAAACTTTCGCCAAGACCGGTTGCAAATTTTTGCATGCTGATTCCGACAGTTTGTTTATTTATTGAAGAACCTGCAATTTTATTGGTTAATGAGTCAACAACGCTGTTCGCCGCATATCCGGTTGCGACAGCTCCTACAAAAGAGCCTGTAGTTGTAAGTCCTTGATGATTTTCTTTAAATTCTTTCAAGCCTGAAATATTATTAGCGGCAGAATTGATGAGTTGATAGCCGCCTATTGCGCCTGTTAAAGCAACTCCCCATTTTTTCCCTTCCGTCAGGGTGTTTTTGACTTTTTCAGCAACTGTTTGAGCCGCAGTGGTCGCTCCGGTTGCAATGCTTGCGGCAACAGGGACGCCTAATAATATCATGCCGTTTTCTATTTTATTTGCGGTTGAATCGTTATGTTTTTTTACTGCTTCACTTAACGCCTTGTTTTTAATGTATTGATCCGGCATCATTGCGTTTAGGTAGTCTTTCTTCTCTACAGCCTTTTGAGAATGGTTTTCAGGTCTGTATCTTACATATTTGCGTTCAATTAAAATAGATTGTTGTTTTTGGGGGCAAGATTGATTTTGTTTTGCTACATCCATTTTTTCACCCTGTTTTATATTAAGCGATACTAAAAAAGAACTTTAATTTTATTAAAATCAAAGAACAAGAGTTCCCCTTTTTTAAAGATTTATTTTTTTATATTCTTAAGTCAGAATTAAAATCTTAGCAAGTATTTATAAAATTTTCAATAGCCACAAGGTGATTTTTTTATAATCTTTACATTATTAAATTTCATGAACAGTAAATTCTTCTGCGATTTCTTCTTCTGAAAGAACATTAATGCCTGGTATTATTCGGTCAAGGAAATTAAACAAGGGTTTTCTGTATTCAGATTCGCAGATAACGGCAGTGCTGGATGCGTCATATTCCTGATTTTGCAAGGTATTAGTAATATATTTAACGAATTTTTCAAGCTCAACGCTTTCTTCAATGCATTTTTTCTCAATACTTGCTTTTAATAAATCGCAAAGAACTTTTTTGTACTGTTTAGGCGCTATTACAGCGTATATTGTATTATTAATATCGGCAATATCACTGCAAATATGCTTTTTCAGGAGCAACCTCAGTTCTTTAAGCAGTTTTTCATTGTCATGCCCATATTCAGAAAGATCGTTCAACCGTTCAAAAATAAAGACAATATCTTTAACAGAAACTTTTTCCCTTATTAAATTTGCAAAAATATATCTCAGATCGCCTAGAGAAATGCCTTCATTAGTCAAATTATCCGCCAAAAATGACTTTTCTTGCTCGAGAAGGGAAATATAATTTAAAATATCTTCATAGCTGATAATATCTTCGACATATTTTCTGACTATAATTTCCAAATGACTGGTTATAACCTGAGATGGAGTCATGCCGCCTTCCCAAAAATCTTTTGTTTTTTCTTCTTCAACCCAAAAAACCCTTTGCTCGTTAAGCTCGTCAATATCTTCTATTGCGCCTTCCGGCGGTGTCTGAAGATTTGATTGCCCGATAAAAAATCTTCTGTGTTTTGGATATACAACACCTGAAAGCGTTTTTAGGTTTCTGACCTTGATATTATATTCATTTTCATTCATTTCATCGGATATGACAAAATGGATTCCCGGGATAATATAACCCAACTTGTCTGTAAGCTTTTGTCTAAGCCTTACGCTTTCTGCTATAAGGTCGCCGTCCTTTTCGTTATCTATAAGCTCGGAAAGTTCATAACTTACAACGATTGTAAGAATGTCCTGGCTTATTCTTTTATACATGCCGGAGGGCGAAAGAAGCTCTGAAAATTTTGATTTTAAAAGATTCAGTTCATTTATTTTTTCGGAAATTTCTTTATTCAGGAGCTCTCTGTCTTCTGCTTCAGGGTTTAAATCCAGAGAGTTTTTAATATCTTTGATTTTTTGATTTTTTTCTTTAATATGGCGTTGTAAAAATCGGCATTCTTCGTAAAGGTCTTCTTTTTTATGCAGAAGTTTTTTCATTCTTGATTTAAAATCGCCGGAATCAACAATATATTCGTCTTCAAACTCGTGAATATTTTCTGCTTCACGGCTAAAAATGCATAAATATTGGTATTCGCCCTCATCGTTTTCCACCTCATTAAGCGAATAAAGGTCCCATCCCTCTATGGACATTTCGTTAAGAATATTTTCAAGGGCTTGGGTATCATCGCAATCGCATGTTCTGACAGTATATTCAAATCTATTTTCTTCCTGCATTTTTAACCCCTATAATCTCGTTAAAATTTAGTTTATTTAAATACATTTTATAACAAAGCGATTTTAATTATACCAATCATTAAAAAAAATCGGCAAATAAAAACGATGGGTTTTGTAAAACCTCAATTAACTTGGGTCGCCAATTATTTTTTTTAATCGTCATTCTGAGGGCTTTAGCCCGAAGAATCTTATTGTATATAAGCCATGAGATGTTTCGCTTCGCTCAACATGACGCATTCTTTCCATGAGATCCTTCGCTCTGCTCAGGATGACTGTTTCGGCTAATTAGCGGATTGCAACGCCTGCTTCACTCAATAAATTCAGCATGACGTCTTTTTTGTTTTTAAAATTGAACTGCCCTGACTATAATAACAACTTTAATTTTTAAAAAAAATTTGCTATAATATAAATTGTATAGCAATAGGATATGATTTAGTTTTTTAAATTATAATTTTTTCGAGAAAACAATGATTATTGAATACAAAGTAAACGAAAATACAGTAGAAGCCGCCTGGTTAAAAACCCTCTATGACCTTGTTGAGGAACTTAATTGCAGGTGCAATACTTATCTTGAAGAAATACACAATAAAACCTATAAAAATTATCAAAGAACCAGAATAATTGAAATTTATGGTTCAGAAACAATGATTAGCTGGTTAAAACTACGAATGGAAAGATATAGCCATTTTATTAACAAAATGAGCGATGAGCCTGAAGTAAAAATAATTCAGGACAATGAAGAATAGTGGTATAGAAAGATCAAGTATTACCTTGATTTAACAGGGTATTCCTTGTTGCATTAAGCAGTTTTGCGAGAATTTATTGAAATTACCGAGTTTTTTGAATAAATTTCATGGCTGGGATCACAAATATCAAAGATTTGATTCAGTCTTGTTTGATATATTAATTGTGATACATACGGATGCAGGTTAAAAAGCTTTATCTCTATATCATAACAGTTCGCAAACTGATAAATGTTTATAATAGAAGCTAAGCTTTTTGAATTAACCTTTGAGATTTGGCTCATATCCAGAAAAAAAACTTTATAATCATTGTCTGACAAGTCTTTTATAAACTCTTTTAACGATTCTGTCACCACATCGTTAAAAATGTTTCCCGGCACTTCTATAATACAGTCGTTTTCAAATTTTTTAAAAGACCAGTCCATAGTTTAAAATTGTTCCTTATTAAATAATTTTGACATTAAAATATACTCAAACTAAAAATAAATTTCGGATTTTTGTTAAATTATTTTTGTTGCTTGACGACAAAACCGCCGCGCAACAAAAACCAAACTTCATTTTAGGAGCAGTATAGACAGATAAACAAATGCCCAACAAAATTATGTTATCAAGTTTTGTTGAATAACACAAAATAGTTAACTTTTGCTAATAAAGTTTGCTATAGGTTTACAAAAGAGGTGAAGCTAACGTTAAAATATTTGTTAACAAAGGCTTTCGGCGAAGGCAAGATTAAACTCTTTTTCTATTTTTTCAAATATCTCTTCTACAGAAAGAATTTCTTTTATTTTACAAACATTTTTGCCGACAAAAATAAGACCGTCTTGTACATTGCCGCTCTCAGCCACTTTTAAAGATTTCATCAGACAAAAAGCTCTTGAGCATTTTTTTAAGCATCTTTCGCATGAAAGCGGTTTTTCCACAGCGCCGTCAAGAATTTTTTTGCTGAAATCGTTTAAGATTGCTCTTGCCGAAAGTCCGACAGGGCTTAAAATTGTAATAACGTCAGATTCTTTTATACTCAAATAAAGTTGTTTAAAAGCGGCGGAAACCTCACATTCCTTGCTTAAAACAAAACGAGTGCCCATTTGAACGCCTTCCGCTCCCAATTTAAATAATTTTGCGATATCAAAACCGTTAACAGCTCCACCGGCGGCAACAATAGGGACATGCCTGCCGTCCTGAGCTTCTTCTTCATCAAGAGCCTGTTTTACTTCCACTAATAATGTATCGGTGTTTTCGCAGGTTCCTAAATGACCTCCAGCTTCTCCGCTTTCTACGATTACAGAAGTCGCTCCCAGTTTTCTTGAGATTTTGGCGAGTTTTGCTGAACTTACAATAGGGATTATTGGCGTGTTAGACTCTTCTCCCATGGAAAAGACATCTCTTGAAAAGCCTGCTCCGAAAATAACAACATCAATTCCTTCTTCCATAGCAGTTTTAACGAGCATGTTGAAATCGCTTGCCGCATACATTATATTTATGCCAATTAAACCTTTTTTATTTAGTTGAAGCTCTCTTGCCTGTCTTATTTGATCCTGCAATTCTTCTTTTGTAAGTCCCGATGCGGCTATTATGCCAAGTCCTCCGCAATTTGCCACAGATGCGGCAAGTTTTGCCGTGCTTATTTTTATAGCCATGCCACCTTGAACAATAGGTTTAATTTCAGGCAATTGAGGAGCAAGTTTAAGTTTTGCAAGCTCAAACAGATTTTTGTTCATATACTTTTTTTCTCCTTCAATAACCAGAATTCAAATATTTTTTTACTTTAATGTCTGAAATTATAACACAACAAAAGTAATTTAAATTATTTATTAATTGCTATATTATCATTAATAAATTTAAATTTAGATAGGATTAATTTATTAATTTTATACCAAACCAAATAAGTTTTCGTTAATTTGTTAAAAAGCTAATATCTACAGCCCGTCAATTAAGGCTTTACCAAAATCATCTTTTTTATTTGCCGATTTTTTTAATAATTGGTATATACTAATCCAAATAAGTTTTCGTTAATTGCTTAAAAAGCTGATACCTACAGCCCGCGCCACCCTGCGGGTGGCGCGGGCTGAGTAAGAGTAGAGCAGGTGTTTTGCCTTCGGCAAAACACCTGCTAATTAAGGATTTACAAAAACCATCTTTTTTATTTAACGGTTTTTTAAATTGATTGGTATAACATCAATTTTCTTTAGCTTTTGTGTACCAAGCTCCACGTGTTTTACCATGCTTGATTAAATATCCTTTTAAAACCAATTCTGCTAAATGTTTTTTAATTGTATTTTGATTGGCTCCGGTTTTTTCTATAACTTCAGAAACTGTAATGCGTTCTTTGCTTTCAATTATTTCCATAATCTTTGCTGAAAGCTCAGGTAGCTCGGTCATATAAGTAATATCCTTGCCGATTTTATTTTCCAGCCTGATTTTATGCTTTTGAAGGGTTCTTAAAAAAAACATAAGCCAAGGTTCAAAGTTTTGCTCGCCTCGAAGAGTTGACTGGGTTGAGCGCAAGGCTCTGTAATAACCTTCCTTGTTATCTTCCACAATAGATTCTATGGAGCAATATGGGGTATAAGCATAACCTGATTTTAATAACAGCAGGGCGGTTAATGCCCTTGAAATTCTGCCGTTGCCGTCTTGAAAAGGATGAATTGCAAGAAAGGAAACAACAAATATTCCAATAGTTATCAGGGGATGCAATGCTTTATCCTCAATAACTGATTTTGTCCAATCAACCAAAGCTTTCATCATTTGAGGGGTTTCGAATGGAGTTGCGGTTTCAAAGACTATGCCCAACTGATTGCCATTTGCATCATAAGCCGCAACGCTGTTTGAAAGTTTTTTATACTCGCCTCTGTGTTTTTCATCTTTTGTTGAATATTGTAAAAGTATCTTATGAAGCTGTTTTATATAATTTTCATTGAATGGAATAACTTCCCAGTCTTGAAAAATTGTGTCCATAAGATTAGCGTAGCCTGCAACTTCTTCTTCATCTCTTGAGGCAAAAGATTTTCTGTCAATTTGAGATAATAAACCCTCTACTTCTTTATCGGAAAGTCTGTTTCCTTCAATTCTGTTTGAAGAGCCTATACTTTCGATTGTTGCAACTTTTTTAAGTGCTTTTAATCTTTCCGGCGATAATTTTCCAATAGCTTTCCAAGAACCCTTAAATTCGTCTATTTCGCTAATGATAAGAAGCATATCTGAAGTTAATTTTATGTTATTAATATTTATCAAGACAACCTCATGTTATATCTAATTATATTTAATTATATTTAATAATATCTAATTGTATTTAATAAATCAACGGAGATAAAATATACCCAGGGTAGAGGAAAAGTAACTAAATTTAATTATAACTTATAAAGGGGCGGCTGCGACAGAGCCGCAGCCGCCCCTTCTTTAGAGAGGGAGCGCGGCGCTTTGCGCCGCGCTCCTATACCAATCAAAATAAGTTTTCGTTAATTTGTTAAAAAGCTGATATCCTTTAATATTTTTTCAAAAATACTCTCAACTTCAGACAGACTTTCGCTTGTTACCAGATCAAATCTGTATTTCCCTGCATTTTTAATGTTTTTTACATAATGAGCAAAGAATTTTCTCATATACTTTACTCCCGCATCTTCTCCCCTGTGCTCAACCTGCTTTTTACAATGGATTAAAGCTATTTCAAGCCTTGTTTTAATATCAGGAGAAGGTTCAAGCTTTCCAAAATCAATATAATTTTCAATTCTGCCGATAAGCCCGGGATCGCCTAAAATCCCTCTTCCAACGGCAATGCCGTCGCAACCTGATATGTCAAGATATTCAACGGCTGTTTCAGGAGAAATTATATCTCCATTTCCAATTACAGGAATATTTACAGCGTTCTTAACTTCCCCAATAGCATGCCAGTCAGATTTTCCCGCATACATCTGAGAGCGAGTCCTTCCATGAACAATAATGGCGTTTGCTCCTGAAGTTTCCGCCATTTTAGCAAATTCAACATGGTTTTTTGAATCATGATCCCAGCCCAGCCTGCATTTAACCGTTACAGGAACTTTAACCGCATTTTTAACTGTTGTTATAATTTTTGACGCAAGCTTCAAATCTGTCATTAATCTTGCGCCATCAAAGTTTTTTATTATTTTAGGAGCCGGACACCCCATATTTATGTCTATAAAGGTAGAAATTCTTTCAAGTTTTTGAGCCGCTTCCGCCATAAATTCAGGTTTATGTCCTGAAATCTGAAATGCCAGAGGAAATTCCAGTTTTTCATGATCCAGAAGATATTTTTCATTATTATGTTTAAGCGATTCAGAGCTGATCATTTCACTCATCAGCAGGCATTTAGCGCTAAAAAGCCTTACAACCTGACGAAGAACAGTATCTGTAATCCCCGCCATTGGCGCTAATATAACGCAACTGTCAAAATTTATATTTTCAATCGTTAATTTTTTTAATCTTTTTTGATTTTCAAATTTTGTATGCATTATTTTTTTTTATTATACAAATACTTCTTTCTATAATATATCAATCAAAATAAGTTTTCGTTAATTGTTTAAAAAGCTGTCATGCCAATTAAAATAAGTCTTGCATGCTTATACAACCTGATGTTTCAACTGACCTGCCTGCGTATTATCTATTTTTACAAATGGAAGTATAAACCAGAATTTTGAACCCTTACCTTCTTCAGATTCAAAATCAATCGCGCCTTTATGAAGTTCAACAAGTTTTTTTGTTAAAGTAAGCCCTAATCCTGTACCTTCCTGCTTTCTTGTTAAAGAAGAATCCAGTTGGCTAAATTTTTTGAATAACTTTTCCCTGTCTTTAGCAGAAATTCCAATACCATTATCACTAATTTCCACTTTAAGATTTCTGTCCTCCTCAAAAGCATTTATAATAACTTCGCTATTTTCGCCGGTAAATTTTATCGCATTACTAAGCAAATTATACATTATTTGCTTAAATTTCCTTAAATCAGCGTTAATCGCAATTTCACAATTTATATTCAATTTTATTTGAACATTTTTTTTAATCGCTATTGCGTTAAGAATAGAAACTGTTTCATTAATTACAGGCTGGATTTTAAAGAGCTCATAACAGACTTCCATATTTCCTGACTCGATCCGGGAAAGATCAAGCGCGTCATTAACAAGTCTTAACAAGTGTTCGCCGCTTACAGAAATATTTGTCAGAAATTTTCTTTGTTTTTCGTTTAAAGCCCCATAATCCTGACTAATGAGCATTTCTGAAAAGCCGATTATCGCATTTAAAGGCGTTCTTAATTCATGCGACATACTGGCTAAGAATTCACTTTTCAATTTTGTCGCTTCCTGAATTTTTGAATACAAAATTGCCTGATTTATTGCGACAGCAATTTGACTTTCCGTATCTTTCAAAATCTCAAAATGCGCATCTTCCCATTTTCTTGAATACTCAACCTGATGAACCATAATAATCCCGAATATTTCTTCTTTATGAACAACAGGAATAATTATTAAAGATTTAATGTTATTTTCTTTGAGATAATCAATTTCTTTTGACTGAAGGTTGTTTTCATTGTAATCATTGATAATTATGGCATTAAAATTTTTTATCAAAAGATTTTTCCATTTAGATGGAAGTTCGCAAACAAATTTTTCGTCATTAACAATAGATTGAATGCCGCTATTTTTTAGATATTTACTGCGAAAATAAAATTCCTGTTTTTCTTTTTCAAATAATGCAATTAAACAACGGTCAACATTTAACAGCCTGCCTATTTTTTCAACAATTGTTTCAAGAACCTTATCAATATCCAAAGAATCTCTAATACTATTAACAAGCCATCTTACAATTCGTTCTTTTTCCTGCTGTTCAAAAATTTTATTAATATAGGTTGTTAATTCTTCATCAAGTTCAATAAGTTCAGGCTTAAAATTATTTTTCAATTTTTTAAAAAATTTTTGAACATAAAAAACAAGAACTTTAATTCCGGGCAAAGATAATATGGTTTTTAAAAATTGATTTTGCATATTTCACAAGAAGGTAATTATTTTTATATATTTTATAAAAATAATTATACTATATCAATCATTAAAAAAAATCGACAAACGAAAACTTATTTAACGCGCATTGCTAATTAGCCGAAACGCTGAAATAGCTTGAAATTTTATTTTAATTTTTTATGCGGCTCGCAGGCAAAGCCTGCGAGCCGCATGTCCTTAAGAAGGCGTAGCGGCTGGCTTCGCCAGCCGCTACGCCAAATATAAAATTATTTATTTAGCAATTCAGGTTAATTAATCGAATTCGTCATCCTGAGCAAAGCGAAGGATCGCAACCAATTGCCAAAATCAGGAAATTCTTCGGGCTAATTAAGACTTTATAAAAACAGCCTTTTTTATTTAACGATTTCTTTTTAAGATCATTATAGCAATTATTTTTTTTAGCTGTTTTATAGTATATGTTCCAAGATATTAAACAATTTTACTTAAAAAACGGAAGGAAGGCGCTGTAATTATGATAAAGCCTATTTCAATTATGGATCATTTATCAAGATGCAACATGAATAGAGGCGTTGCAAATATGAAAACCTTTATTCCACGAGAATTAAAAGCGGCAGAAAAAAATGGGGCAACAGGTTGTCAAGTTATGCGGGATTTGTATGATTCAGGAAATCAAGGCTATCGAGATATGGTTAAAGTGGCAAAAGACAGAGTAAAAGAAGGCTGGTTCTTTTAATTAACTTGAATTGCTAAATAAATAATTTTATATTTGGCGTAGCGGCTGGCGAAGCCAGCCGCTACGCCTTCTTAAGGCATGCGGCTCGTAGGCTTTGCCTGCGAGCCGCATAAAAAATTAAAATAAAATTTCAATCTATTTCAGCGTTTCAACTAATTAGCAATTCGAGTTAATTAAGCTGAAATAAATTTTTAATAAAACGTTTATCCCGCAAATTCATCATAGGTTTTTCATAATATCTGTAAAATACCGCAGCTACTGCGTATATTAATATAAAAAATATCGCAAACGTTACAAACAAAGGTATTTTTATTGTGTTCACATATAAAATATAAGCGCAAGGCGCAAGAAAATTTGAAAGCAACGGCACATGAATTAAATACAGCGAATAAGAAATCTTGCTCGTAAATTCAACGATTTTGTTTTCTCCATTCATTTTTCGTTCCAGAAAAACCATAAAAACAGCAATTGCAAAAGGCAAAGCTGTAAATAAAACTGTTCTTGCAATCAAACCGGCGTTAAAATAAATAGCTAAAAAATAGGTTAAAATTATAAAAAAAACGCTTAAAATAAAATACCGCTTTTTAATAAAAACATTGTATAAATCAGGTAAAAAAACCTGCAAATAAGCGAATAAAATTCCGATAGCAAAAGTGTCAAGCCTCAAAAAAACTGCCGATGTAACTGAACCGAACCTTATATCCTGAAAAAAGACATGCCATATTCTTGAAATACTTATGGACAGGATAAAAACAATTAAAAATTTAAGAAATGTCTGATGAGTAAAGTTTTTCGATGTTTTTCTTAAAATAATTATAAAAATCGGGAATAAAAGATAAAACCATTCTTCTAAAACCAGACTCCATGAAACAGCCATAAGATCAAGTCCTCCAAGCTCAGCCCTGCCATAGAAATTTTGCAGGAAAAGAAAATAATTAGAAGCTTTTTGTAGAAAAATTTGCGTATCATGCGTTGGAAAAGCCGTAATTAAGAGGATTATATTGATTATAAGCATCAAATAATACATTGGCAGAGTTCTAAACCATCTTCTTGAGTAAAATTTCAACAAGGTTCGCTTATTACTGCCGTTGAAACCGGTAATAAAGTCTTCTATAAATATTTTTCCGATTAAAAACCCGCTTAGAACAAAGAATATTTCAACTCCGAGCCAACCGAAAGATGAAAAAAACTTGAAAGGAATCTTAAACTCCCCATACAATTGAGTATACAGGGTAGATAACCACATAGTTATATGACAAACAAGAACCAGCAGTATTGCAATACTTCTAACAACGTCCAGCCCTGTATTTCTCGATTTAATACACATATAATATTCCGGCGCTTCTTCTAGGTCATTATACTTCAGAAGCGCTTTTTATAAAATAATTAACGTTTTGTTTTTTGATCAAATACATATTTAAAAACGCCTACAGCTAACCCTAAAGCTGTGGCAGCCATATATCCCAGCATTCTTTGTTTAGGTATCTCTTTAATAAATTTTTTAGCTTCTTCAGGAGAAGAACCCTGCTTTTTAAAAGTATCAACTATTTTTTTATTTAAAAAAGTTTCCTGCGCAACAATACCTGTCAATCCGGCTACAATTCCATTTGATATTGCATTTGAGGTTATTTTTTCGTTAATATTACTATTTTCAGATATTGAGGGTTTATTCTGCAAAAAATTAATTTCCATCTTAAAGCTCCTTTTTTAGTATTTTAGTCATTAGCATACTTATTTTTTAACACTTTAGCTTCTTTCTTAAGAATTTTTATTTCTTCTTTAGTAAGTTTTTCAGGGTCACTAATATTATTTTTAGACATATGTTCTAACATTGCAACTATCATCCAACCAGTGGATTCATGACAGATACTAGTAGATAAAGCATTTGCTATATTGCCAAGCCCTGGAATATATTTATAAATTTGAGCTGCTAATCTTTCTCCTACCATTTTACCAGCAACAACAGAAAGCACTGCAGAAGGTGCCCAAGAATTCACATCTGAATAATTTTTACAAATTGCTGTTGCCATACCTAATGTTATAGCAGTTAGAGCGGCTTCATCACCTCCTGGAACTTGTGCTAAAGCAAATGCGGATGCAGCAGCCGAACAAGCTGCAGAGTGTATTATGAAATGATTTTTGATCATTCTATTTTCTTTTGAACCTGTAAATGAAATAGATTTATCTTCTTTTAAATTATTTTCAAATATTTTAAAAGCATTTTTGATTTCTTTTAGTTCTTCAATTTTTTCTTTTTCAACACCAACTCTTTCTAAGGCTACAATATCCCTATTTATATTTTCTGTGGCAACTTTCATTACATTAGATAAAATTAAATTATTTTGTTTTAATTCTTTTGGTGATAAAGGATTTTGTTTTAATTCTTTTCTTAATTTGGCAATAGAGGAATCATTACATTCTGGATCAAAAAGCTTTTTTACTTTGTTAATATATTTCAACTCCTTCTTTAGTTGCGTTAAATCCTTAGTCTCATTTGTGCCTAAACTTGAAAAAACAATCGTTCTTAACCCGCTATCGGCTTGTTTAGAAACAAAAGATGAAGTCATGCCAAGATTTGTACTCGGTTTTGTAATCGAAATTATATTTGTTCCGTTATTTTCTTGTTTAACAGAAGCCGGTTGAGGAATAATACTGGGCGCTAACATCATTTTATATAACCTTCCTGAAAATTAATATTATAATATAAGTCATTAAAAATATTAAAACCGGAAATAAAAAAAGTTGACAATCAATCCAATATATATTCATTAAAATTAATTATAATAATAACCGTTCTATTCAGTATAAATAAGATTTAAACCGTTAAATATTGCTTTGACATTAGCTTTTTGAGTGCTTGGGTCTTTGCCTCTGCACGTTATAACTTTACCATCCTGGGTTTCAAACTGGATAACGGTCATCGCATCAGCTTGGGCGCCTTTTGTTTCTTCTCCAAAAGCCGCTTGTTCATAGTGAACAAGTTTTTGCCGGAATCCGGCTTTCTCTAAAGCGTTAAGACAGGTTTCCAGCGGACCGTCGCCTTCCGCTGTTTCATTATATTCTTGCCCTTTATAGCTAAATTTAAGGTTAAAAATGTCATTATCAGTATTATCGGCTTTTTTGAAGGAAATAAATTTGAAAGGTCCGTCCACTTCGAAGATTTCTTTAATATAAATGTCTTCTATGGATTCAACAGGCAATTCTCCGTATTTTTCAGCTTGTTCTTTAGCAATAGGAACAAGTCTGATCGTTTCTTCAACTGTAATCGGGTAACCCTTGCTTTTTATGATCTCATAAAGAGCGGTTTTTCCTGACTGGCTTGTAAAACCATACTTCTCCGCATCATCCCGTCCGATAAGAGAAGGATGAATTGGTCTGTATGCGCCTTTTTTCATATTCTGTGTTTTAACAGCGCCGTCCTGATGAATCCCGCTTCTGTGGGCAAGGGCATCTTCGCCGATGAGAGGAGCTTTTTCGCAAATAGGAACATTTGCCATTTCTGCTGTCAAAATTGCTGTTTCATAAATCTGTGAAAGATTAAGAGGAACTTCTACGCCGCTGTTATGAAGAGCGATGGCGACTTCGTACATATTTGTATTGCCTGCTCTTTCGCCAAGCCCGTTTAAGCTGCATTCAAGCTGTGTTGCCCCGACAAAATAGCTTTCTACAGTAGTTGCGGTTGCCATTCCAAGATCGTTATGATTATGCGCAGAAATAATAATATTATCCGGAAGAGCCATTTTAACCTTTTCCACAAGCCTTATAAGCTCAAAAGGTCTGTTTCTTTCTACTGTATTAGGAAGATTGATAGTTGTTGCCCCCGCTTCTATGCATTCATGAAGGGAATCTATGACAAAATTCAGATTATCAGCGCAATCTCCAAAGTGTTCAACGGAAAACTGAACTTCTCCTTTCTCTCCCATAAGCGATTTAGCGTATTTTATAGCCTCAACGGCTGTTTTTCTAACATCCATAGGGTCTTTTTTAAGAACATATTTCATATTAAAAGGGCTCATGGCTATAAATGTATGAATTCTTGGCTTATTCGCTGATTTTATAGCTTCCGCAACTTTTATAATATCTTTCTCTACGGCTCTTGCAAGCCCTGCGATCACAATATTATCCGGAGCAATTGAGGCAAGGCGCTGGCATGCCTCAAAATCCATATCGCTTGAGCCTGAAAATCCGACTTCTACAGCTTGAACCCCTAATTTTACAAGTTCTTTGAAAATTATTTCCTTTTGATCGGTGTTCCAAGGCTTTTTAAGAGCTTGATTTCCGTCCCGCAGAGTTATATCATAGAAAAAAGGTTTTCTTTGAGAATTGTAATCCATAGTTTTTTATTACTCCCTTAAAATTTTTTGCTCGAGTATAATTATAATTATGAGTTAAGTCAACCGATTTAGTAAAGTAGTTTGCAAATTATAGGAATAGCTTTAATGATAGATGTTTTTAGCGTAATAAAAAGTGTTTTTCAGCACCATATAACAGGTTTGATTATTTTAATATCTATTTTGATTATAATAGCATACTTTTTTACAATTATTTCCACTTGGATTTTGCAAAATTATTTTATAAAAATTGACATTTTCCCTGAAAATTATTCTCTTAAGAACAAATTTTTCTCTACATTAAACTCCCTGTTTTTCTTAATCGGATTTAAAATTTTTCAATCCCTTATAGAAATGCCCGCAACGCCTCTTGCTGTTATTGAAAAAGCTTGGCAGATCGCTTTTATCGTGGTTTCTGTCGTGTTTTTTGTTAATTTGGTCGATTTTTTAAAAAGAATTATCGCTAAAAAATTTAATAGCTCTGTTAAAGACAATTTAAAACAAAGAAAAATCATTACGCAGCTTGATTTTATGGAAAGGATTATCGTTATAATTCTTTTTGTGCTTGGATTTAGCGCAATTCTTCTGAATTTTGAAGGAGCAAAAAAGATTGGGGCAAGTTTAATTGCTTCCGCCGGTTTAGCCGGTATTATCATCGGTTTTGCCGCTCAAAAGACGATTTCAAGCCTTATTGCAGGTTTTCAGATCGCATTCACACAGCCTTTCAGAATTGATGACGTTGTTGTAGTTGATAAAGAATGGGGTTGGATAGAAGAAATTTCGCTTACTTATGTGGTAATTAGGATATGGGACAAAAGACGTTTAATAGTGCCTATTACATACCTTCTTGAAAATCCGTTCCAGAACTGGACGAGGCATGACACGGAAATCATCGGTTATATTTATATTTACGCTGATTATACAGTCCCTTTAGTGTCTTTAAGAGATGAATTTCAGCGACTTATTGCTCATACAGAATTATGGAACGGGAAAGACGCAAACGTTCAGGTTACAAATTCAAATGAAAAAACGCAGGAGATCAGATTTCTTTTCAGCGCTGACGATTCAGCCAAATTGTGGGATTTAAAATGTTATTTAAGAGAGCATCTTATAAACTTTTTACAGAAAAATTATCCTGAAAGCTTGCCTAAATACAGGTTAGCTTCTGAAAAATCCGAAATTCCTCTATTCTAATAAATCAGGACGGAAACCTTTTTTATACCAATCATTAAAAAAATCGGCAAATGAAAAAGATTATTTTTGTAAATTCTTAATTGGCGGGCGTTTTGGCGAAGCCAAAACGCCCGCTATGCCCTTACCTAGCCCGCGCCGCCCGCAGGGCGGCGCGGGCTATAGATATTAAACTTTTCAGAAATTAACGAAAACTTATTTGGATTGGTATAAAACTTTAAAACGCTTATTGATTGCAATTTAAAATCACATAAAAATTCTACCTTTAGTGAATGTAAGTAGACTGGTTGACTGGCTATACTATACTTAAAACTCAAAATTAATTTTGCAAGCAGTTTATTATTTAAAGTATGTTAATTGAGGTATGAATTATGAGTATGAATAAAGACCTTTTTATAAAGAAAGTCATGAATTATGCCGGCATAGAAGATAAAAATGCCGCCGAACGAGGAGTTCAGATCGTATTTAGCCTGTTAAGCTATAGGCTTACAGAACAGGAACAGTCTGATGTTGCGGCTCAACTTCCTGAAGACCTAAAAAGATTATGGAATAACAAGGTATGGGCTCCGAATTTCTTTGGATTGTCGGGAAAACGTCTGAAATACAGACATAAAATAGAACTTATGAGTCTTGTAGACAATGAAATAAAAAGAGAGAACCTGCCTATTCATGCTGAATCAATTACAAAAGCCGTATTCCATGCTTTAAAGGAGCTTATAAGCATCGGTGAAAGCGATGAAATAGCTTTAATGCTTCCGGGAGAATTAAGAGAGTTCTATAAAGCGGCATAAACCGTCTGCTTTTATATAAAATAAAGGGTATTGCCTATGTGGAGCAATACCCTTTTGAATTCAACTAAAACAGTTAAACTGCCTCAGTTAAGGATAATTCAAGTTTATTAATTTTGCGCAGGAAAATAATGCCCATATAATTTAAGCATTTCAGGATCGACTTTAGATAGATCAAATCCTTGATACGGATTATTTGCAGGCGTAGAAACCTGTTGTTGAGTTTGCGCTTGAATTTCCTGTTTTGGCTTTTCATTTGTTCCGAAAATACCGTTAACAAAGCCTTTTACGCCATCACCGAGAATATCTCCGGCTTTTGTGCCAACCAAAGTGCCTACTCCCATTGCAACAGCTCCGATAGCTAAGCCTGCCCAGCCTATAGGATTTGTTAAACAAGCTGCCGCTATAATTCCTCCGGCTGCCCAGCCGGCTGTAGCTCCTACCGCCGCGCCGGCGACTGTAACGGAAGAGTCTGCCAATTGAGCCGTACCTCTCGTAAAGCCTTCGTCCTTATATGTATTATAAACTGTAGGTATTTGCATTAAAGCTTCCAAGCCCGCCGCAACGCCGGGAACGACTTTTGGGACACCAGCCATTCCTGTTAAAAGAGCATTTCCCGCAGTTGCAATTTTAGTTGTAAAACTAGACGCTCCCGGTTTTGTTGCTACTTCCAGCAAATAAGTTGACGTATTAGTTATTCCATTTCCAACATTAAGTCCTTTAAAACTAATATCTCCAAAAGTTCCGTAATTTTTAAATCCTGTAATTGTATTATTTATAAATGCTCCGCTCGTCTTTGCAGCTGTTTTCCCATTTTCTAAGCCTGTCTTTACATAATCTATTATGCGGGGTTCCATTCCCGGAAAACTTACTTGTTGCATAAAAAACCTCCCTTTAAATTCTCTGCTTCCCGTTAAATTAAAAGTTAATTATAATTATTTAAATTTTTAAAAACATCAAGATTAAAACTTTAATAAGTTTTACAAATTTGTTTTAAATTCTAACCAAATCTTTTTCCCCTGCGAAATTATACTTTCCTAACCATAAACTTCCTTATTTTTATAAAAACCAATAAATAAACAAAATTGCGTTTTAGATAAAATTTTTAAGCAAAAAGTAATAATTCTTAATTAGTTTTCACTGCGAAAAATAGATTCCCACGTCGCTTCGCTCCTCGGAATGACAATCACTATAATTACCCCTCATACATTATCTGAATGAATTTATTAAAAAACATTACGAAATATTAAATTTTGTTAACGTAATACCGATTATATTAATACAAATAATAATTCTTTTTTGAATACAAAATAAATTTATTTGAAATCCTGCTGTTTAATTTAGTTTAGAACAAAAAAAGGCGTGAATTTATGAATTTGTTAATTAAAAACCTTGATAAAAATGTTTTTATATTGCAACCCATTATTTCCGCTGAAAGAAGCATTGAAAGTATTATTGGCAGAGTAAAATTGATTGTTTTAGAAAATCCTGAACAAAGAATTGTTTTGGATTTAAGAAAAATAAATTTTCTTGATAGCATTAAAATTGGGGCTATAATCGGGACTTACCATTTTCTGGAATTTAGCGGAAAAAGAATTTATTTATTGGTAAATAACGAAGAAGTTAAAAAATCCATTGAAAATTTAAGTTTTAGCAATATAGAAATTTTTGTAGGCTATGATAAGCTTGCGCTTGAAAGCATAGCTTGAAATAAAGAAGACAGTTTTTGCAAATATCAGCTTTTTAACAAGACAGCTTAGTATAAAAATATTATTCGCCTAATGTTTTCATTTCAAAATTTCCGTTTGAAGTTGTTGCTTTTTCGCTAACAGATTTTATAAAAAACGTTTTCAAAACACCTGGACTTAATTGAAAAACCGCAATGCCGAGTGTAACCGCGAAAAGTACAGCAATTAAAGCATATTCGGGCAAAGCCGCCCCTTTTTTTCTTGAAAATTTTAACATGTTTATTATATCGACATTTTAATTAAATAAATTTAATTTTCTACGCTTCTTATACCAAGTTGCAATTAAAAGAGTATTATTTTTTGATAAGGTTTTTGCCGGCGTAGCCGGCAAAAACCTTATCAACTCTTCTTCCCCTCCCTTGGGGAGGGGGCAGGGGGAGGGAGATTTAATACTACATTGATTGCAACTTGGCATTAATATAAAATATGCGCAATCGCCAATAAATTATTAAAGAAATGAGCAAAAATTCCGGGCATTACCGAACCTGTTTTATATCTGACAATTCCCAAAATCAGACCAATTGCGGTAACTGAAATAATTGCGGCAGTATAATCCATATATTGAAAATGAGAAAGACCAAAAATTAATGCGGTTATAAGAATTCCTGAAAATACGCCTGTTTTTTTTATTATAGCAGGCTGCATAAATCCTCTGAAAAAGAACTCCTCGACGATGGGAGCAAAAAAAAGCGCCAGAAAAGTCAGCCACCTGAATTTTTCTATCGGCATTTCCGAATAAGGATTACCGCTTTCAATTCCTGTAAATAAAGAAAAAGCTAACCCTATAAGCGTCGTTGTTCCTACCATTATTGCCGTTACAATAATACCCTGACGCATAAAAATCGGCATTTTCTCAAAATAAATTCCAAAAGCGTCTTTAAAAGACATATTATATTTTTGAGTAACTATTAAATAAATCAAAACAAGAATGGACAAAGACAATAAAGCCTGAAAAATAATGGAATAAGTATTTGCATTAATGTTAATGTTTGCATAAAGCATTGATCCCATAAAAATCATCGATAAAATAAAAATGCAAAAATAAATAAAAATAACGTCAGATATTTTCCATGGAGCGGAGGAGTTGCTTTTTATGTCTTCATAATATGCGTATTCCGGTTTTTCCATTTTATATTCATTCTTTTCTTTAATAATAATATCAACTTGCAATTCATCATGTAAAAGAGCCTAAATTGTCATTGCGAGCGAGCGTGGCAATCTAGCCGGCTAACAACATAAACATTTTATCCAAAAGGGTTAGATTGCCGCGTCGGGGCTTCGCCCCTCCTCGCAATGACAGCCACAAAATTGCAGTTATAATTGCGACTTGGTATAAAGCATATTTTTTGAATTTTTTATAAATAAAATAATGTTAATATAATTATTAAACTGATATTATTAAAATACAATTTAAATAAATTATATTAGAATTTTTAGATTATGAAAAAATTACGTTTTTTACTATTGGAAAGCCTGCTAATTATTTGTCTTATAACAATATTAGTCTTTCTTGGCATTAATAAATATAACGCTATGTTTAATGAATTTCCGCAATATGCGGTAAAATTTAATGATATAGACGGACTCAGCGTCGGCGCGCCTGTAAGGTTCGCGGGGCTTCATGTCGGACATATCGTTAAACAGGAATTAAAAGATCATCAACTTTATATTACTTTTAAAATTATCAATAGAGATATAACAATTCCCGACGGGTCTACCGTAAAGATCGAATTTACAGGATTAGTAGGCTCAAAATCTCTTGAAATAAAACCGCCAAGTGAAAAATGGGCTGGCGGAAGCAAAATTTATCCTATTAATCCTTTAAGAGTTAATTCTTTGATGGATATTTTCACTATACTTTCTGAATCTACGCTTAATTTTTCCAATTCAATTTATTCAGTTATTAACCAAAACGAAAAAAAAATTGGCAATAATTTAAAAAATACAACTGAATATCTTAAAGAAAAAGTTATTTTACTTGAAGATTCAGGAGAACAGTTTAAAAACACAAAAAAACAAACAATTGAAAAAGCAAAAGAATTGAAAAAAACAGTAACGGCAAGCGGCGAGAAAATTGGCAATGTTCAGCAAACAATAAGCGCATTTGTAATGGAAGGCGATATTAAAAACAATATTGTTAAAATAAAAAACTCTACAGAAAATTTTTCAGAATTTGTAAAAGAAGGAAAAGCGCAGGAAAAAATCAATGAAATAAGCGCTAATGTTGATAATTTAGACAAAAAAGTTAAGGAATTAAACACGGGAATTAATAAAATTAAAAATAAAGAACTTGGTTATATAAATGAATTTAATGATTCAGTTAAATCCACGACTCAAAAAATGCAAAAACTAATAGATTCTTCAAAAGAAAAAAAGCGCTAATATGCTGAAACAAAGCCTGTCCTGAACTTATTTAAGGATTCGGCATAACGTAATTTAAAAACAAGGGTTTAAATTCCAAAAATATTTGTTATAATAAAACTAAAGGGCGGGGATGCCCTGCTAAGACATCCCCATTAAAAGCCCCATTTATTTTTGTAGGAAAAGAGTTAGTATATCTACTAGCTCTTTTTTAGTTGCAGTTAATAGCAAAAGAATTACTATTATCGCAAACCAGTCAGTTTTATTGACTGCTACTCTCATTAGCATCACCTCCTTTCTTCGACTATCCCACGTTTAGAGCGTGTCCGAAGAGGAAGTAATCAGGGGCTTACCCCGCTTTTTATGATATCTTATTTATACTATTTCCGCAATGATAGTTAATATAAAGAAGAACTGTTACCGTGAACTTGTTTAAGGATTCAGCATGACGAAAAGGGCGACATTGCGTAATTTAAAAACAAGGGTTTAAATTCCAAAAATATTTGTTATAATAAAACTAAAGGGCGGGGATGCCCTGCTAAGACATCCCCATTAAAAGCCCCATTTAGATTAGGTGTAAAAGACTTAGTATTTCTACTAGGTCTTTTCTACTTAGCAGAAGAAGAAGCAAAATAATAAATATTATTAGCTCCCTTTCCTTGAAAGTAAACTTAACCTTCATCCGGCACCACCTCCTTTCTTCGACTATCCCACGTTTAGAGCGTGTCCGAAGAGGAAGTAATCAGGGGCTTGCCCCGCTTTTTATAATATCTTGTTTATACTATTTCCGCAATAATAGTTAACTTGAGTTGCTAATTATTTTTTTTAAGCGTCATTCTGAGGGCTTTAGCATTATGCGTCATTCTGAGGGCTTTAGCCCGAAGAATCTTGTTGTATATAAGCCATGAGATGTTTCGCTTCGCTCAACATGACGTTTTTTACGCTCAGGATGACGTTTTTATATAAAAAGCCCGGTGTGTGAAGCCGGGCATTAAAGGAAGAAGTGTCAATACCTGAAAAGGTCATCGACACGCTTATTTAAAATTTGATAATTAAAGACGTATTGTTTAAAAGCCAGAAAGTTAAACTTAATCCCATAATGTATACTGACCAAAAATTGGGAATTACCAGCAACATTGCCGCAGGCATTGTAATTCGGTAAAACTTGTATCCGCATATAAAGATGGAGAGCCAGCACAGCAGGGATATTACAAACGCGCCAAAAAGAGATTCGAACCGGAAAAATATCGGCAAAATAAAGAGGCTTAAAACAAGCGCGGCGCCAAAAATGATTAATGCCGGCATTTTGCTTTTTTCGGTTTTTTCAATGACTGCAAAAAATAAAGCGATACCCATAAACAGGTACATCATGCCCCATCCGGCAATAAACAGCCAATCCGGCGGCATTAATGCGGGCTTGAAAAGGAATTGGTACCACATAAGGGAGAAATCGTTTATTGCCAACTTGCTTGTTATGAACGCAATAATCCCTGCTGTTACGCAGAGGAGTATTGAGCCGATGAGGATTAGCAGGTTTTTACGCTTCGACAGCGCGTTTTTTATCTTTATTTTTTCAATTATTTCCGTAAAGTTCATTGTTATCTCCTTTTGTATTATTGCCATGAGATCCTTCGCTTCGCTCAGGATAACGTTTTTTGTTTCTGTCAAAAAACTCCATAATTCACCAAAACAAGCTTGGAAAAATTAATATCAGGTTGAATAAAAAGATTATTAACCAGATTGCATAAATCTATGCGGATTTTATACCCCTTCGCCTGACGCAACATTCCAAGATAACTATTTATAGTGGATCGAAAACTCTTTAAAGTGTCCGTATTG
This sequence comes from Cyanobacteriota bacterium, assembly GCA_022703625.1. Taxonomy (GTDB): domain Bacteria; phylum Cyanobacteriota; class Vampirovibrionia; order Gastranaerophilales; family UBA9971; genus JAKLDH01. Next base: position 2,879 of record JAKLDH010000007.1, on the reverse strand, counting down.
AATCTGGCAGAGTTGCTTTGCCAATCTTTTACAGAACGAAAAGCCCGCTTAATTGTTAATTTGCGTAAATAAATGCGGTTAGGTTTAACTATAAACCCGACAAAATCAATTCCTGAAAAAACAGTGTTTATAGCCTTTTTATAAGGATGTAGTTTTAATTTAAGGCGGTTTTTTGTAAATTCGTTTATTTTATTGTACCATTCATTCAATTGTTGCGGGGAGTCGTGCAGGAGAACGAAATCATCGACATATCGGCAATAATGCCTGCATTTAAGTTCATGTTTAACAAACTGGTCAAGTATATTTAAATAAACATTGCTGAAAAACTGGCTTGTCAGATTGCCTATAGGTAAGCCGTATGAAGACGGGGTGTTCCATAAGCTTTTATTATAAGGGATAAGCCTGAATAATTGCGGCGGAGATTTAAGGAACACGTTTTTTCTAGGGTCGTGGTAAATTATTTGTTCGAGAAGATTAAGAACCCAGTCTTCGTGGACATAACGCTTTAATTCCCCGAAAAGTATGGATTTGTCAATGCTCATAAAGAAATTAGCTATATCTGCCTTGAGATAATACGCTTTTTTAGTGTAGTTTTGAGTTGCGCTACGGGCGAAGCGCTGTAAACGTTTGCAAGCCGCAAGAGTTCCTTTTTCGGGGATACAGCTATAGGAGTCATAAATAAAACGTTTATAAAACCGTTCTTTAATTGCGTTATAGACAAGGTGATGAACTATCCTGTCCCTAAAATCGGCTGCCCATACTTCGCGGGGTCTGGGTTTTGTAACCACAAAGCTGATACTGCGTCCTATTTTGTATGTTCCGTTTTTTAACTGTTCATAAAGTTCCATAAGGTTTTTTTCCAGCTCAAATTCAAACGCAAGAGCATTTATAGTATTGCGTTTATTGCGCCTGCAATCAAAATATGCGTTAAATAGATTTAAAAGGTTCATAATTTTACTTTCTTTGTGTTTGATTTTAAGCTGTTAAATTCAGTTGGCGGGAAGTTAATCCCATTTCCTGAGGCAGCGGACACGGTATGTGTTGTTCTTGTTGTTGTTGTTCTGTCCGCCATCGCTGAAATTCTGGTTCCACGCGTTGTTGTTATTGTTCTCTGTGGACGACCAATAGTTGGCGTACTGTGGGGAGCTGTGTGACTGCCGACAGCGAGCTTTCACTTTCGGCAACTTCCGCTCTCTTTCGTCATCCTTGTATGAGCTCAGAATGACGAAGTATTGAGCTTCTACGTTGGTTGTTCATGACAACCGTCCCCGACGAAATGGGAAAGTCCTCTCTGCTTAGCCGTAACTGAAGCAGACTCTGAACCCTTCCCGTCAAATGAATTTAACCAGGCTTGAGCTTGTTTTGCCACTCCTTGTGTCATTTCCACAATTTGCGCATAATGTTCTCTCGATAAAATTTGCAAATCATGGCTTATACGCAGGAATAGCTCTATAAACTGTACATGTTCAAGGATAGATTTTATATATTCGGTTTTATTATGAGCGCTGTTAGCTTTGTAAATACAAATAACAAGCTCAATTGCTTCGTTTTGCAGTTTTTCGCCGAGCGTATATTTGTATTCACGGGCAAACCCTTTTATTGCCTGCGTAATGCGTAAAAGCAGGTCATAGGATGCTTTATAGATTTTCAGGTGTTTATATTGCGCCATAATTAAATTTTTTCTCCTTTGTTCGCTGGATAGATTGCCGCGTCGTCGCTTTGCTCCTCCTCGCAATGACAATTCTTTTCTGTTATTGTATTTTCCATATTTTTCTCCTTAATAATTGTATTATTATTGATGTTGTGGTATAATTTTACTTGTAAATAGTTGATCTGAAAGGGTTATGATGCCTATAAGCTGATATTTTTTTACGGCGAGCGCCTTCGGCGCAAATAATTAAATAATTTAATCTTTCCTGAGGCAGCGGACACGGTATGTGTTGCCCTTGCCGTTGTCGTACTGTACGCCATTGCTGAAATTCTGGTACCACGCGTTGTAGCTAACGTACTCTGTGGACGACCAATAGTAGGCGGCGGCGAAGCCGCCTATGGTTGTTTTATTAACATAAAGGAGGTTTAGCTCGCTCCTCGCCGGCAGGAACCAGTCGTTATGTCCTAAATATCCGCTTGGAGAGTAGGTTGTCGTATTGTTCAACCCCTGACATGCCACCGCCGCGTAATAAGGCGCTCCGGCGTCCGCAAGCCCCAACAGGATACTTACGTTAGGCTCTCCTTCGTTCGCATTAACAGCGCCGGTAACCGTCCAGTTCGCTGACCCGTTATTCCATGTATATGTGCCGGTAAGATCCGCCGGCGTGGCGAAGTAGTTGTGCCCAAGATAATCCCCCGCAAACTTTGTCCCGTCCGCGCAGGTGGAACCCGGCGCGCTAGTGCACGCCGGAATAATTGAATCATCACGGAGGCAGCGGACACGGTATGTGTTGTGCTTGTTGGTGAGGTTCTGTCCGCCATCGCTGAAATTCTGGAACCACGCGTCGTAGCTACTGTACTCTGTGGACGACCAATAGTAGGCGGCTGAAAAATAACCTATGGTTGTTTTATTAGTGTTAAAAATGTTTAGCTCGTTTTTTGAAGGCAAATACCAGTCGGTTTTTCCTAAATGGGCTGATGTATTTAACGCTTCGCATACCTGTACTGCTCTATAAGGAGCAGGAGAAGGAGTCAAAAGTCCTTTAAGCGCGTTATGGTTAATTTCGCCTCTGTTGTTGTCAACAGCTCCTGTTACCAGCCAATTGCTTGATCCGTCGTTCCAGGCTATACTTGAGCTGCTATCGTCTTCCGTCGTGAACAAATATCTTACCGGCGTGTCAAAGGCTCCGGCGTATATCTGATTTAAGTGCTCGGCGTCGGCGCATTTT
>JAKLDH010000069.1 GCA_022703625.1 Cyanobacteriota bacterium | reverse complement strand
TTGAAATTTTATTTTAATTTTTTATGCGGCTCGCAGGCTTTGCCTGCGAGCCGCATGCCTTAAGAAGGCGTAGCGGCTGGCTTCGCCAGCCGCTACGCCAAATATAAAATTATTTATTTAGCAATTCAAGTTAATTAAGGATTTATAAAAACCATCTTTTTTATTTAACGGCTTTTTAAATTGATTGGTATAAAGGCGTCTTTAAGGCTTTATAAAAAATATCATCAGAAAAAAAGACCGGATACTGTTTAATCAGTATCCGATCTTCTGCCGGTTTATGAATTATGACATAACTTTTAATGAGCCATTTCTTTTTCCAGCTTGTAACTTGATGTGGCGATTAATAAATGAGTAATCGCTGAAATTCCAACAAGTGAATAAATTATTCTTGTTAATGCAGTCATTTCTCCAAAAAGAAAACTGACCAGATCAAAGGAAAAAAGACCTATTAAGCCCCAGTTTATTGCTCCAATAATAACAAGAACATATGTTAAAGCCTGTAGATTTCTCATGACAAAAGCCTCCTTTTATCGTTTTTTAATGCAAATTATTATTTTAGATATAATCACTATAAATACATTTTTAAATTAATTAAACGCGCTAAATATTTATTTAATTAAAATAAACTTATCTAAATATCCTACTTACAGAGCATAGATTATGTTTTGGCAATGAACAAATTTTTTATTATGGGGCTCTGAGAAAATAATCGTTAATTTGTTAAAAAGCTAATATCTACAGCCCGCAAATTAAAACTTTACAAAAACAGCCTTTTTTATTTGCCGGTTTATTTTATTGCTTGATATAGAATTGAATTGCCCTAATATTTCTTTAGCTTGCTCTATCACAAATTAAAATTTATAATATGCGAAACGTTAAAAATAACTGACAAATTAGAATAAAATAATTATGCAAAATTCTGTTGATTCAATTGGAATAGTCGAAACAAAATATTTTTCATTTAATGAAAAAATAAAACTTGAAAATGGACTTGAATTTGGTCCTGTTACGATTGCTTATGAAACATACGGCGAATTAAACGAAACAAAAGATAACGCAATATTAGTTTTGCATGCCCTTTCAGGAGATGCGCATGCCGCCGGATATTATTCTTCGGACGATAAAAAACCAGGGTGGTGGGATGGAATGATCGGACCCGGCAAGGCTTTTGACACAAATAAATATTTTGTAATTTGCCAGAATTTTTTAGGAGGCTGTAAAGGAACAACAGGACCTTCTTCGATAAATCCTGAAACCAATAAGCCTTATGGACTTGATTTTCCTGTTATAACTGTGGAGGATATGGTTCAGGTTCAAAAAAAACTGATTGATTATCTTGGCGTAAAAAAACTGCTTAATGTTGCGGGCGGATCGCTTGGGGGAATGCAGGCATTTGAATGGGCTATATTATACCCTGAACTTGTTGAATCCGCTGTGATTATTGCTTCTACCACAAGATTGTCCGCTCAAAATATTGCTTTTAATGAAGTTGGAAGAAATGCGATTGTTTCTGACCCGAATTGGAATAACGGCGATTATTATAATGGAGAATTGCCGGCAAGAGGCTTGGCTCTTGCCAGAATGGTGGGGCATATTACTTATCTCAGCGAAGAATCAATGCATAATAAATTTGGAAGACGTCTTCAGGATAAGACAAAGGTTGATTTCAGCTTTGACGTGAATTTTCAGGTGGAAAGCTATCTTAGATATCAGGGAAAAGCTTTTGTAGACAGGTTTGACGCAAACAGTTATCTTTTTATAACCAAAGCTATGGATTATTTTGACCTGCATCAAAAATACGGTTCTCTTGCCTATGCTTTTAAAGAAAGCAAATCAAAATTTTTATTTATAACTTTTTCTACAGACTGGCTTTTTCCGCCGAGTGAATTAAAAGACGCCGCGCGCATACTTATGAGTCTTGGCAAAGAAGCGACTTATTGCAATATAGACGCTCCTTTCGGGCATGATTCGTTTCTTTTGGAATTAAACCACCAGACCAAAATTGTTCAAAATTTTCTTAAAGGCGTTAGATAAAGGGCGCCTCTAAAAACAAGGAATTTTTGTTTTTTATATCTACCCCCCTGCCCCCCTGCAAAGGGGGGAGAAGTTTGTGTGTAGGGGCTTCGCTGCGAAATGCGGACAGTACCGACTGCTTCGCAACCCTACACCAAACCCCAATCAAATTTCATGAAAATTTCAAAAAATTGAGTTTTTAGAGGTGCCCTAGAGGGTTTTATTAAACTCCAAAAACTTTTACAGACCGATATAATAATTCCATACATCTATGGTTATTGCGTTTATAGGAAGTTTTCTATCTAAAAGACTTCTAATCGTACTGTCTATGCAACATAGCGTCGCTTTATCAATATTGTTTGTTTCTTTAAGAATATTCAAAATTTTGTCCCTAAAATCTAAATTTCTGGTGTTTGCTTCAATTTTATCGGCAAGAAATATTATTTTTTCAAAAAGAGTCATATCAGGTTTGCCGGTAGTATGATATTTTATTGCGTCTAAAATTTCCTGATCAGTTATGCCAAGCTCTTTTTGAGCCATATATGCCCCTAAATAGGCATGAAGTATTTTGCGATTGGTTTTTATACTTTCTTCAATATTTAAATTATTATTTTTTATATATATCAACATTTCTTCATAGGGAATTTCTTTTGCGTTATCGTGAATAAGTCCCGCTAAAGATGCTTTTTCCTGATCAATGCCGAAAATAAACGCAAGTTCTTTTGCGGTTTCTTCCGCCCCAAGTGAATGCAAATATTTTTCTTCGCCTAATCTTGTTTTAATCCACGCTTTTGTTTTTTCCAAACTCATTTTTCTTCCTTACAACTTTTATTTGAGTATATTTAATAGAATTTAATTTTCTCATAAGAAGATAAAGAAAGGCATAAAAAAAAACTCTGAACGAATTCAGAGTTAAACTTGCTAGAAGGGAAGGTTAGGAAGTAAGTTCAGGAAGCTATATCGCTTATATATATAAAGTGTTTTTGAGCTTTATTTTTGTTATATGTTAAGTATATTTTTACAAAACTTTACTTTTGCGGAGGCAATACCAAGTTGCAATCAAAAGAGTAATATTTTTTGACAAGGTTTTTGCCGGCTACGCCGGCAAAAACCTTGTTATACTAGAATGAGTTTATTTTTCCGAAAAACCGGCAAAGCTTTTTAATTTGCTTCTGCTTGAATCTTGTCAAGCTCTTTTAATGCTACAGTATTCATTTGTGAATAATGTTTTTTTGTAAAGCCAAACCAAGCGCCATTCATATCTTTTTCAGTCTGTTCAACTTTTGCCTGAGCTGTTTCTGCTCTTTTATTATAAAAACCTGTCGGACCTAAGTCTTTTAAGGAATTAAACTCTTGTAGCGCCGCGTTATATTTTCCGGTTATTGCATTTTTTTGCATTGCAGAAAGCGTTCTGGCGCCTAATGCGCTTTTAATATCGTTAACTTTGGCTTCAGCGACTGTTAATGCCGTATCATAAGATTTTTGTTGAGCAGAAGTCGGATTTTTAGCTGGATCAACATGTGGCTCAGGGGCTGACTCCATCGCAGGCGCTGTTATAACAGGAACTGATATCGGTTCTTTTAGTTCAGCGGCTTTTTTCATGTTTTCCCGGGCGTATTCCTCGGCGGTTTTGTCTGCTTTAGCCGGACTTGCGGAGGGCAATGCCGGTCCTTTTAGTTCAGCGGCTTTTTTCATGTTTTCCCGGGCGTATTCCTCGGCGGTTTTGTCTGCTTTAGCCGGACTTGCGGAGGGCAATGCCGGTCCTTTTAGTTCAGCGGCTTTTTTCATGTTTTCCCGAGCGTATTCCTCGGCGGTTTTGTCTGCTTTAGCCGGACTTGCGGAGGGCAATGCCGGTCCTTTTAGTTCAGCGGCTTTTTTCATGTTTTCCTGAGCGTATTCCTCGGCGGTTTTATCTGCTTTAGCCGGACTTGCGGAGGGCAATGCCGGTCCTTTTAGTTCAGCGGCTTTTTTCATGTTTTCCTTTGCGTATTCATCGGCTGTTTTATCTGCTTTAGGCGGACATAAGTCCTTTTTGGCAAAGTCAAAATCTTCTAAATTGAATTTATAATCTTTTGAATCTAAGCCAAGTTCATTTTTTGATTTTTTATTGTCTAATAAATTTTGAGTAGTAATTGTATCGCCGGAGTTCATATTTTTATAAAAATTAGCGCCATCTTTTCCATAAACACCCTGACCATAATTTAATTTTGAAAATTGATTTACTAAACCATTTTCTCCCCATAAAGAGGTATTTGAATCCAATCCTAATGATTTTGCGATTTCTTCTTTATTTGCGGCGACAAAATGTCCAAATGTCGGATATTGTCCTTTATTGTTTCCAATTTCAAATGCCATATCCCTATCTCCTTTTTACCTATTTACCTCTTATTAATATAAAAACAAATAATATAATTTTTTTGTTTTTATATTTTTCAAAACGATATAGACTTATAGATAAAAAGGCATTTATATGCAAAAAGTGATTATTTTATAATAACAAAAGTATATTAAGAATAAATAAACTTTATTTTTCTTAATTATTTTACAAAACTTTACTTTTACTGCCCAAAAATCCTCAAGAGCGCTTCTATGCCAATCAATAAAATTTCAAGGTATTTAAGCGTTTCGGTTAATTAGCAACTCAGGTATTTTATTATATAGTATAGAAATTCAGGTTTGTATAAACTATAATTAAAGTAGATAAACAAACAGGAGGGCTTTTTTATAAAAGTTCACGGCAATTTAAACGGGCTGAAAAAGAGTTTTATCTCACAGCTTGAAAAAATATACAGAAAAAAAAATTCACCTGAACAAATCATTACAGTTGAACTTGCAGAACTTATTTCAGAACTAAGTTTTGAAATTAATAAGGAAATCGCAATAATAATCAATCGAAGAGGACAAATAATCAGCGTAAACGTTGGAGATGCCGATAGCGTTGATCTTGGGAGTTTTAAAAACATAAGGGAAGGAAAAGCCAGACTCTGCGGATTAAGATGCGTTCACACTCATCCTTCCGGAATCCCTGATTTAAGCAGGGCGGATACAGTTGCCCTTGAACAGTACAGATTTGATGTTATCGCCGCCATAGGCGTTGATCCTAAAGGAAAATTCAGCAAAAAACAAGGAGAAACAATAAAATTTGCTGATTCTATTGAGATTTCTTATTTAATTCCTCAAAAAGACTCTAAAGGAAACAATTTTGCGTTAACAGAAGCTAAAACGATAAGACAGGCTTCATCAGAGGATTTTCTTGATTTTCTCGAAGAAATTGAACAAAATTTTGCGAAAAAATCCGAGGCAATAACTGCTAATATTATAGAAAAAGCAATACTTGTAAGCTTACATACTTCTGATATGTCGGAAAGTCTTGTTAAAGAATCTTTATGTGAACTCGAACAACTGGCTTATACTGCCGGAGCGGAAGTTGTGGCAAAATTTACGCAAAAAAAGCAGTCTGTGGATTCTTCAACGTATATCGGAAAAGGAAAAGCGGAAGAATTAATGCTTTTAGTTCAGGAAAAAAACGCTGACCTGGTCATTATAGATTCCGAGCTTTCAGCGGTACAGCAGAAAAAGCTTGAAGCAGTAGTTGGAGTTAAGACTATAGACAGAACAGAGCTGATTCTTGATATTTTTGCTCAAAGAGCGCAGACAAAAGAAGGAAAACTTCAAGTAGAACTGGCGCAGCTAAAGTATCTTTACCCGAGGCTTGTTGGAGAAGGGCTTTCTCTTAGCCGACAAATGGGCGGCGGACATGGCGGAGGCATTGCCACAAGAGGACCTGGCGAAACAAAACTTGAAATCGACAGACGTAGAATAAGAGATAGAATTAAAAATCTCGAAAATGAAGTTGAACAAATAAAAAAACATCGGAGTCATCAAAGAAAACTTAGACAGAAAAACCATGTTCCGACAGTTGCAATTGTCGGATACACAAATGCAGGCAAATCAACGCTTATTAACGCCTTGTCAAACTCTGATGCGCTAGTCGAAAACAAACTTTTTGCTACTCTTGACCCGACCACAAGAAAAATAAAGCTTCCTGATATGACCAACATCCTTTTAACAGATACAGTAGGGTTTATACAAAGACTTCCAACCACTCTTGTAAAAGCATTTAGAGCTACCCTTGAAGAAGTAACGCAGGCTGATCTGCTTTTACATGTTATTGATCCTGTTCATCCGGCATGTATGGAACACATTGGAACTGTTTACGATACTCTGGCTGAGCTTGACGCATGCAACAAGCCTTTAATCAGCGTTATAAACAAGATTGATTTGGTTAAAGACGATTCAATCTACGATAACTTAAGCGATAAGCTTCCGAATCCGGTAAAAATTTCCGCTATTGAAAGAAAAGGGTTTAAGGAATTGTTGGATAAAATTCAAAAACATTTATAATAAAATTCATTAATCTGTTTACATTTAACGAGTTTTCCTCATTATCCCGCAAGAAATTCATGTTAATTAGTTTTGTTGTTTAGAAATTAGGTAAATACTTAAATGGAAAGAAAAAAATTAGTAGAAATATTATTAGAAAAGCGTTTTGGCGAAAAAAAACCGGAAAATATAGCGTGTCTTCTTGAAGTAAATACTTTTTCGTCAATAGAAGAAGAAAATTTTTCCGGAATTGGTATTGGGGTTCAGTTAGTTATAAAAACTGATAATAATCAGACATTAAAAGAGGATTACCAGATAAATCACGAAGGAATCATCTTTTCTTGGGGAAATACTCCTGTTATAGATGAAAGAAGCCTTAAGAAGAAGCTTTAATTTTATACCCATTCGCATTCAATCGAGCATTATTTAATCCGAGTCGCCAATTATTTTTTTTAATTGTCATTCTAAGGATTTCAGCATTTTCGTCATTCTGAGGGCTTCAGCCCGAAGAATCTTGTTGCATTCTTCCCATGAGATCCTTCGCTTCGCTCAGGATGACGGTTTTTACGCTCAATATGACGGTTTCGGTTAATTATTGGTTTCTTTCAATGAAATGATTGGTATATGATATTATTAATACAAATAAGTTTTCGTTATACCGAAGAAAAGTTGTATTTTTATTTCCTGCTTCCTTTTCCGGATCACTATAAAAATACAAAATAACAATTTAAAATGAAAAAAATCGAACTCCTTGCGCCCGCAAAAGATTATCAAACAGGAATAACCGCAATTCAATGCGGCGCTGATGCTGTATATATCGGCGCAAATAGATTCGGCGCAAGAATAAATGCGGCTAATAGTCTTGATGATATAGAAAAACTCGTCAAATATGCTCATAAATATTGGGCAAAAGTATATGTAACCGTTAATACAATCTTAAATGACCGAGAAATCATTGAAGCCGGAGATTTAATTCATCAGCTATATGAGCTTGGCGTTGACGCAATTATTATTCAGGATATGGGCATATTAGAGCTTGATTTGCCTCCAATACCACTATTTGCCAGCACGCAGGCTCATAATAACACATGGCAAAAAGTAGATTTCCTTGAAAAAGTAGGGTTTCAGCGGGCAATACTTCCAAGAGAGCTTAGTTTAGAGCAAATTAAAGAAATAAAACAAAAAACCAATATTGATCTGGAATTTTTTGTTCATGGCGCATTATGCGTAAGTTACAGCGGACAATGCTATTTAAGCTGCGCTAACGGAGGAAGAAGCGGTAATAGAGGAGAATGCGCTCAGCCATGTCGCAAAAGGTATTCTCTTACCGACTCAAAGGGCAAATTGCTGGCTAAAGACAAATATTTGCTTTCACTTAAAGATTTAAACCTGTCAGATTACTTGGATTCCTTGATAGAAGCGGGCGTTTCTTCCTTTAAAATAGAGGGAAGGCTTAAAGATATTGATTATATTAAAAATATAGTAAGCTATTACAGACAAAAAATTGACAAAACCAATTCAGGGTTTGAGTTTAACCCGAACAAAACCTTTAACAGAGGCTATACAAGCTATTTTTTAACAGGTCGAAATAAAAATATCGTGTCTTTTGATTCTCCAAAGCATATTGGAGAACCGATCGGACTTATAGAAACTGCAAAATTAAATAATGGCGATGGTATTACATATTTTGACGAGCGCAATATACTACAGGGAACAAATCAGCCTAAATTAATTCAAAAAGGCGTTTTTATATACAGAAATTTTGATTATGAATACTTAAAACAGCTTAAATCATTGAAGATTGAAAGAAAAATAAAGCTAAAAATAGATTTTAACAATGATAATTTGTTGTTAACTGACGAAAATGGCAATATAACTGAATATAAAGTCAATCAAACATTTGAATCCGCTAAAAATAGTGAAATGGCTCGACAAAATATTATAAAACAATTATCAAAACTCGGCGACACAGATTTTTATACTGATGAAATCAATATTAATCTTGATCCAATGCCATTTATTCCTGTAAGTACCCTGAATGAACTTAGGCGGCAGGCTATCGAACAACTTGAACACCAAAGAGCCTGTAATTTTCCGAAAAATTTGTTTAAAATAGTCCCGAATAACTATCCATACCCTGAACAAACGCTTGATTATTCCGCAAATGTTTTAAATAAATACGCAGAGCAGTTTTATTGCCGGCATGGCGTTATGAAAATAGAACCTGCCGCTGAATCCGGCATTAATATGACAGGCAAAAAGCTTATGACAACTAAGCATTGTTTAAAATATCAGTTCAATCTATGCAAAAAATCAAGCGAACCGCTGTATTTAACAGGAGAATACAATAAATACAGGCTTGAATTCGACTGTGAAAAGTGTGAAATGTCAGTATATTTATAGCAAGTTGCAATCAATGCGGCGCTAAATCTTCTTCCCCCTGCCCAAGCTTGCTCCCCTACATTTTTATAAATTCAGTCCAAAATCCCCGCGCCCCCAACCCCCTCTCCCATTGGGAGAGGGGGCTAAAGATTATTTTTGGTCGAGCGAACCGCCAACGGCGGTTCGCTCGACCCATTGAATTTACTAAAAAATCTCGCAAAAATAATTTTTGTAGGGGAACAAGCCCCTGCCCCCTCTCTAAGTTAGGAGACGAAGAATTGACAAGGTTTTTATTATATTATTTCAGGAACCCTGACAGCTCTTCGTATAAAATCCTGTCCATACATAAAGAAAGGTTTTTAAGAGCGCAAATTCCATTTTCCCTGTCAATTACGCCAATACTTGCAAGCTTATTTCTGACAACCTCATTAAGGTCATCAGGATCAATATGTAAAGCGCATTCTTTAGAACACTCCTTTGGACTAAAAGGACAGCATTTTACAGCTTTATTTTTCAATTTAATTACCTCAAAAAGACGTTTATTATTTATACGCACAAGCTTTACACAATTTTAGCCGAAAAGCGAAATTGTAAACAAATATTTCAATTTTTATACTGTTTTTTGATAAAATTATCAATTTTATTTTTTCTAATCTTTATATATATACAATCTCAAGTTTTTAATAAATCAAAATCAAGTTTTTAAAGGTTTAAACTCTACTTTAAAGTTAAAAAACCTTTACCAAAAAGCCTCTTAGATTAAAAAGAGGTTTTTTTATTTTTTGTTTGCAATTTCAATTAATTTTGCGATAGTATCATTCGGATCAATTTTATCTTCAATTCCCTGGTTAAGAAATTCGTTAATTTCGTCAATAAGCTTTATAGCCCTGTCTATTCTTTGATCGCTACCGGCAGAATAAGCTCCGATGTTAATTAAATCCTGATTTTTTTCATATAAAGCCATAAGATTTCTGAGGTTTCCGGCGGCTTCTATGTGTTTTTTATCAACAACTTCAATCATAACCCGACTTATGCTGCTTAAAATATCCACCGCCGGGAAATGGTTTTTTTGAGCCAGCGCTCTTGATAAAGCAATATGACCATCCAAAATTCCTCTTACCGTATCTGATATAGGTTCATTAAAGTCATCACCTTCAACCAGAACAGAGTAAATGCCTGTCATTGTGCCTTTATCGCTATTGCCTGTACGTTCGAGAAGCCTTGGCATTAAAGCAAAAACTGATGGAGTATATCCTCTTGTAGCAGGAGGCTCTCCTATTGCCAGCCCAACCTCTCTTTGAGCCATTGCAATCCGTGTAACTGAATCAAGCATAAACAAAACATCTCTGCCGCTTTCTCTAAACGATTCAGCAATTGAAATAGCAACTTGAGCCGCTTTTATTTTAACCAGAGGAGGCTGTTCTGAGGTCGCAACCACAACAACAGATCGGATTAAGCCTTCTGTACCAAGTGAATTTTCAAGAAATTCCCTGACTTCTCTTCCCCTTTCACCAATTAAAGCAATTACGTTCATATCCGCCTTGGAGTTTCTGGCAAACATGCCAAGCAAAGTGCTTTTTCCAACGCCGCTTCCCGCCATAATTCCTACCCTTTGACCTTTACCAAGAGTAATAAAAGAATCTACCGATTTTACGCCCATAAATAGAGGCTCGGTAACTTTTTTTCGGGTTAACGGATTGATTTTATTAGCTTTAACACAGCATGTCTGATTTGTTCTAATTGGTCCATATTCATCAATAGGACGTCCTAATCCGTCCAGAACTCTTCCAAGCAGTTCTGATCCGGTTTTAACTTCAATTGCCCCGCCGGAATTCACAACAATAGCTCCCGGTTTAAGCCCTTCCATTTCTCCTAAAGGCATGAGAAGAATTTTCTCTTCTTTAAACCCTACAACTTCTGCCCAGACAGGCTCTTCGTTCATTTTTGAATATATATGACACAAATCCCCTATAGAAGAAGAAGGTCCGTCAGCTTCTATTACAAGCCCGATTATGCGCGTTATCTGACCTATTTCTTTAAAGGCATTAGTATTTTGAACTATTTTTTTATATTTATCAAAGTCTATCATTAAATAAATTTTATCATGTTTTCAATTGATACGAATCATTTCAATGAATTCAAATTAATGAATTCAAATTTGGGTAGGGGTTATACCGATAATATTTTTTATGTAATTTTTAATAAACTGCTTAACGCCATTAAAATTGTCATGCTAAACTTGTTTCAGCATCTTTCCAGCATGCAACAGAATGCTTGCCGTTTGTTCATTTCTTTTTCTTTTTGACGCAAAAAGAAAAAGAAACGAACCAAAGAAAAAAAAAAACGAACATGACAAACTGACATATCGGTCAGGGGCAAGCCCCCGAACCCCCTTGCTTACAAATGCATACTTTTTGTTTTTTCTTCGCTTTTTACATAAAAAATATTATCGGTCTATATATATCTAATCTCCAAAATTAACTTAACAGATCATTAGTATAAAATTGAATTGTCCCATCGTTTTTTAAAACTTATCAAATTTAATTTAATGCTTTATAATATTATTTAATATAAATTAAAATAAAAACAAAATTGAAATTTATGCAAATGAATAGTGCGAAACATAATCAAATCCCTGAACATTTTATAAAAGAAGCCGAGCTTCTTGCCAGAGGAGCAGAAGTCTTGCCTGGAGGCGTTATGGAGCTTGCGAAGAAGTTATATAATTCTTCGGAAAAAAACAGACCGCTTCGTGTAAAACTTGGGCTTGACCCTACAAGACCGGATTTGCATCTTGGACATACAGTTGTAATGCGTAAGTTAAGACAATTTCAAGCGTTGGGTCATCAGGTAGTTTTAATTATAGGCGGAGCAACCGCTATGATCGGCGACCCTTCAGGGAAATCAGAAACTCGTCCGGCTCTTACCAAAGAGGAAGTTGTAGAAAACGCAAAAACCTATCTGGATCAAATGGGTAAAGTTATTGATTTATCAAAGGCAGAAGTGGTTAATAATGCGGATTGGCTTCATAAAATGCAGCTTGCAGACTTATTAAAACTTTCTTCTAATGTAACTGTAGCTCAAATGCTTGTAAGAGATGATTTTTCAAAAAGATACAGCGAAGGTAAACCGATTTCTGTTCACGAATTTTTTTATCCGCTAATGCAAGCTTACGATTCGGTTGAAGTTGACGCTGATATTGAGCTGGGCGGAACAGATCAACGATTTAACGTGCTTCTTGGCAGGGATATACAACAAGCTTACGGGAAAAAAGACCCTCAAATGGTAATACTTTTACCGCTTCTTGAAGGAACAGACGGCGTTTTAAAAATGTCAAAATCTTATCCTGAACACTGTATAAGCCTTACAGACCCGCCTAATGAAATATACGGCAAAATAATGTCTATTCCTGACACTCTTATAATTAGATATTTCGAGCTTTTAACTGATCTTCCAATGGAAGAAATAGAAAACCATAGGGGACAATTGAAATCAGATTATATAAATCCAAGAGATTACAAGATGAAGCTCGCAAAAACCATCATTTTTGAATATTATTCCAGAGAAGCCGCTTTTAAAGCTGAAGAAGAATTTATAAATATATTCAGAAAAAAGGGCGCGCCTGAAGAAATGCCAGAGTACAATGTTGAAGAAGGAAAAGGTCTTGTGGATTTTATAGCTGAAAAAGGGCTTGTTTCAAGCAAAAGTGAAGCAAAGAGGTTAATAATAGGCGGTGGCGTTAAGCTTGACAGCGAAAAAATTTGCAATATCGATTATAAAATTATATTTAACGATAAAGATTATATAATTCTTCAGGCAGGAAAAAGAAAATTCGCAAAATTAATTAAATAATCAGCTAGTAATCTAGCGCATGGTTAAATTAGTTTTGTTGTTTAATCTAATCAGGAGTTGAAAATTGGAAAAAGAATCTAAAATCTATATAGCGGGACATAAAGGACTTGTCGGAAGCGCGCTGGTTCGGCGTTTAGAGCTGGAAGGCTTTAATAACCTTTTGACAAAAACAAAAGATGAACTTGATCTAACGTGTCAAAAAGCGGTGGAAGACTTTTTTAAAATGGAAAAACCTGATTATGTTTTTCTTGCCGCCGCAAAAGTTGGAGGAATTCACGCTAACAATACTTTTAAAGGTCAGTTTATTTACGAAAACCTGCAAATACAAAATAATATAGTTCATTTCAGCCATATTAGCGGCGTAAAAAAACTGCTTTTTTTGGGAAGCAGTTGTATTTACCCTAAATTTGCTTTTCAACCGATGAAAGAAGAGTACCTGCTTGCCGGAGAGCTTGAAGAAACTAATGAGCCTTACGCTATAGCGAAGATTGCCGGTATAAAAATGTGTCAGGCATATAATAACCAGTATGGAGCAAATTTTATTTCTGTAATGCCCACAAATCTCTATGGAATTAACGATAATTTTGACCTGAATAACAGTCATGTTCTGCCTGCTTTAATAAGAAAGTTTTATGAAGCAAAAAAAACAGGCTCAAATACTGTAACCGTATGGGGAACAGGTCAGCCGAAACGGGAGTTTCTTTTTGTGGATGATCTTACTGACGCATGTGTTTTCCTGATGAATAATTATAACGGTTCTGAAATTGTGAATATAGGAACGGGAGAAGACATTTCTATTCGGGAACTTGCTGAATTAATAAAGCAAGAAGTCAATTATAAAGGCGAAATTGTATTTGACACAACAAAACCTGATGGAACGCCCAGAAAACTTCTCGATGTTTCAAGGCTTTCCTCGATCGGCTGGAAGTATAAAACTTCTCTTAAGGAAGGAATCCGACAAACTCTTGCGTGGTATGAAAAACAGATAGAGCAAAACGCTGTTTTAAGATGTATATAAACGCTTTAATAAAGAAATTCAGGAAAAAGAAACCCCTGCTTTTTACAACGCCGGGGCATATTCAAGGATTCCATTCCAGAGCTGAATTTGCGGAAAACTTCGGGGGAAGACTTTTTCAGGGCGACTTTGCGGAAATTGACGGCATGGATAATCTTCAAAATCCCTCCGGCGCAATATTAAAATCTTTGCAAAAAACCGCTGAAATTTACGGAACTAAAGCCTCGTTTTATCTTATAAACGGCTCGTCTTCCGGGATTATTGCCATGATTCTCGCAACTGTTAAACGTGGAGAGAAAATTCTTCTGGCAAGAAACGTTCATAAATCGGTTGTAAATGCTCTTATTCTCTCAGGGGCAATGCCTGTCTGGCTTGAAACAGAATGGGAAGAAAACTGGCATATTCCATCTTGCGCAAATCCGCTTAAAATTGCTCAAAAACTTGATGAAAATCCTGATATTAAAGCCCTGTTAATAACCAGCCCCACTTATGAAGGAATTGCGTCAGACATAAAAGCCGTTTCGGAAATTTGCCGGAAAAAAAATATAATTTTTCTGGTTGATGAGGCGCACGGAGCATTATGGAATTTTTCTGATCTTTTACCTGTTTCCTCAATGCGTCTTGGAGCTGATGCATGTGTTCAATCCTTGCATAAAACGGGTTCATGCCTTAATCAGGGCGCTATTTTGCATCTTTGCCCGCATTCTCGTCTTGATCCTCAGGAAATACAACAGGTCTTAAATATTATAAACACAACTTCTCCTTCATATATCCTGCTTTCAAGCATTGAAGCTTCTGTAAACCATTTAAATTCTCAAAAAGGCAGAGAAAAATTAAATCATTTGATTGAAAATATTGAAAAAACAAAAAAAAGGCTGAAAGAGCATACTAATGCTGTTTTTCTGGAAAACGCAGATTGTTTTTTGCATGACCCCACAAAAATATTTTTTGGACTAAAAGACGTTTCAGGCGAAGATTTATCTGATTTTTTACAGGATAAACATAATATAGAAGTTGAAATGGTTAACGATAAGGGCGTACTTGCTCTTGCGGGAATAGGCTCGGAAAAAAAACATCTTGAAAAACTAACTAATTCTGTTATTAAAGCCAATAAAAAGCTTCAAAAAAACTATAAAGAAAAAAACATAACCCCGTTTGTTTTGCCGCAAACGGCTTTTACTCCATCAGAGGCGTTTTGTAGGGAATTTGAGCGTATAAATATAAATCAGGCGCTTGGAGAGATTTCCCATGAAACAATCGTTAAATATCCGCCGGGAATCCCTCTGATTATATCAGGAGAAATAATTAAACAAGAGCATATTAATATTTTAAAAGATCGGCAGGAAATAAAGGTTGTGAAAAAATATACTCTTAAATAATCCTGTTAGGTAACAAAGAAAAAGTTTGAATAATTAATCATAATTAAGTAACAAACAAAAAATTTTCAAGTCTTATTAACTTTTGCCGAACGAGCAAAGCGAGTGAGGCAAAAAAATAACAAAAGCCCCTTCCCTTTGAAGGGAAGGGGTTGGGGTTGGGTAGATAAAAACACGAAAACTTTTTGTTACCTACTTAATACC
>JAKLDH010000068.1 GCA_022703625.1 Cyanobacteriota bacterium | reverse complement strand
TAATTTTTTATGCGGCTCGCAGGCTTTGCCTGCGAGCCGCATGCCCTTAAAACGGCGTAGCGGCTGGCGAAGCCAGCCGCTACGCCAAATATAAAATTATTTATTTAGCAATTCAAGTTAGATAAAGACAAAAACAGAGCATTTGTCTTTATATTGAGCTTTTAAGAGCCTCTAAGCAAATTAATGTAAGAAAGAGCTCTTTCGGAGCAAAGTTTTTTCTTCTCGTCTTTGTTTTTTCTGCCTTTTAACTTTATTTCAAGCGGCTCGATAATTCCCCAGTTACTGTTTACAGGCTGAAACTTTTTATGCTCGGGATGAGCAATATAACTGCATAAAGCCCCTAGCATTGAAACAGGCTCTAAAATCAATATTTCTTTCTTTTCTATTAATCTTGAAGCGTTTATTCCGGCTAAAAGCCCTGTTGCAATGGATTCTGTATAGCCTTCAACGCCTGTAATTTGTCCTGCAAAGAAAAGATCGTTTCTTTTGTGGGTTTGCAAGCCGGGAGTTAAAATCGACGGACTATGAATAAAGGTGTTTCTGTGCATAACGCCATATCTGACAATTTCTGCGTTTTCCAAGCCCGGAATGCATTTTATAAGTTCTTTCTGGGCAGACCATTTTAAATTTGTCTGAAATCCGACAAGATTATACAGCGTTGCCGCCTTATTGTCCTGTCTTAATTGAACTACCGCATAATTTTGTTTATTTGTTCTTTCATCGATTAGTCCGACAGGTTTTAACGGACCATATCTTAATGTATCTTTTCCTCTTTTGCCCAAAACTTCTACAGGAAGACAGGATTCAAAGAATTTAGCGTTTTTTTCAAAATCTTTTAATTCAATTACAGGTGAATTTATTAGTTTTTCATAAAAAATTTCGTATTCTTCCTTGTCCATAGGGCAATTTATATAAGAAGTTTCGCCTTTATTATACCTATTAGCCCAAAAAGCTTTTTCAAAATTGATAGAATCCTTTTCAACAATCGGAGCAATCGCATCAAAAAAATAAAAATTATCCGTACCTGTAAATTTTATAATTTCCTGCGTCAATAACTCAGAGGTCAAAGGACCTGAAGCGACGATTACCGGCGTATCAGTGGGTATATGAGTTATTTCCTTTTTTATTAAATTTATATAAGGATTGTCGTTTATTGCAGAAGTTACTTTTTCCGCAAAGAGCGTTCTGTCTGCCGCAAGAGCGCTTCCTGCGGGAACTGCTGTTTCATCGGCAAATTCTATTAGAAAAGAGCCTAATCTTCTAAGTTCTTCTTTTAAAAGCCCGCTTGCGGAGTTAACGTCATTTGAACCAAGGCTGTTACTGCAAACCAGTTCGCCGAGATCTCCCGTTGAATGCGCGCCTGTTGTTTTTTCAGGACGCATTTCGTATAAATCCACGTTTATTTGTCTTTTAGCCAGTTGAAGAGCCGCTTCCGTTCCTGCCAACCCACCGCCTATAATTATTGCTTTATTCATTTGTTTTTAAAGGTTCTCTTATGACCATACTAAAAATAATCCGCTATAATCGGCGCAAAGTCATTATAATTTGTCATATGCACAAATGTATAAAGAACATCGCTTTTAAAATATTTTGTGCCGAGCTCTAAAATATATTTTATAGCTTCTTTGTTGTTTTTTACTTTTACGTCGCCTTTGCCGGAAGTTAACTGGTCATAAATGTTACAGATAGAAACGATATGCGATTCAAGAGAAATGGAATTTCCTGAAATTCCAAAAGGATAGCCGGAACCGTCAGATTTTTCATGATGTTGAAGCGCAACCTGGGCTATGTTTTCAGATAACATAAGGTCCTGTTTTATAATTTTATAACCAATTTTAGGGTGAAGTTGAATTAACTTTAATTCATTAGGCGCAAGTGAATGTTTTTTTAAGATTGAAGACGGAACTCTTATTTTGCCAATGTCATGGAGCATCGCAGAAAGCGTTATATCTTTTATTATGCTGGTACTAAGCCTCATTTTGTGGGCAAGAATTGCGCTGAGCATAGAAACATTAATTCCGTGAGCGTAATAGTAATCTCCAAATACTTTTAATTGTGATCTATAGAGAATTTTATTAACTTCCGGCAAAACTTCTTCAATAATACTATCTCTAACATCTATACACAATGAAGGATCATCGGCGCCTTCCTCTATAAAGCTGTCCATAGCTTCTTTATATTGATTTGTAATTTTTTGTTTAACTTCTTCTTTAATGACCTTTTTTTTAATTTGTTCAAAATAAGCAGTTTCAGCGGGATTTTTTTTAATTTCTTCCTGTATTAAAGCATCATTCTCTTCAAGCGTTTCTAAAATATCTTCCTGATCTTCGTCTTCATCTAAAATTTCAAAAAAATCATTATCGCTATCAATAAATTCTTCTTTTTTTTCTTCTATATATAATTTAGGAATATATTTTAACTGAAGAATTTTGCCTGGAGTTAATATTTCTCCGGCGCTAAATATAATTTTCCCTTTTTCATTAAAAATGTCAAAAGGGAGAACTTTATGATTTATAATCTCATCAGTCGATATAAGCTGCAAACAATTAGCTCCTGCTTGTAAAATTAATTACAAAGACAAACAATAAAAAATCTTTATCTATACTATATTATCGTAATTTTAAATAAAAACTTTAAAAAGTCTTTTAAAATACGCTATACTCAGGGTTATATTATATTTTGAATAAGTTTTCAGGAAATTATAAAAAGTTGTTTTTATAGAAGTGGCGAGCGGCGAAGCTGCCCGCCACTTAAAGCCTTACAAAAATCATTTTTTTATTTCCTGATTTCTTTTTAAGATCACAATATTATAAAATATTGGGAAAATTTTTTTTAGCATGTAAAAATATTTATGAAAAGAATTTTCTTCATTAATTAAATTCAGAAATAAGTTTAGAAAAATGACACAACAGACCGAAAATAAATTTACATATTATCTTGGAAATGCAATGTACATAAACGTTACTAATCTTTGCACAAATAACTGCGCATTTTGCATAAGAAGCGCGGGAGATAAAATTGGAGGGGTTAATCTTATACTGAAAACTGAAAATTTCACCAGCAACGATATAATTAGTGAATTAAAAGAAACCTATTCCGATAAATGCGAAGAGATCGTCTTTTGCGGCTATGGAGAACCACTCTTAAAACTTGATATAGTCAAAAATACAGCAAAATTTATTAAGGAAAATTACCCTGAAGTTCCTGTCAGAATAAATACCAACGGGCATGCAAATTTAATATACAAAAAAAATATAGTTCCTGAACTTGCAGGTATAATAGATAAAATTTCCATAAGTTTAAATGCCGACAATCCTGACTTATACGGAGAATTATGCCGTCCGAATTTTGATAAAGAAATTGCTTATAAAGCAGTTAAAGATTTTATAAAAGAATGTGTAAAAAATGGTATAGAAACAACAATCAGTATTGTTTCCGGGTTCAAAAACTATAAAGTAAATATAGAAAATTGCAGAACAATTGCCGAAGAACTGGGAGCAAATTTCAGAGTCAGAGAATGGTTGCCTGAAGGTTATAATTAATATTATTCCAAGAATAGTTCTCTTTTGGTTAAAAAGCTGATATCTACAGCCTGTGCCGCCCGCAGGGCGGCACAGGCTGTAGTAAGTGTGTAGCGGGGTGTTTCGGCTTCGCCGAAACACCCCGCTATTGTATTTTGTAGAAGTGTTCAGGAAGTTATAAAAAGTTGTTTTTATAGAAGGGGCGGGCGGCGAAGCCGCCAGCCCCTTAAAGATAGTATTGGCTGGGTTTTCGGCTTCGCCGAAAACCCAGCCAATTAAGATTTTACAAAAATCATTTTTTTATTTCCTGATTTCTTTTTAAGATCACAATATTTAATGATTGATATAATACTTTATTTATTGCAAATTAATTAACTTGAATTGCTAAATAAATAATTTTATATTTGGCGTAGCGGCTGGCTTTGCCAGCCGCTACGCCTTTTTAAGGGCATACGGCTCGCAGGCTTTGCCTGCGAGCCGTATAAAAAATTAAAATAAAATTTCAAGCTATTTCAGCGTTTCGACTAATTAGCAATTCGAGTTAATTAGCATTCTTCTGATGCTCTGATTCTTTTATATCCGTATGAGAAATAAACGATCATACCCAAAATAACCCATATTCCAAAAATTATCAGGGTTTTTAGGGTAGGAAGTCCTAAAACTATAAGGGCAATACAGGTAAGAATTCCAAGTATTGGGATTACCGGAACAAATGGGACTCTAAATGGTCTTTCTCTGTCAGGATCAGTTTTTCTTAAAATGCGAACGCCTGCGCATACCATCATAAACGCAACAAGTGTGCCTATATTACTTAATTCCGCCGCCGCATTCAAGTCCAGAACCGTTGTTAATCCCGCAACCGCAAATCCTACAATAAGTGTATTTATATACGGAGTTTTATATTTCGGGTGAATCTTGGAAAAAATAGGTGGAAGAAACTTATCTCTGGACATTGCATATAAAATTCTTGTTCCGCCAAGCTGTAATACCAGTAAAACTGACGTTAAACCTGCTATAGCTCCAATAGATATAATAAAAGCAACCCAATGCTGATTTACAGAAGTCATTGCCGCGGCTATAGGGGCATGTGTATCAATTTGACTAAGGGGAACCATTCCTGTTAAAACCGCAATAACCACTATATAAATCAATGTGCAAATTATAAGGCTTCCTATAATGCCTACAGGCATATCTTTTTGAGGATTTTTAGTTTCTTCTGCGGCTGTAGATACAGCGTCAAACCCAATATATGCAAAAAACATTAAATAAGCTCCGACAAATATTCCCTTCATTCCGTTTGGAGCAAATGGAACCCAGTTTTCAGGAGTTACATAAAATAAGCCAACTCCAACAAATAAAAGGATTACGACAATTTTCACCATAACCATAGCAAAAGTCATTTTAGCGCTTTCTTTAATTCCAATAAAGAGGAACGTTGTTATAAAAGCCATAATTAAAAATGCGGGAATATTTATTGCTATAGGCAGAGGTCCTAAGTGTGGAATTTGAGAGGCGGGATTTAATAAAAGTTCCGCATCAAACCCCATTCTTGCAAAAACAGCCGGATTAAAAGCTGAAATATCAAAATTAGAAACAGTAAATGTTTCTTTTATTGAATCAGGATTAAGCCCCAATGCTTGAAATTTGTCTTGAAGAAAAACAATAAAATTCTCAACGCCAATATGTTTGTATTTCTCAACCGAAGTAGAATAGTTATTTACCAGCCAGACAGGAGGACTGGTTAAAAAAGTAGGCAAAACACCTTCAAAACCTTTGAGGAAGTTTACAAGATAACCTGACCAGCTACTTACAACAGTGATATTACCTATTATATATTCAAGAACAAGCATCCACCCGATAAACCAAGCGGCAATTTCGCCAAGTGTCGCATAAGTGTAAGTAAAAGCGCTTCCTGCAACCGGAATAATAGACGCAAATTCAGCATAACATAAAGCCGCAAAAGAGCATGCCATTCCGGCAATAATCAGAGAAACCATAAGAGCAGGACCTGCCCCAATATGATGCGCGCTGCCTGCCGCCGCTGTTCCTGAAAGAGCAAAAATTCCAGCTCCAATAATAGCCCCTACTCCTAATATAATTAAATCGAAGCCCGTTAAGGTTTTTTCAAGCTTATTACCGCCACATTTCATTAAATCTTCCGGCGATTTTTTCCTTAAAATTCCGCCAAATGTGCCTAATTTCGTTTTTTCCATAACCTCACGTCGTTCTTCTGCTGGAATAGTGTCTAATGCCATACTTACTTCCTCATTAATTAATTTTTGCTTAAAATTGCTTAAATTACCAATTAAATTTAATATTATTATTAGATATAGTTACTTTACTATAAATAGCATAATAGTTAAAATAACAACTCATGGATTTTAACATTAATATATATAATTTTAAAAACAGGAAAATAAAAAAATGTTCCTTGAGAGAATAAAAGAAGATATTGATACAATTTTTGAAAAAGACCCTGCGGCAACATGTATTGTTGAGGTCTTATTAAGTTATCCAGGGCTACATGCGCTTATAATGCACAGAATTGCCCATAAATTATATAAGTGGAACATTGCCTGCATTCCAAGATTAATTTCCAATTTTTCAAGATTTTTAACAGGAATAGAAATCCATCCCGGCGCAACTATAGGCAGAAAATTTTTTATAGATCATGGAATGGGAGTGGTAATAGGAGAAACAGCGATTATAGGCAATAATGCGCTTATTTATCAAGGAGTTACGCTTGGAGGAACAGGCAAGGAGCACGGGAAAAGACATCCTACCCTTAAAGACAATGTAGTTGTAGGCTCAGGAGCTAAAGTGCTGGGGAATATAACTTTAGGAAACAATGTAAGAGTCGGCGCGGGTTCTGTTGTAATATCGAACGTGCCGGACAATTCTACAATAGTAGGTATACCAGGGAGAATTGTAATGAATAAAGGACAAAAATCTCATCAACTCCAGCATAATATAATACCTGACCCCATAAAAGACGCTTTATGCACTCTTACTAATGAGATTAAAGAACTTAAAAAAATTGTAAAAAATGAAACTGGAATTACATATCAAAACCTTGATGAATTTAACGATGGGGCTGGAATTTAGAGTTTTGCCTTAACAGAGAATAAAATTCTATTGTAAAAAAATATTGAGTAATTATAATTTTATTAACAAATGTTATTAAAAATTATTAATAAAAACATAAGAAAATTAGATAAAATACAATAGTTTCTTATAATAATAATAAATAAAATATAAAAAACTATTTATATTTAAGGAGAGATCAATAATAATGGCAAATATTCAACAGCTTGGCAGGTTTTATTCTGGAGCCTCGCGTAATAAATTAATTGAAGAATTATTTACTACTGAAAAAATTATTTCAGATAGTGACGTTTCTATAGAATTAAAAGCTCTTTATAAAAGAAGATATATGCGAATATTAGACGTTTTAAAAGAACGACTTGAAAATTTTGATTTAAAAAATTTAAATGAAAAAGCAAGTTAATGCATGGATTATAAAAAATTTTTTGCCTCTAACTCTTGGTGGGCAGTTTTATTTATATTACCCGCATTTTTAGGCGTTTTTATTTTTATAATAATTCCTGTTTTTATGTCGTTCGGACTTGGTTTTGTTAAGTGGAATTTAATCAGTCCCCCTCAATTTATCGGGCTTAAAAACTATATAGAACTTTTTTCAGACGAAATTTTTTATAAAGTTTTATGGAATACCTTTTATTATGCTTTTATAACAGCGGTATTCAGCATATTAATTCCTCTGGTTTTGGCTTATGCCTTGGATAGAAAACTTAAAGGAGCCGCCTTCTTTAAAGCCGCATATTTTCTGCCTTATGTAACGCCTATGATTGTTATTGCCATTGTGTGGACGTGGATGTTTGATCCGAATTACGGCATTTTAAACTGGTTATTAGGGATAGGCGATTCTGTAAAATGGCTTTATGATGAGAAATTTGCGATGCCTGCATTAATAATAGTCAGTATATGGAAAAATATCGGCTATAATATGATAATTTTCCTCGCCGGATTGCAAGCAATTCCCGAATCCGTCAACGAAGCCTGCGAGCTGGACGGCGCAACTGGTTTTCGGCGATTTTTTCTTGTAACATTGCCTCTTTTAACGCCCACCTTATTTTTTGTGTCTATAATGACGGTTATATCCTCTTTTCAGGTTTTTGACCTAATATTTCTTATGACAGAAGGCGGACCGCAAAATTCAACGATGATTATGGTTTACTGGCTGTTTAAACAGGCGTTTGAATATTTTAATATCGGCAAAGCTTCAGCGATTGCGTATGTTTTATTTGTTATAATTCTTTTATTAACTTTAATTCAATGGAAAACAAGAAAAAAATGGGTCTTAAACGAATAAATATAATTAAAATAATCTCTTATTCCTTGCTTATGGCGGGGGCTTTTTCTATGCTTACGCCTTTTATATGGATGTTAATTACGTCTATGATGACTCAAAAGCAGATTTTTTCCTATCCGCCGGAATTTATCCCTGATCCTTTGTATATTAAAAATTATCCTGATGTAGTTAAATCAATTCCTGTAGCGACATATTTTTTTAATAGCACTGTTGTTGCCGTTTTAACAACTTTAGGACAGCTTATAATCTCTTCTATGGCGGGTTATGCTTTTGCAAGATTTGAATTTAAATATCGAGAGCCTTTATTTTTAATATTTTTAGCGACTACAATGGTTCCTCCGCAAGTGAATATAGTTCCGCTGTTTTTTATAATGCGTGAATTATACTGGATAGACACTTATCAGGCATTAATTGTTCCCGGACTGTTCGGCGGCTTCGGCATCTTTCTTATGAGGCAGTGGTTCAAGACGTTGCCTGTGGAACTGGAAGACGCCGCTAAAATTGACGGTTGCAACCCTTTACAGACGTATTTCAGAGTTGCGCTTCCTTTGGCATTGCCTGCGCTGGCAACTTTAGGGATATTTACTTTTATTTTAACCTGGAACAGCTTTATGTGGCCCCTAATCGTTACAAATTCCGACAATATGAGGACTTTACCCGTCGGATTGGCGATTTTAAAAGGAAGTTTCAGAGAAACAACCGAATGGGGGCAGCTTATGGCATGCGCTGTGATTTCTGTAATTCCGGTAATAGGCGTTTTTTTGATGGGACAGAAATATTTTATAAAAGGCATTATGCTTGGAGGAATTAAAGAGTAAAGGTCGTCTTTAATAAGAATTTACCAAAATCATCTTTTTCATTTGCCGATTTCTTTCTATGGTTCGACTATGATTAAAGTCTGACCATATTCAACAGGTTGTCCGTCCTGAATGCAAATTTCTACGACTTTACCTGAAACTTCTGATTCGATCTCGTTCATAAGTTTCATAGCCTCGATAATACAAACAATTTGTCCTGCGCTGACTGTTTTTCCAACTTCCACAAACGAAGGCGATCCCGGTGAAGGTGATTTATAAAACGTTCCAACCATTGGAGATGTTATTTTTAAACGATTTGCTGATTCAACTTCTTTTTGCGGTTTTTGAACAATTTCTGCGTGCGGCAGGGCGACAGGCTGAGCTACAGAGGACATTGCTGACATAACCGGAGCGGCATGCGCTGTTATTACTTCTTTCTCTTTTCTTATTATAACCGCTTTTTCGCCGTCTTCTACTGACAATTCCGTTAATTCATTCTTGGAAACCATTTCAACCAGTTTCTCAATATAATCCAATTCCATTTTCATTCAATCAACCTCTTTGATTAATAATATATACAAATTTTTTAAAAATGCCGTAAATACTTATACTCTGTCCAGATATGAGTTTGTTCTTGTGTCAACTCTTATAACATCGCCGTTTTTAACAAAGAAAGGCACTTGAACACTTGCGCCTGTTTCTAAAACAGCAGTTTTAGTTCCGCCTGAAGCAGTATCGCCTTTTTCGCCAGGGGGAGTATCTGTAACTTCAAGTTCTACGAAGTTCGGGATGTCCACTCCTATAATTTTTCCCTGATATTTAAGAATCGTAATACTCATATTTTCTTTTAAATATTTTATTCCGCTTCCGATATCTTCAGCGGTAATCGTGAACTGATCATAGCTGTCATTATCCATGAACATATATTCATTTTCTGCGCCTTTGTAGAGATATTGCATATCTCTTCTTTCCACAATCGCTCTGGGGAATTTTTCTCCTGCTCTAAATGTTTTTTCCATAACATTGCCGGTTTCAACGTTTTTGAGCTTTGATCTTACAAAAGCAGAACCCTTTCCGGGTTTTACATGTAAAAATTCAATTATTGCATAGACACTTCCATCTATTTCAATTGTTAAACCTGTTTTAAATTCGTTTGTTGATATCATATTTAATTCCTGTAAAACTGCTTATCCAAATAAGTAGTTTTTATAATATATGAAACTTGATTTGCAGACAACTTAATTCTTTTATCTTTTCTTGCTTGCGGCTTGCATTCTTGCGATTGCTCTGGCTAAAGCAACCTGAGCTCTGTTTGCGTCAATATCGGGAGCTCCTGTTCTTAGTCTTGCTTCTGCCCTTTCCTTTGCCGCCCTGGCTCTTGGGATATCTATCTGTTCCCCGGGTTCTGCCGTATCGGAAATAATTGTAACAGTATTTTCCTTTACCTGAATTACCCCGCCCATTGTCGAAATAAATTCCTTTTTATTATCTTTTCTATACTCTGTTACGCCTATAGCAAGATCGGTCATGTAAGAAACATGATCCGGCAAAATGCCGAATTCTCCGTCAATGCTTTTTGAAAACACAGAGTCTACCTGTTCATCAACAAGAATTTTTTGAGGCGTTATTATTTTAAGATTAAGTTTTTTAGTCATAATATTAACTTTCTGCCATAGTTTTAGCTTTTTGCTGAACTTCTTCTATTGTTCCTACCATATAAAAAGCCTGTTCAGGTAAGTTATCGTGTTTGCCTTCAAGGATTTCCTTGAAACTTTTTATGGTATCTTCAAGTTTAACGTATTTCCCGGGAGTTCCGGTAAACTGTTCGGCAACAAAGAACGGTTGACTGAGGAATCTTTGAAGTTTTCTTGCTCTTGACACAACTATTTTATCGTCTTCTGAAAGTTCATCCATGCCAAGAATAGCGATTATATCCTGTAAATCTTTATATTTTTGAAGAACCTGCTGGACGCCTCTGGCGGTGTAGTAATGATCTTCGCCTATGATTTTTGGGTCAAGCACTCGGCTTGTGCTTGCTAGGGGATCAACAGCCGGATAAATTCCAAGCTCTGATATTTGTCTGGATAGAACAGTTGACGCATCCAGGAATGAGAAAGTAGTTGCAGGGGCAGGATCGGTAAGATCGTCAGCAGGAACGTAAATTGCCTGAACTGACGTGATTGAACCCTCTTTTGTACTGGTAATTCTTTCCTGCAATTCACCCATTTCCGTTGCCAGTGTAGGCTGATATCCTACTGCGCTTGGCATGCGTCCCAGCAAAGCTGATACTTCTGAACCTGCCTGAGTAAATCTGAAAATATTGTCAATAAACAGAAGAACATCCTGTTTTGCTTGATCTCTAAAGTATTCTGCGGCGGTTAAAGCGGTAAGTCCCACTCTCATCCTTGCTCCCGGAGGTTCATTCATCTGACCGTAAACAAGCGCAACTTTATCAATAACTCCGGATTCTTTCATTTCTCTCCAGAGGTCGTTTCCTTCTCTTGTTCTTTCTCCAACTCCGCCAAAAACTGAAACTCCGCCGTGTTCCTGAGCAATATTATGTATTAATTCCATAATTACAACTGTTTTTCCAACTCCTGCTCCTCCGAAAAGTCCGACTTTTCCTCCTTTTGGATATGGAGCAAGAAGATCAATAACTTTAATTCCCGTTTCAAATATTTCAACGTCTGTATTTTGATCTTTTAAAGTTGGAGCGGGTCTGTGAATAGGGTATTTAAACTCGCAATTAACCGGTCCTGCCTCGTCAACAGGATTTCCAAGCACGTTTAGTATTCTGCCAAGCGTTGCTGTACCTACCGGAACCATTATGGGCTGACCTGTGCTGATTACTTCCATGCCTCTTTTTAGCCCGTCAGTTGTTGACATCGCAACCGATCTGATTCGGTTATCTCCCAATAATTGCTGAACTTCCGTTACCAGATCAGGATTTTCTTCGCCCGGGTAAGCGTTTTTTATTATTAAAGCGTCATATATTTGCGGTAACTGTCCGCCAGGAAATTCTACGTCAATTACAGGTCCTATAATTTGTGTTATTCTACCGATAGTTTTTTCTTCAACAGCGTTAGTCATTATAAATTACCCCCATTTGGTTATTTCAAATTTTATTACTTACCTTTTATTTATCATATTTTTCGATTTTAACCAACTATGTTAAGTTTTTTATAATATAATAAATTCAAAATTAGTCTTTAAATACTTGTTATACAGATGAAAAGCGCATGAATATTAAATGAATTTAAAAAGTATTTTCAAAATAGCTGGCTTAATAAGCCTAATAACCATTTTCAGCAAAGTGGCGGGCTTTATAAGAGATGTAGTGATCGCAGGAGCTTATGGCGCATCGCTTACCAGCGACGCTTATTTCTACGCATATCAAATTCCGGCGATAACCTTTATAATTCTTGGAGGGCTTGGAGGACCTTTTCACACTGTTACTGTTTCTGTATTTTCAAAACATGATTCTGAAACACCTACAGGAGATATTGAAAAGGCGCTTAATAGTTTCATTAATATTACAGGGCTTGGCTTTCTTGCAATAACAGTTCTGATTTTCTTTAATTCAGAATTAATAGCAGAAATTATTGCCGCTGGAGGTAGTCCTGAGCTTCATCAAATGATTTCTGAGCAGTTAAAAATAATGTCACCGGTAATTTTAGTCGGAGGAATTGTCGGAATCCTTTTTGGTATTGCAAATGTATATGAAAAATTCCTTATAACCGCAGTTAGTCCGGTTGTTACAAGTATAGTAATGATTGTAGCCATACTGTTTGCAGGAGGGCAATACGGCGGACAGGTACTTGCCTGGTCTACTCTTTTAGGAGCGGTTCTTCAGTTAATAATTCAAGTTCCGGCTTATTTGCAGGCAGGTTTTAAATATAAATTTGATTTTGACCTTAAACATAAAAATATAAAGAAAATAGGTGAAATCCTTTTTCCTGCAATGCTTGGATGCTCTATAGGGCAAATAAATGTCTATGTTGATATGTTTTTTGCTTCACAGCTTACTGAAGGAAGCTGGTCTGCAATAGGATATGCAAATAGGATTTTTCAGTTTCCGGTTGGAGTGTTAATTACAGCCATGATGATCTCAATTTTTCCGGCGTTTTCTAAGCTTGTCGGGAATCAGGACTGGCAAAACCTTAAATATTATTTTCATAAAGGAATAAATTCCTTATGGTTTCTGTCTTTTCCTCTTTTTGTTTTGATGGCGGTTTTTTCTTATGAAACAATTAAAATTTTATTTGAAAGAGGAAGTTTTGATGCGGCAGACACTTTAATGGTTACTGAAGCGTTGTTTTATTTGTCTTTTGCGATGGTTTTTTATGTTGCCAGAGATACTTTAACAAGAGTGTTCTATGCCTTTGAAGACACGCAAACCCCTTTTTTAATAGCTCTTCTTTCAATATTTGTCAAAGCTTTGTTGAATTTTTTACTTGTAAAACAAATGGGGATAGCGGGAATTTGTATATCAACGGTATTTGTTTCAGCTATAAACGGTCTTTTGCTTGCTATTTTAATAAGAAAAAAAATAAATATGGAATTTTACAAAATTTTGCCTGATTTAAAAAAAATAATTTTTGCAACTCTTTTAATGACTGTTTTTGTGTATTTTTCTAAAGAAATTTTCGCTCAAATACTGGGAGATGACAAAATTTACATCGCTATTAATGTGATAATCAGTTCAATTCTAGGATTAACAATCTATTTCCTTCTTTCATTAGGTTTAAAAATAGAGCCAGCGGTTCAAATGACAGATAAAATAAAGATAAAATATTTCAAAAAAAAGGATTGGCATGAAAAAAATTAACTCAAAAACTTTAAAAATAATTCCTGCTGTTTCATATTTTTGGCTCATCTGGTTTTTGTCTTCTCATGAAATTCCAATTGATATTTCAAGCAGCGATAAAATTCTTCATACCATAGAATACTCTGTCATGGGTCTTTTTCTTTCTTATGGAATTATTAATGCAGATGATTTTAACCGTACAGGGGAAATTTTTGTTTTCTTTGCTTCGCTTACAGGCGCTATAGATGAAATTCACCAGGCATTTGTTCCTGGAAGAACCGCAAGTTTTGCTGATTTTGCTGTAGATATTTTAGGATGCGCAATTGGACTAACTTTTTTCATTATTTTCAGCAAATTTATAAAAAACTGTAAAAGCTTTATTCACAACCTATACCACCCCGAAAACAAGAGTATAATTTGAATTTTTTATAAACCCTTTTAATTAACTGAAAATTGATAACTTATTTCCAGGTGTTATTGTTTTTGCGGGTATTAAATGGTCGAAATGAATTCTTGATGCTTTTAATGTTTTTGTAGTTTCAAATTCCAATTTTTTTAAATTCTCTTCAAAAAACCAGCCCTGACGAAATTTATTCGGATCGCTTAAACCTATAGTAAATGGAATAGCTCCTTTTCCCAGAAGACAATCTGTTATTTTACTTCTTTTATTTTGCATTTCAGATGTTTCGTTAAGGAGTTCAGTATTTTTCATGAGAATAATACCCTTAAAAGCAGGTGTTGCGGAAAAAGAAGTTAAAGAGAGACTCATTTTAGTCCTTTCTAAAATAAAAATTTTGTCCAGTATATTTAATTAAAATTCCTGAATAAAAAAATTAATCTTAGAAAGCGTCTGTTTTTACAAAAATTAATAAAAATATAGGTAGTACATTGTTATATCAATCAAAATAAGTTTTCGTGTTTTTATCTACCCATCCCCATCCCCATCCCCAACCCCTTCAAAGGGAAGGGGCTTTTGTTATTTTTTTGCCTCACTCGCTTTGCTCGTTCGACAAAAGTTAATAAGACTTGAAAATTTTTTGTTTGTTACTTATCTATAGCCCGCGCCGCCCTGCGGGGCGGCGCGGGCTGAGTAAGAGTATAGCGGGTGTTTTGTTGCGCAAGCGGGAGTTTTAACTCATTCATGCGCCGAAAGCAAAACACCCGCTAATTAACTCGAATTGCTAATTAGTCGAAACGCTGAAATAGATTGAAATTTTATTTTAATTTTTTATGCGGCTCGCAGGCTTCGCCAGCCGCTACGCCAAATATAAAATTATTTATTTAGCAATTCAAGTTATTTAGCAATTCGAGTTAATTAGCTGGGTTTTCGGCTTCGCCGAAAACCCAGCTAATTAAGGCTTTAACGGGCGGGCGGCTTCGCCGCCCGCCCGTTCTATAAAAACAACTTTTTATAAATTCCTGAAAACTTATTCAAAATACAATATCTCTACCCCCCTACACACAAATTTCTCCAAATTTCATGAAAATTTCAAAAAATTGAGTTTTTAGAGGTGCCCATAATTAATTTTTTTTATACCAATCATTAAAAGAAAAGGCAAATAAAAAAGATGGTTTTTGTAAAACCTTAATTTACGGGTGTTTTGCCTTCGGCAAAACACCCGCTATACTCTTACTTAGCCCGCGCCGCCCGCAGGGCGGCGCGGGCTGTAAATATTAGCTTTTTAACAAATTAACGAAAACTTATTTTAATTGAAATAACATTGAAATTACTGAATTTTGAGAAAAATACTTGTTCGCAACCCTCTTTATGTCTTCTGAAGTTACTTTTTTGACTTTTTCCTCTATCTCAACGTCAAAACCACAGCCAAGCGCCATAATGT
>JAKLDH010000067.1 GCA_022703625.1 Cyanobacteriota bacterium | reverse complement strand
TTGACAATCCTTAAGCAAAAGCTTGGCGGCTCTGTTGGAGATGTAAAGTTTAATTTACAGGATGAGGTCTATGGCATCTCCACGTCTGCCGATACTTTCGAGCTAAAATTAGCTTCCTAAAGTTCTAGTTTGATTAGTTTAAGATCACTATAATTCAATTCTGACAGACATTTTAGCTACATGTTAAAAATCAGTTTTTAACAAATTAACGCAAACTTATTTGAATTGGTATAATTTCATATTTTTATAAAAACAGCGTCAAGCTATGCTTGAATTTCAGACATCAAATTTTATTTCTCGCACAATCTGACTTGGCATTACTTCTGAAAAGATTTCATTTTATTGTCATAAAAAGATTTGAAACGGTCTTCAATAATTGCCTGCCTTGTTTGATTCATAAGATTTACAAGAAATTCAATGTTGTGAATAGACATCAAAATAGAAGCGGTAGCTTCTTTTTGACGGAAAAGATGTCTTATATAAGCTTTTGAATGGTTTTTACAGGCGTAACAATCGCAATTTTCATCTAATGGCGAAAAATCTTCTTCAAAACGTTTTATTTTAATATTCCCTCTGCCCTGTGACGTAAAAAATGAACCGTGCCTTGCAATTCTTGTCGGCATGACGCAGTCAAACATGTCAATTCCTCTATAAACTCCATCGAGGAGGTCTTCGGGAGTTCCTACGCCCATAAGATATCTTGGCTTGTCTTCCGGCAAAAATGGGACGGTGAATTCCACAATCTTATTTTTGATTTCAGTAGGCTCTCCTACGCTGACGCCGCCGATTGCGTAGCCGTAAGCTTTTGCTGAAGAAATTACTTTTGCGCTTTCTTCCCGCAAATCTTCGTATACGGACCCCTGAACTATTGGAAATAAAGCCTGGTCAGCTCTTTTATGAGCGTCAAAACATCTGTAAAGCCAACGATGGGTTCTTTCCATCGCTTCTTTTGCCTGATCATATTCACAGGGATAAGGAGCGCACTCGTCAAACGCCATAATAATGTCTGCTCCAACAGAATTTTGGATTTCCATTGAAATTTCAGGATTTATAAAATAAGAAGTTCCATCAGTCGGGTCTTTAAAATTTACGCCTTCGTCGTTTATTTTTCTTAAATCCGCAAGGCTAAAAACTTGAAATCCGCCTGAATCCGTAAGGATAGGCTTGTTCCAGTTCATCCATTTATGCAGTCCACCGGCTTTTTCTATTAATTTATGTCCGGGTCTTAGAAAAAGATGGTAGGAATTTCCTAAAATTATCTGCGCGCCGGTATTTTCAAGATGATCGTTAGTCATCATTTTGACCGCTGAATTAGTTCCCACAGGCATAAATACAGGGGTTTGAATCATCCCATGCGGCGTTTCAAAAATACCCGCCCTAGCCTTACTGTCAGAGCATTTCTTTTTTAGTTCAAAATTAAACATTAATTTAGCTGTATAAACCGCCCTTCCAAATCTCTTGTCCAGCCGGGTATAAGTTCTTTTTCATCAAAGAAAATTGCGATTTCACGCTCGGCGTTTTCATAAGAATCTGATCCATGCACAATATTTCTTTCCATTGTATGGGCAAAATCTGCTCTTATTGTTCCATGATCCGCATTAGCCGGATTCGTTGCGCCCATAAATTTCCTGACAACCTCTACTGCGTTGATACCTTCCAAAACCATCGCTACAATCGGTCCGCTGGTTATGAATTTTACCAGTCCTTCAAAAAAAGGCTTGCCGATGTGTTCTTCGTAGTGTTTTTCAGCAGTTTTTCGATCAAGTTGGATTATTTTTAAGCCTATAATCTTAAACCCCTTTTTTTCAAATCTTTGCATGATTTCTCCGATTAGTCCCCTTTGAACCGCATCAGGCTTTATAGCCACAAAAGTTCTTTGCATAAAAATCTCCCATAATCTTTACTTATCTAATCAGGTTGATTCTATTTTACCTAAAAATAAAAGGAATTTAAAACTTTCTGATAATTTAATTTTTTGAGGGCTTGTTAAAATAGTTTGTAAAAACAATATTTAATCAGGATAAAGCGGGAGGGAATTTATATGTCTGAAAATTTTTGGGACAGAGCGCAAAAAAGAGCTTATTTTAAATATTTAGACAGAATAAATAATAATTTGCCTTGTGATAGTTATGAAGACTGGGTTGAGGCAATAAGAGAAGAATCTCTGGAAAATAAAATTGAAGAAGAAGCTTATTTAAAATTTACGGCGGGTTATAAAAATCCTGTTGAAAACTGGGAGCATGCCCGATATGACGTATTCGACAGATTGAAATTTATTGCTTTTTACCTGCATGAAAAAGATATTAATAAATCTTCTTTTGAAAATTGGATAGAAGCTCAAAAAATTTATATTGATAATTTTTAAATTTGTAAATCTTTGTAAAGTTCTTTTTTTTGCATTATTTAAGACATAAATTACAATTTATGTCTATTTTGCTGTTTTAAATGTCAATTTTTTTTTTGTTTTTACTCAATATATTTATAAAAAAAAACAAAAAATAGGAGGTCTTATGCAGATTTATTCAACAGCAAACCATTTAAGGAACAATGTAAATACTCCAACCGCTTCTAAAACAAAACAGAATGCAGAAAACAAAAACGTTGCATTCAAGGGGAATGAGGGTAACGATTCTTTTAAATCCATTTATGAGCCAAGAAAAAATTCTCCTGTGATTTTTGTGCATGGTTTAGGCACAAACGCTCTAAGTTTAAAAAATTATTATGAAGCGGCTCAAAATGCCGGTTATACGATTAATACGGAAAATTATGATAACATAGCGCAAACAGGCGCAATAGCGGAATCAGCTAAAGAAGTTTCTTCAGACACAAATATTGCCAGAATAAATATAACTAAAAAACAATTAGATAAAATTATTCCGGCAATGAAAGATGATACGGTTTTAGAAAAATATTTCAAATTAGACCCGGCTTTAAGCGATAAAAATAAAAAAACTTTAACAGGATTAATTAAAGATACAGTTGCTTCGGTAAATAAAGTTGTTAATGATGATGATAATTCAGAGCCGGAAAATAATTTCAGTTCTCAAATAAAAGAGATTGAAACGAATTTAAAAGATCAAATTAAAGATACTGATTTGATAAAAGGAGAAAAAGGCTCTAAAACCCATGATCTTTTATGCTCCAAAGTCGCAGGCGATATAATCGAAACAGTGTCGCCAAAAGCAACAATGATCGCTCACAGCATGGGAGCTTTTGTAACGAACACAGTTGCTTTAAATCCTGAAACTTATGATGCGGGGCATGGATTAGGTTCTATTCTAACCCTTTCAGGCGCTTTAAACGGCAAAAAAATGTCTGCCACAGAGTCTTTAGTTGCCCGTAAATATGATTATGACGAATATAATAAAGGTCAGCAGCCTCTTACAAGAGAAGAAGAATTAAATGCGGCAAAAATAGTATCCCGCCGTCTGGAAGCAAGCTTAAGAAAAGGGAATGCCGCATTAGTCGACGCTCATAGCGGTTCGGATTTCTTTAAGAAGAATATTAAAGGGAAACAAGTTCCTGAAGGCGTTTCTCTTGTTTCTGCGTGGGATAAAAAAGACAGAATCGTTGAACCGAATGATTCCAAAATAATTTTAACTGATGAAAATACAAATTATCACCATGTTGAAGTAGATATTCCGTTGAATCTCGAAAAAGACACTCACGGCTTGACTCCAAATGCGGCTATTCATCTTAAAATAGCTGCCAGACCGGATGTTGTAGCCGGCAAATTTAAAGAAAATATGATAAATGATCCTTTATTCGCAACCAGAGTACTTGATGCCAGAAACAATGAGGGTTTGCGCTATATAGGGCTCGGCATTTTGAAAAATGAAGAAAAGAAAAATCCAGGATTCCTTGAAGAAAAAGGATTGATATTTAAATTAAAAGAAGTGGCGGAGGAACAACTGCCATTCACGGATTCACCATCTTATACGGCAAAAGAAATCTTATCGAATTTAAATAAAAATTAGCTAAAAGGAGAGTCAGAGAGAGTGAATATTTATCCTAAATATTGGGCTGAAACCCCCGATATTAATATTTATGCGAAAAAAAATCCTCAGGCGCAAAATTCGCCAAAACTTTCTTCTGTAAAAAACAGTCAAAATCTTTTAAATTCAGGGAATATTTATTTTTACCCTCTCAGTTTCGGACAAAAAACAAATTTTAAAGCTTCAACTTTTGCCTCAAATGCAATCATAAACAAAGTTTCATTTGGCGCGGGACTGAAAGTAACGCCTAAAACAGTTACTGACAGCATAAATCAACAACTTGACATAATAAAACCAACGGAAATACAGAATTTAATTAATTCATTCCCCGAAGAAGACAGACCTCTTGCCGCAAAATTAACCCAAAAAATGACTCAATTCGGCAATATGGAAAGCTTAAACGAAATCGCCACTTATGCAAGAGCGAACAGCAGCAATTTATTTTCAACAACGTACTTTTATAAAAACAATTTGATTAATATGTCTTCTGTTATGACATATATGGAAGAAAAAGACTTATTTAATAAAATTCCTTATGATAATTCTAAAGCAAAAAACCCGTATCAATTCTACATTTTAGATAAAGTTTCCCTGGAAGAGCTTGAAACGAATAAAGAACATTTAAAAGAAATTAAAAACAATCCGTCTGTTCAGATAATTTATCCTGAAGGCTGGATAAACGGAATGAATCCGTTTACGCAAAATGAAAATTTGTATTTAAGAATTAAAAAATTCATTCCTGAAATAAAAACGGTTCAGCAAAATGAAAATTTAGATGAAGACAAAGCGATAAGCAAGGTTTTAAATCGGGAAATTATTGAAAAAATAGATGATTTAGGATTATCTGATAAATTTACAATTATACAAAATCAAAAAACGAATAATGCTCCGGCAACAGCGGAACAAATCGCAAAACAACTGGAGCCGCCGAAGATGAAAGAGGAAAAGTTACAACAAGTTATAGACAAATTGCCGGAAGACCAAAAACAAACCGCGCTTAATTTTTTAATGGAAACAACAAAAGTTTATAGCCCGAGAAGCTTAACCCAAAATCTTATAAATATGCATGATAATTTTATTAAACATGGGTTGATAGATAAAGACGGGAATGATAATACCTATTATTTTATTCCCAAGATTGACAAGAGCTTCGGGTTAATTGGAATGATGTATAAACTTGCGAATAATATTCCAAACAACAAATTTATTTATGACCCTCAAAAAATTCCGAACAATGCTGAAAAAGTTATTATAGTAGATGATTTAGCGGCATCAGGAAATACTTACGCATCAGAACAGGAATATAATTTAAAATTATTAAACGAAAAAAAACCGCTCGAATTAATAATAGCGCCGATTTTATCAACAGAATACGCGGCTAAAAGAGTTCCTGATTCTGTAGGAAACAGCCGAAGAATTAAATGCGCAAAATGCCTTTATATGCCTAATAAGTATATAAAATCTATGCAGTCCAACGAATTTTTTAACTCTTTTGATGAAACAGAGTATCATAAAATAATTAAATTAGCCGGTTCTTTAGGCATTGAAAACATGGGATTAAGCGTAGCAATGCCTTATATGTCGCCGGATAATAACAATCAATTTTTCAGAAAGAACTTTGCGGCTATGTTTACTTTAAACGGCAAAGGCGTAAAACTGCCGAATTGATTTAAATATTGGAAGTAAAACTCTGATCGTCGTCTTCAATGCTTGAAATATCAATTGTGGTCGCTTCTTCTTCAGCATAATTCATAGGATAATCAATTTCGATATTAGTAATATCTTCTTCAAGCATTTCAATTTCTTTTTTGTTAAATTCTTTTACTCTTCCGTCTTCAAGCTTTACAACAATTGTGGCATGCAGGAAATGCAAAGCGGCAACTTTTCCAAGCCCTTCTGAAGTCATAACCCCGCATCCTACAGGAGGCATGCCGGCAGCTGCATCAATATAATTAGAGTATTCATAATTCAGACAGCAAAGCAACCTTCCGCATGTACCGGAGATTTTACTTGGATTTACAGGCATTCCCTGATCTTTTACAAGCTTTATATTAATTGATTCAAAGTTTTTTAAAAACGAGGAACAGCAAAATTGCCTGCCGCAAATGCCCATTCCTTCGATGATTGAGGTTTCATCCCGAACGCCTATGTGCCGAAGGTCTATTCTAACCCTTCTAAAGGTTTGTGTCATGTCTTTAAGAAGTTCTCGAAAATCAATTCTATGTGGTGCTGTATAATAAAACGACAATTTTTTTTCATCAAACGTATATTTTGAACTAACAAGCCGCATAGGCAGTTTATGTTTTTCAATCAACTCTTCGCATTTATTAAAAGCCACATTTTCTTTTCTTCCGATTTCTTCGACTCTTGTTTTGTCAACTTCTGTAATTATTCTTATAAAAGGAAGGGCTTCAGGCAAATTTTTGCCCCATTTTTGCACGACACAAGAAGATAGCCTTAATATTTTAGCGACTTCCTGTCCTTTTTCCGTATTAATTAAAACCAGCTGTCCATGTTTAACTTCAGTATTTTCAGGTATATTTACAGGATAAATCCTGTTTTTTAGTAACCGTACTCCATATTTATACATATTTTTAGAATATCTCCAGACAAAAATTATTAAAAAGTTTCACTAAATATTATACGTCAGAATATTCAAGTATACTAATACTTTGTTATGGCAGAGCAATTCAATTCCAAGCTGAACAAAATTAACCGAAAAAGCCACCTTTAACTTGTTTCAGGGTTCAGCCCGAGGTCTTTAATTTTAATAAATTTTAATATAGCAATTATTATTATTCAGTTGTTTTAAATATTCATAATTGCATTATAGTTTTTAAAAGCGCGCTAATCAGGAGTTTTAACATGCTATCAATTGGTTTTTCTCAAAATTCTTATAATTATGGGTTCAATGGCAAAAACACCTTTAAAAGTTCTGAGAGCTGTTATAATGAGCCCTCAATATGGGATCGAAGAGATAATAATACTCCTGATAATTTTAAAGAAATTAAAAAAGAGTTTTTATATAGAGGCGGAGTGATTCAAAACCAGGCTCAATTAGATTTTTTAATACATGAAAAAGGAATTAAAAGTGTTCTCAGCTTCATTAATCCTTATAGTCAAGAGGATAAAAAATTTCTAAAAACAGAACTGCCTTTAATTAATAATGCAAAAGAAAAAACAGGACTAAATTTTGATTATTATGATTGTTTTTTGCGCCGTGATGAAATATATGAGAATGAACAAAAATATATAACTGAATATGCCGAGAAAATAAACAAAATGCCAAAACCAATTTATGCGCATTGTTTTCACGGAAGCGACACCTCTAAATGGATGGAAGATATATTCTGGAAAGCGCATAAGCAAAATTTGATCAAATATGATTAAATAGGAGTTTTAACATGCTATCAATTGGTTTTTCTCAAAATTCTTATAATTATGGGTTCAATGGCAAAAACGCCTTTAAAAGTTCTGATGACTGTTATAAAGAACCTTCAATATGGGAAAGGGTTCATCAGAACTCGCCCCGAAATTTTAAAGCAGTTAAAGAAGATTTTTTATATAGAGGCGGAACAATTCAAACGCAACAACAAATGGATTTCTTAATACATGAAAAAGGGATTAAAAGTGTTCTTAGTTTAATAAATCCTAATAGTGAAAGAAATAAAATCTTTTTACGGAATGAAATCCCTTTAATTAATAATGCAAAAGAAAAAACAGGACTAAATTTTGATTATTACGACTGTTTTTTCAAACAAAGTGATATATATAAAAATGAGCAAAAATATATAAATGAATATGCGGAAATAATAAATAAACTGCCAAAACCAATTTATGTTCATTGTTTCATGGGATCAGGAACATCAGATTGCATGGAAGATATTTTCAGGAAAGCAAATAAGCAAGGTTTAATTATATTAAACGACAAAACTAATTATACCAATTTAAATAAGTTTTCGTTAATTGGTAAAAAAGCTAATATTTACAGCCCGTGCCGCCCGCAGGGCGGCACGGGCTAGGTAAGAGTATAGCGGGCGTTTTGCCTTTGGCAAAACGCCCGCTAATTAAGGATTTATAAAAACCATCTTTTTTATTTACCGGTTTTTTAAATTGATTGGTATAACATGAATTGCTTACAAGATAAGGAGGCAAACTCGTTAAACGCAAACATATTAATGGCTTTTATTATAAATATGATTTATAAAGGGTTTTAAAATGATATTAACAAATTTTTCGCAAAATCCGTATACATCTAAAACCGCCAACAAAATCGGCTTTAAAAATTATGATTGTTGCTGTGATCGTTCAATATGGGACAGGAGTGATTATTGCGTACCCTCTCTTTTTAGAGCAATTAAACCGGATTTTTTGTATAGGGGCGGTAAAATTAATTCAAAAGGAGAACTTGATTTTTTAATAGAAGAAAAAGGCATTAAGAGTATTCTTAGTTTAGTTGACCCAAATACCGTTTTTGGACCAAGCCTAAGCAAAGAAATTTCTTTGATTAATCAAGCAAAAAATCACGCTGATATTGTTTTTGATTATTTTGACTATTTTAAAAACAACTTAAAAGGCGATCAAAAACTTATTGAAAGTTATGCAAAAAAAATTAATGGCTTGCCCAAGCCAATCTATGCGCATTGTTATGCAGGACTTGATCTGTCTGACACAATGACGCAAGTGTTTCTTGACGCAAACAAGCAGGGTTTAATTAAATATAATTAAAGCATCTCTAAAAACAAAAGGATTTTATTATACCGGTGTATAGACGCGCTTTAGACATCAGCCGGTTTCGTCTATGATTTCAATTACAGTATTTATTGGAATTAAAGTTTTCTCGATTTTTTTCTTTAAATATTTTTCCGCTTCACTTTTAATTTCCAAAGTATGCTTGTTTGTTTCTTTAGAAGCTTCAATTCCTCTTTTATAATCGACAATTTCAGTCAAATACTTGTTCAAAACAATTAACTGTTTATACGATTCATAATGTTTTTCAGGTTTTTCGCCGTATTTTTCTTCTAAAACATCAACATATAAATTTAATACGTTAACTTTTGCGCAAAAAAGCTGAATTTTATTCTCTTTTTGTTCTTCAAGTATCGTTTTAATTTCTCTTAATAATGTATCAATTTCTTTTATATCAGTAAGATATTTAGTGTAATTATTTATTTTATGACCCGCAGACGCTCTGGGGACAATAATTGGTAACGGTTTTGCCTGCTGAACTTCTGTTGAAGGTTGAGTTTCTGGCTGTTCCTGCGTTTTAGTTGTTTCTCCAAGTTGAGGAAGATTTCCTGTATATCCGTATCCGCAAAGGAATATGGAAACAGATAAAAATAAAGAAACAGATAAAAATTTTTGCAAAATTGAATTCCAACTATACATTTTAATAAACCGGGTTATTTATACTAAACGACAAAACGTATTACTAATTATTGTACTCATTTTTTGACAAATAACAATCTGTGTTTATTGGATAGCAGGGTTTTCGTTAATTGGTTAAAAAGTTGGTAATTACAGCCTTTTTATTTATCGGTTTCTTGTAAAGATTGTTATATCAGTCAAAAATTAACCATTATCAATTTTCTCTTTATAAAAGTCTTTATGCTAAACTTATTTTGCGTTAATTAATAAAAAAAAGAGATTAAATAATATGATTATAGTAATGGAGCCTGGCGCAAACGAAGATCAGATTCAAAAAGTGGCAAAAAAACTCGAAAGTCTTGATTTTAAAATAGTTTTTAACCGTGGAGAAATTATGACAGTTCTTGCCGCTATAGGCGATAAAAGACTTATAGACCCTGCCTCGTTAGCCTCTATGGACGGAGTAAGAGAAGTAAAACTTATTCAGGAACCGTTTAAACTCTCCGGAAGGGAAAGTAAATCCGAAGATACTGTCATTGACTTAGGCAATGGAGTAAAAATAGGCGGCAAAAACTCTCCTGTGGTGATGGCAGGACCTTGTAGCGTAGAGAAAGAAATTGACGGTCTTTTAGAAGTTGCTTATGCCGCAAAAGATTCAGGAGCACAGGTTTTAAGAGGCGGAGCCTTTAAACCCCGCACAAGTCCTTATGATTTTCAGGGAATGGAAGAAATTGGTCTTAAATATCTTGCCGAAGCCAGAGAAAAAACAGGGCTTCTTATTGCAACAGAAGTGATGGACACTCCTGATATTGATCTTATTTCTGAATATGCCGATATTTTACAAGTCGGCACACGCAATATGCATAATTATAAGCTTTTAAAAGCTTTAGGCAAAACAAATAAGCCTGTAATTCTTAAACGAGGACTTGCTTCAAGTATAAGAGAATTTCTGTTAGCCGCTGAATACATTATGTACGGCGGTAATCCTAATGTAATCCTATGCGAAAGAGGCGTAAAAGGTCTTGATTCACATTATACAAGAAATATCCTCGATCTTGCCGCTATTCCCGTTATAAAAAAATATTCGCATCTGCCTGTAATTGTCGATCCAAGCCATGCCACGGGAAGAAGATATTTAATCGAGCCTATGTCAAAGGCAGCGCTTGCGTCAGGAGCTCATGGGCTTATGATAGAAGTTCATCATGACCCGGATAACGCATATTCAGACGGCGCTCAAAGCCTAAATCCCGCGCAATTCAAGTCGCTTATGAAGCAAATAAAAGCTCTTGAGGGAATTTTAACAAATTAACAATTATTTTCTAATACCAATCAATAAAAGAAACCGGTAAATAAAAAAGATGTTTTTTGTAAATCCTTAATTAGCGGGCGTTTTGCCTTTGGCAAAACGCCCGCTATACCCTTACTCAGCCCGCGCCGCCCTGCGGGCGGCGCGGGCTGTAAATATCAGCTTTTTAACAAATTAACGAAAACTTATTTAGATTAGTATAGAACACAATATAATCAACAAATTTCTTTTTCTTCAATAGCTTTATTAAGCCTGCTGTATTGATCATAAAACTTTACAGGATCAATGGCGGCTTCTTTAAAAATATTTTCAACTTTTAT
Source organism: Cyanobacteriota bacterium (assembly GCA_022703625.1). Lineage (GTDB taxonomy): Bacteria > Cyanobacteriota > Vampirovibrionia > Gastranaerophilales > UBA9971 > JAKLDH01. The sequence continues at coordinate 4,374 of JAKLDH010000067.1, read as the reverse complement.
AAAAACTTCTATCATTTTGGGATCAAACTGTGTTCCGCCGCAATTTTTAATTTCTTCAGCGGCAACTTCATGCGGAAGCCCTTTTCTGTATGACCTGTTTGAGGTCATAGCGTCATAAGTGTCTGCAACCGCAAGAATTCTAGCAGGCAAAGGAATTTCTTCTTCTTTAAACTGGTTGGGATAACCTTTTCCATCCCATCTTTCATGATGACAGCTTGCCCATAATGAAATATTTTTAAGACCCGGAATCGTATCTAAAATTTTTCTGGCGCTTGCCGCATGTTGTTTTATGGTGTTGTATTCTTCATCAGTAAGCCTGCCCGGCTTGCATAAAATATCTTCAGGAACTCCTATTTTTCCGATATCGTGCAAAAGTCCGGCGGTTTCTATTTCTTCAATAAAATTTTCATCTAACTCCATTTCCTGCGCCATAACAAGTGAAAACAAGGTAACACGATGTGAATGCCCGTGCGTATAAGTGTCTTTAGCGTCCAAAGCGCTGGAAATTGACTTTACTGTAGTAAAAAAAAGTTCTCTAAGATCATTTAAAAGCGTATTTTTGCTTAAAGTGAGTTCATAAGCATTAATGCCATTATTAACTATAAGCTCAAGATCGTTTGGATCAACCGGTTTTGAAATATATTGAAATAAATTACATTTATTTACCCCGTCAACCATTGCGTCAAGGTCTGTATAGCCTGTTAAAAGCATTTTTACAATATAGGGATAGTTCTCTGCAACTTGAGCAAGAAACTCTGTGCCGGTCATATTAGGCATACGTTGATCGGAAACAATCAAAGATATGTTGCTTCCTTCTTTTTTTACTATATCAAGAGCTTCTACTCCATTTGAAGCGGTTAAAATATTATATTTTTTCCTTAATGTTCTATGCAAAAGCTGTAAATTATCTTTTTCATCGTCAACAATAAGAATTGTATGGCGATTTTGCTCTCGTTCTTTATCCAGAGTATTTATAAAATATTTAAATTTTTCCAAATTATTTTCGTTTAATTTAGATTCTCTCAATAGCATATTTTTCCCTTTAAGCCATATTAAAAAATTATCGGCAAAATTATTAAATACTTTAAAATGTTAAATTATTATAAAGTATTTTCTATCATAGATATAGGCTGTTGTTTGTAGCATATATAAGGCAATTTGCTTTTAAAAACAGCTTTTAATAAATTTTTACAAAATTTAATGTTACGAATTTGTCTTTTTTGTTAACAAATATATGAAAATATTTAGGATTTTCAGAAGAACACTTTAAATTTTCAGAAAACAACCTATAATAATTATATCGAGCAGATAATATTTTTTTTGTTTGTGAGCATTTGAAATTCACAATAGTAGTAAAATAATTTTTATAAATTAAAAAAGAAAAAAGACATGAGCTTTAAAAAAGGATATTCATTAACGGAAGTTATTATAGCGACGGTTATTATCGGAGTGATAGCCGCATTTGTTGCAGGAAGTATGCCTATTTCTCTTGCTGCCGGAAATGAAGCGCAGGAAGTTTCCAAAGCGACAGAACTTGCTCAAAGATATATGGAAACAATAAAGTCAGAGCTTTCATACCAGAGCAGTTATGACCTTTTATCCGCGGGAACAACTCCTCCTGTTCCAATCACAACCGATTTTACCGATAACGGCGCTTTTACCGTTAATACCGTCGTAACTGACCTGGAAACAGCCGTAATAGGAAGCAATACCTTGACGGTTTTAAAAGAAATCGATGTTGAATATCTTAGAACCGACGATTCAATTTCTATTATTAATATAAGCATTTTAATTTCCAGACCGGAGTAGCGTGATTTAAATGTCTAAAAATACCTATAGAAAAGGGATAACTTTAATAGAAACCCTATTGGTATGCTTAATTACAGGCTTATTGGCGTTTTCTGCCTCCCAAATTCTTGCCGGTTCTTATGAAGCTCAGATTGGATATAACAAAAATATTAGGGCAAAACAACATAAAAATTCAATCTCTGAAAGAATTTCATCAAGAGTAAAAGAAGCCGCAAAAGCCTATTACAGCCCTTTGACAATCTCTGTTTCCTTTAAAGATACTATTTATGATGTTTTACCTGAAAATAATTCATTGGCGGTAATGATTCCTAAATTTGATCTTAATGGAGAAGTTATTAAGCCTTCCAGCGGAGTTACAACTTTTATCGGCGTGGCTTTTTCAATTATTCCCGACCCTGATAAACAAGACGGGACTTATATATTAATTGAAACAAACGCAGAATTTGATCTTGCAACAAGCTTAAGCGATCCGTTTGTTATAAACCAGAGCCTTCCGGAAAGCTGGGAAGCGGGCGAATCTTATGTAATCAGTGATAATCTCATGCCCGCCACCTTTTCAAACCTGGGAACTGATGCTTTTGACGTTGAGGGCGATATGGTCAATTTTGCCTTTGCGCCGATTAACGGGAATATTTATTTCCCGTCAGACAGCGGCTCTATAAGCGTAAATGACGGTGAATATATTACAAGATGTCAATTTAGGAATTTTAGAATATGAAAAAATTTGGAATGAAAAAAATACGGTTAAACGCCTACAGAAAGGGCGCCGCTCTCGTTGTTTCTTTATTTATGTCTATTCTGGCTTCAATGATAGTAATTTTAATGATGGAAATGTCCCAGACCAATACCAATCAGATTACTAACAACAGAAGCGGCTTGGTTGCTTATTATGCGGCTGAATCAGGATTAGAAGAAGTAAAAAACTTTTTTAACCGAAATATTTCAATGATGGGACAGGATTTAAACGCTCTTGACTTGCCTGACTCAAATTCTCATTCTATTCTTGCAAATAATGCGGAATATTGGGTAAGCTCTTTAACTTATGAAAATTCTAACCAAATTGCCATAGTAGAAATTATAGGTCAATTTGGCGATGGTTTCAGAAAAATAAGAGCCAAACTTGCCACAGAAAACCCTTCTGTATTTGATGATTATGGACTTTTAACAAATGGCGTGCTTACAATTAACGGTTCAAAAACCTTGAGCATGAGCGTACATGCCAATTCAGGCTTAAATTTTAACGGAACAGACGTTATTAATAATAATGCTGTGGCTACTCAATCGAGTGATCCGACCGCCGACGCTCCTCATGCGATACTTAATCCTATAGGAGGCTATGTGCCTGATGTTTATGTGCCAATAGCGCCTGTAGATGACCTGAGAGTAGAAAGCAAAAGCAATGGAATTTTACTTGACATAACTCAGGGTGATCTTAATGCGCAAATTAATAATGCCCCGGCTGGAAGCAACATATATATTACAGCAGGGACAAAAATAAATAAAAATACAATAACTCTTTCAGGAGATATGCAGGGAAAAACAATTTTTCTTGACGGAAGTGTAACGGTTGATATTAACGGCGCAAACCCGCTTTCCAACGCAACTATAGTTACATCAGGAGATATGGTTGTAAACGGAAGCGTAGATATTGTATCATCCCATGCTGATGAAATCGATGTGGTATTTGCCTGTGGCGGAGATGTAGAGCTTAATGGAAGCAGGGATTTCACCTCGCTTTTCTGGGCAAACGGAAGATTTACCCAAAATGGCGCAAGTCTTTCCGGCAGAGTTATAGCAAGTGAAGCCATTTTCCTGAACGGGTCTTTTATTCTGACCAATTCAGATAACCTTACTGATAAAAATATATTTGACAAAGTAATCGCAACATCTTCCTGGCAATTAGTATCTATGGATTAAAAAATGAAAAAATATAAAGCATACACAGTTGTTGAACTTATAATAACAGCCGTAGTTATTACGGTTATTGCCTCTATTGCTATAAGTCCTGTTCTTAAGGATTTGCCGGAACATAAAGTTAAAAACGATATTATTACAATAGAACGCAGTTTAAAAATAGGAAAAAGTGAAGCAACTAAAACTTCTGGAACTGTTATTGTTGATTTTTCACAAGCTACAACCAATAATGGTGAAAATGGCGGTTTAATTCAAATAAAAGATTCGGAAGGAACGGTTTTGGATTCATTCTTTTTGACAAAAAACGCGCTGTTTAACCCGGAAAGTTCAACTATTGCAAATAATGAGGTAAGGTTTGATTTTAAAGGGCAACCGGTTGACAGCGCAGGCTCAACAGATAATTTTACAACTTTTTCTAATACTATTGTAATTTCGTATTATAAAGATGGAAACCCTATTGCGTCAAAAAGCTTAAAAATCAGTCCTGTTACGGGAAGCGTTGAAATTGATTAATCCAAAAGCTACTGCTCTGACCGAATGATTGCATAGAACAAAATTACGTTTTTAACGTCTTGAAGAAAAAGACGTGAGGTAAGGACATGAAAAAAAGCGTATTAAAATATGAAGTTTGCCTAAATAATGACCAGAGAG
>JAKLDH010000066.1 GCA_022703625.1 Cyanobacteriota bacterium | reverse complement strand
CTTTTCTTTTTTGTAAAAAAGTAAAGAACCCGCAAAGCGGGACATTTGGGATAAAATCCAAGTAACATTTCCCTGCGCATGCGCCTTAGGCGCCCAAAAGAAAAGAAAAAACTAACATGTCAAACTGATATATCCATCAGGGGCAAGCCCCCGAACCCCCTTGCTTACAAATGTCCGCTTTTTATTTTTTCTTCGCTTTTTACATAATATGATATAGTTTAATACAGTTAAAAACTTTTTTTAAAAAAATGAGCAGACTTAAAACAAAAGTCGGAAATATTGAATTTATAAACCCTTTTATACTTGCGTCAGCGCCGCCTGCAAGAAATGCGGAAATGATTGCAAGAGCTTTTGAGTTAGGGTGGGCAGGCGCGGTAACGAAAACAATCTGTCTTAATTATAAAGATATGATCGACGTTTCTCCTCGTCTTGCGGGGATTAAAGGGGGATTGCTGAATATAGAGCTGATTAGTTCTGTATCGCCGGAAAAATGGGTTGAAGATATAAAGTTTTTAAAACAAAATTATCCTTCTAATATTGTTATAGCAAGCATTTCCGCAGAAGCTTCAAATATTGAAGGCTGGCAGAAACTGGCTGTTATGACGCAGACGGCGGGAGCTGACATGCTTGAGCTTAATTTTAGCTGTCCGCATGGACTGCCTGAGATGGGCATGGGTAATACATGCTCTGACAACCCTGAAATTGCCGCAAAAATAACAAAATTTGTTAAAGCTGTTTCAAAAATTCCCGTATGGACAAAACTTTCGCCGAATGTGAACAGTATAAAGCGCCTTGCTGAATTATGCTTAAACAGCGGAGCTGATGGAATAACAGCGATAAATACAGTAAAAGGATTTGCGGGGGTTGATGTTAAAACCGGATTGCCTAAGCTGAATATAAACGGTTATTCTGCTTATGGAGGACTTTCAGGCGATATTATCAAGCCGATAGCCCTTAAAGCCGTTTCAGAAATTGCTTCTACTCTTAAATGTAATGTTTCCGCCACAGGCGGAATTAAAAACCATGAAGACGCCGTTGAATTCATTTTGCTTGGCGCGTCTACCGTTCAGCTTTGCGCAGAAGTTATGTTTAAAGGCTATGAAATAATAAAAGAGCTAAAACATGGATTAAACAACTATCTTGAAGAATATAATTTTAATTCTGTCAATGAAATCAGAGGAAAATCGCTTCAATATATTAAGCCTCATTTTGACCTTGATAAATCAAATTGTTTAAAACATGAAATTAATCCTGAAATTTGCATAAATTGCGGAAAATGTTATAAAGCCTGTAGGGACGCCGGATATCAGGCTATAAGTTATAACGGGGATAATCTGCTTATTGATAAGCAAAAATGCTCGGGATGCGGTTTATGCAGTATTATTTGTCCCGCAAACGCTATTGTAATAAATAACAATGAGAATATATGCTCTCAATTTCTTCTAAAAAGGTAGTTAACAATTTTTTTTTTGCTATAATCTGATTATAATCAAATAAAAATAAATTTCAGATTTTTGTTAAGGGGCAACACAGCCATCCTGCAAGAAAAATCGAAATTTATTTAGTTTATAGTATATTTTAGTGACAGTTAAAAATCTCTAATTTATTAAACTTTAATAAATAAAAAATAATGGGAGTTAAAAAAAATTGTTTTATAAAGTATAATCATTTATATTTTTAAAATTATTAATAATTATTAACAATTATTAAATTTATTTAAAGTGTTATAAAATAGATTACTAAATCTAAAATTTTAAAAATAAAGTTACATTATCATGTATGAAAGTAAAGAAGGAAATAAAAAGGGTAAGAATAAAATGACATTACCAAAAGTAGCATATTTTTCGATGGAAATGGCAATAGATCAGACATTAAGCACTTATGCGGGAGGGCTTGGATTCCTTGCGGGAAGCCATATGTTATCAGCCGGTCATCTTGGCGTGCCTATGGTTGGAGTAACAATGTTCTGGTCATACGGATATTACGATCAAAGAATCAGCAGCGAAGGCACTGTTGAAATTGCTTATGTAAGAAAGCAATACGATTTTTTAACAGACACGGGAGTTACTGTTGACGTTAAAATTTATGGAAGAAACGTAAAAGTAAAGGCATACAGATTAGAGCCGGAAATTTTCGGCACATGCCCGATTTATTTATTAACAACAGATTTGCCTGAAAATACGCCTGAAGACAGAGCAATAACGCATAAACTTTATGACAGCAACGAAAGCATCCGTATTGCTCAGGAAGTTGTTTTAGGAGTTGCGGGAGTCAGAGTTTTAAGAGAAGTCGGTTATAATTTTGATCTTATTCATATGAATGAAGGGCATGCTCTTCCTGCGGCATTTGAACTTTTAAGAGAATTCAACGGAGATTTAAATCAAGTCAGGGCAAAAACAGTTTTCACAACTCATACGCCTGTTTCTGCGGGAAATGAAGTTCACTGGGTGGATACATTAATGCATGGCGGATTTTTTGCCGGAACTTCAAGAGAAAAAGCCGTTGAATTAGGCGGAGAAAATTTCTCTCTTACAGTTGCCGCTCTTAAAATGAGCAGGGTTGCAAATGCTGTTTCCCAGCTGCATGGCTTAGTTGCCAATAAAATGTGGCAGCATGTCAAGGATAAATGTCCTATTTTAGCGATAACTAACGCTGTTAACCTTAATTTCTGGCAAGATTCAAGAATTCAGGAAGCTGAAAAATCACCTGATCATAATAATCTTTTATCAATTAAAAAACAGATGAAAAAAGAGTTATTTAAATATATTTCAGGAAAAACAGGAAAACTGTTTAACCCTGATGTGTTGACTATAACCTGGGCAAGAAGATTTGCCGATTACAAAAGGGCATGGTTAATCCTTATGGAAAGAGATCGTATTGCTAAATTGCTTAAAGAAAACAAAATTCAGCTTATTTTCTCAGGAAAATTCCATCCTGCCGACACATTAGGACGAGATATGTTTAATAATATTCTTAAACAGTCTTATGAACTGCCAAATGTTGTTGTGCTTCCGAACTATGAGCTTGATTTAAGCGCATTGCTTAAAAAAGGAACGGATGTATGGTTAAATACACCGTTAAGACCGTTTGAAGCGTCAGGAACATCAGGCATGTCCGCTAACATGAACGGCGCGTTGCATTTGTCGGTTTATGACGGATGGGCAGTGGAAGGAACTTTCGATGATATTAACGGCTATACTGTTACATATCCGGGTCTTGACGATGAAATTTCCTGGGAAGAGCGTCATTGGAAAGACTATGAATGCATGATGAATATTGTTGAAAATAAAATTATTCCAACATATTACGAAGATCAAAAAAGATGGGCTGATTTAATGCGTCAGTCTATCAGAACTGCTGAAGCTTATTTCCATTCAGACAGAATGGTTATAGAGTATTATAACAGGCTATATAAATCTATAGCGCACGGAGCTGATGAAGATGAGCCTAAAGATATAATTACGGCAGAACAACCAAACTTAAACGCATGGGCTTATTCAAACATAAAATAAATATATCGAAAATCATAAATAAGCAAAGTTGCGGCTCTGCTTATTTATGTATTGCGCATATACTGGAAAATTATATTTATTTTTGTTAAAATACTTATAACAAGCCGGAGTGGCGAAACGGCAGACGCAGTTGACTCAAAATCAACCGATGGCAACATCGTGTCGGTTCAAATCCGACCTTCGGCATGTTATAATATTATAAATGAACTTTGAAAATTTAATATGCAATTGTTGAGTATTTTCGGATAATCAGAAATTTACTGATAATTTATTTAAAGATATTACAAATTGTAAACAATTTAGTAAAAATTATAACTAACTTATTTAATTTATATCTTTTTTTTAGATTATTTTATAAATTTTTCAATATAAAACACGAAAAACAATTAAAATTTAATATAATTTTATAAAGATTTTATCGATTTCTGAAAATCGAAAATAGCTGTTTAATCAACAATTATAACAACATGGGGACGTTCTGGATTTGACAGGGCGTACTGGTAGAAACAAGCGGCGTGTCGGAGCGCTGTTCTCCGATATCAACGAGCAACGGTATTAAATGCCAACAATGTAAGAACAGTTGATTTCGCGGCTCACTACAACGTAGCGAGAGTCGCTGCTTAAAAGCGGTCAACCATCGGCTAACTCCAGCCGGTCGAGTTAGTACCGGTGTCATTATACCGGATGCTTTCAGCAGACGAAGGTAAGCTGAACTAAGACAACCTTCAAGGTCCGGCAGGACTGTAAAAATGCTTGATCCGGGTTATGGGTATGAACGCTGACCTGATTCGGATGACAAAAATAGCGGACTACACACGTAGAAGTTTGTTTGTGCCCGTCTTGGACGAGGGTTCGAAACCCTCCGTCTCCACCACAAAAACCCAGAGGCTATAAGGCTTCGGGGTTTTTGTCTTTTTTAGCTTATCCATTTTGCGCCTTCAATTCAACTCGAATTGCTAATTAGTCGAAACGCTGAAATAGATTGAAATTTTATTTTAATTTTTTATGCGGCTCGCAGGCTTTGCCTGCGAGCCGCATGCCCTTAAAACGGCGTAGCGGCTGGCGAAGCCAGCCGCTACGCCAAATATAAAATTATTTATTTAGCAATTCAAGTAATTCAGTATATTTTTTCCGATATTTTAAGATCGGGAAAATGGACATTTTCATAGTGAATCAGACATTGTTTCATGTATAATAACATTTGATATTTAACAAAATCGAGGAAAATTCCCATGAGAATGACGAATTTATTTTTTGCGACATTAAGAGAAACTCCTTCTGACGCTGAGGTTGTAAGCCATCAGTTAATGCTCAGAGCAGGTTATATAAGAAAATTAACAAGCGGCGTTTATACCTATATGCCTTTAATGTGGAAGGTTCTAAAGAAAATTTCTAATATTATAAGAGAAGAAATGGATGCGGCAGGAGCTCAGGAGCTTTTAATGCCTATTTTACAGCCGGAAGAGCTTTGGGAAGAGTCAGGAAGATGGCAGGCTTACGGTAAAGAACTAATGCGCGTTCAAGACCGTCATGGCAGAATGAATGCATTAGGACCAACGCATGAAGAAATAATTACAGCGCTTGTTAGAGATGAAATAAAGTCTTATAGACAGCTTCCAGTGAATTTATACCAGATTCAGGATAAATTTAGAGATGAAATAAGACCTCGTTTTGGCGTTTTAAGAGGCAGAGAGTTTCTTATGAAAGATGCTTACAGCTTTGATACCAGCGAAGAAGGCTTAGAAACGAGCTATCAAAAAATGTCGGAGGCTTATACCAGAATTTTCAAAAGATGCGGGCTGGAAACGAGAATGGTTCGCAGTGACAGCGGCGCAATCGGCGGAAGCGTAAGTCATGAATTTATGGTTTTAACAAAAACCGCCAGCGGCGAAAATGATGTGCTCTATTGCGATACCTGTACTTATGCGGCAAATTCTAACAGGGCAGAATCAGTTATGCCTCCGGCGCAAACAGACGGCAAATTCTCTGAAGCAAAAGAAGCTGAAACTCCCGGCGTAAAATCTATCGAAGATTTAACCAAATTCTTTGGCATTGAACCTTCATGTATCTGTAAAACCCTTGTTTATATTGCTGATAACAAACCTGTGTTAGCTTTAATAAGAGGGGACAGGACTGTTGAAGAAATAAAGCTGAAAAATGTCATTAACGCAAATGAAATACGGATTGCCGGAAACGCTGAAATCGAGGAACTAACTCAAAAATTCGGCTTTAATGCGCAACCTGGCTTTATAGGACCTAAAGGAATTGATGTTCAAATAGTCGGAGATGAGAGTATTAAAGAGTTAAAGAATTTTGTCATCGGAATAAATGTTACGAATAAACATTTTGTCGGCGCAAATTGGGGCGCGGAATTTAATCTTCCTAAAAAAATAGCTGATATAAGACTCGCTCTGGCAGGCGATTTTTGCTCTGAATGCGACGGAAAGCTTGAAATTACAAAAGGAATCGAAGTTGGAAACATTTTTAAACTGGGGACTAAATACTCAGAAAAAATGAAAGCCAACTTTACCGATGAAAACGGTAAGGAAAAACCGTTTATAATGGGCTGTTACGGCATAGGGGTTTCCAGAACAGCGGCGGCGGCAATTGAAAGATATCATGATAAAGACGGTATTCAATGGAATATGGCAATAGCGCCATATCATGCCGTAATTGTTCCTGTAAACGTTAAAGATGAGTTCCAAATGGGTATCGCAGAGGAGCTTTATAAAAGGTTAATAGAGAAAAATATTGAAACAGTTATTGATGACAGGGACGAAAGACCCGGAGTTAAGTTTAAAGACGCTGATTTAATTGGATTTCCTGTAAGAATAACCGCAGGAAAAACTCTTAGCGAGGGCATGGTGGAAATTAAACTGCGTTCAACAGGAGAAATGTTTAAAGTTTTAAAAGATGAAGCCGTATCAAAAGTTGTTGAACTGATAAAACAGGAATTATGCGGCTCTTAGAAATCATCTTTGGAGGTTTTATACTAATAAAAAAGGTGATTTTTGTAAAGCCTTAACTAGTAGGAGTTTTGCCTTTGGCAAAACTCCTACTACGCCCTTACTCAGCCTAAACCGCTCTGCGGGGCGGTTCAAGCTATAGATATAAGCTTTTTAACAAATTAAAAACTATTTTCTTGGAACACTATAATTTTATTTATTTAACAAAACTTTACGAAAATCCTGATAAAAACTATACTGATGACTAATTGTTTTTAATTCTTAAGGCTAATAGCCAAAATTAATTTTATGAGTATTATTAAAACAATACGTTATCTTTAGATAAAGATTTAAATAGTAATTTGTGTTTTGAAGTGTTTAAGTTTGTAAAAAAATTATTTAATTAGTGGTTAAATAATTTTAATAATAAAAGCTGTTTTGAATAAAAACAAAATCTGCCTCATGATCTCTTCTTCCCCGTTGATTAACGGGGCTTTTTTTATAATATTTTCTTAAGGCATCACTCAAGGAAAGAAACCGGTAAATAAAGATACAATTTTTATAAAGCCTTAATTAACTTGAATTGCTAAATAAATAATTTTATATTTGGCGTAGCGGCTGGCTTCGCCAGCCGCTACGCCGTTTTAAGGGCATGCGGCTCGCAGGCTTTGCCTGCGAGCCGCATAAAAAATTAAAATAAAATTTCAATCTATTTCAGCGTTTCGACCAATTAGCAATTCGAGTTAATTAGTTTTTTAACGAATTAACGAAAACTTATTTATATTGGTATAACAAAGCGCTTATACCAATAACTTTTTTGACATATTAAACTAATATCATTAACATACAAGTAAGACACCAAGGAATTTATATGCAGGAAACAAAATATCAAAAACAAATAGAAAGTATCAGGGATAAGGCTTTTAAAATTATAGAACAGACTGAAACCTACAAGTATAGAGGCGCGGTATCAAAACTTCTGGGATTAACGGTAGAAGCAAAACTTCCGGGGCTTAAAATAGGCGATATGTGCTATATCGAAACCGCTAGCGGAGAACAAAAACCGGCAGAAGTTGTTGCTTTTAAAGGAGATGTCGCGCAGATGCTTCTTTTGTACGATGGGGCAGGAATTGCGCAGGGAAGTCTTGTTACCTCAACAGGAACTCCTATAATGTTTCCTATGGGTGATTTCCTTTTAGGCAGGCTTGTAAATCCGTTGGGAATTCCTCTTGACGGTCAGCCTCTGGATACGTCAAAAGCGCTTTATAGACCAATAGACCATGATCCTCCCGATGCTTTTACCCGACCCATAATTAAAAACAAATTTCAAACAGGAGTCAGGGTTATCGACTCTATGTTAACTCTTGGAGCGGGTCAGCGCATGGGCTTATTTGCCGGAAGCGGCGTTGGAAAAAGCACCATGCTTGGAATGATAGCAAGAAATACTGAAGCTGACGTTAATGTAATGGCTCTGATTGGAGAACGGGGAAGGGAAGTTAAAGAATTTATCGAAAACAGTCTTGGAGAAGAAGGAATGAAAAGATCTGTTCTTGTGTGTTCTACCGGAGATCAGCCGCCTTTAATAAGAATGAGGGCTCTTCAGTCTGCAACTGCTGTTTGTGAATACTTTAGAGATCAGGGTAAAAAAGTTTTTCTTATGACAGACACCGTTACAAGATGCGCTATGGCTGGAAGAGAAGTGGGACTTTCAATTGGAGAACCTCCCACGATGAAAGGCTATCCGCCATCTATCTTTTCCTGGCTGCAAAGAGTGCTTGAGCGGACTGGAACAAGCCCAAAAGGATCAATTACAGCTCTTTATACCGTGCTTATGGAAGGCGATGACATTAATGATCCTGTTGTTGATACTGTAAGAGGGATTGTGGACGGTCATATATTTCTTTCAAGAAAAGTTGCGGAAATGAATCATTATCCGGCAATTGACGTGCTTGGCAGTATAAGCAGGCTTTTTACCGAAATAACCGATCTTGAACATCAGGAAGCGGTTGCAAAAATGAGAAAACTGCTTGCTGTTTACAGAGAAAATAAAGATTTAATAGACGTTGGAATGTATCAATCAGGACAAAATCCGGTTCTTGATAAAGCCATTGAAATGATGCCGAATATTAACAAGTTTTTGCAACAAAGAACTACTGAAGCTGTTGATATGGACAGCACTTTAAAAATTCTTAAACAAATGATGATATATGTTGATGTGTAAGAAGAGATTGTAATTTACTTGAGTTGCTATGCCAATCCAAATAAGTTTTCGTTAATTTGTTAAAAAGCCAATTAAAGACTTACAAAAATCATCTTTTTCATCTGCCTATTTCTTTTAATGATTGGTATAATTCCTCAAATTCAGGCTTTAAGCCAAGAACTTCATATACTTTCACCGCATTTTTCTTGCCTTTTACAACTACTTCATCAATATAACGCGCGTCAACCTGTTCTTTTACTTCATTATAAGTTGATTCGCTGATTAAAATATTAACTCCATAGTTTTTTGTAAGGCTTTCAATCCTCGAAGCAAGGTTTACATTGTCGCCAATTACTGTATAGTCGACTAATCTATGAGAACCCATGTGCCCTACGATCATATCGCCGGTATTTATGCCTATTCCTATATTAAGAGGAGCTTTTCCCTGTTTGTTCCAGTTTTCATTAAGCTCTACAAGTTTATTTTTCATTCCGATTGAAGTAAGAACCGCTCTTAAAGCGTGATCTTCCATTTCAACAGGATCATTGTAAAACGCCATAATCGCATCGCCGATATATTTATCTAAAGTTCCGTTATAGCCGAGAATAACCTCAACCATTTCTGTTATGTATTCATTAAGAATCGCAATGACTTCATCAGCCGGATGTTGTTCTGATAGAGTAGTAAAGCCTCTTATGTCAGAGAAAAGCACTGTCATTATTTTTCTTTGACCGCTTTGAGAGATTTCTTTCTTTTCTGTAAGCAATTTTTCAAGAATTTGCGGCGATACAAACTTGCCAAACATCATTTCAACCTGTTTTCGTTCCTTGTTTTCCAGATAAGTTACATAAGCATAAGAACTAATACCGGTTAAAACCATAAATATCAAGGGATAAGTCATATTTAACCATATTCTGATCTGAGGATGAACAAATGCAAAAATTGCGAAAATTACGAATAACAGCAAAATTGAAGCAAAAATTTGCATCTTAAAAGCGTTGGATTTTGTTTTTATCATTGTGTATCCAATGACAAAACAAAGGATAAACCCCAAAAGAAAGTCTATTACGACGGGTGATTTCTGTATAAACTTTCTTCTATTGGGATTTGTAGTGTCAGCATCGTTTAAAATGTTATCTATAGCAGTAACTATAATTTCCGGTCCCGGATAAACCGATGACATAGGCGTAGGATGAATATCAGTTCCAGCAGAAGTCTGTCCAATCACGACAATTTTATCTTTAAAATATCCTGAATGAATTTTATCAAACTCTTTTAAGGATTTAATTTGTCCGTTTTCAAGAGCTGAGCTAAGTATTACCTTTGCAACAGGTATATTTTCATAAGTACCGCCTGCTCCATGCCAGTTTAGAAGGATATTTCCCTCGTTATTAAGAGGGATTTCTCTTTGCCCGATAATAATTTTGTTTTTTTCAAACCTGAAAGGAGTTTTTTCTTTTTCAGGTATAGCTGAAAGCGCTGCTGAAAGCGGTAATGACGGAATATAAGAGCTTCCGTCAGAATAGACGAGCTTATAAAGCGGCACATGATTCCTGAAAACAACATTTTCGCTTTGTTGCAGGTTTATAACTCCAAGATATTGAGTATTTGCAAGCAATTCGTCATATATTGACGATTTTTGATAAAAAGTTATGCTATCAGGAATTTTTCGATCATTTTCATTTCCGTACAATACATCTTGATAATAATCATATTGCGGCTTTAAGGCAAATTTTTCGCTTAAAGAACTTTTATTATAAACCTGACTGTAAAAGCTTGCTATCGTTTTATTTACAAAATCAACCGGCACATTTTCTATTGATTTATTCTGTTTTTTTAGTTCTTCATCAATTATTTTAATATATTCGTCAACTTGAGCGGAATTTTTTCGTGGATGAGAAAGAGCGGTTGAAATTACGACGTTTTTATTTTTAACAGCATCTGCAAAATACTTGTCTGATTCTTTATCAGCGATTGTTTCTCCCTGTGAGCCTTCAAATTTCAGGTCAAAAACGATTGATTTAGGGTTGCCTTTTGAGATGAAATTAACGACATTTCCCCAGACTTCCCTTTTCCAGGGCCATCTTCCCAAGCCTATTTCAGGATAGTTTTCAAGGATTTTTGTTGTGTCATCTCCGGCGGCTAAAAGTACAATATTCGGGTCATGATGAGAGAAAGGGACTCCAAAGGCGTTTTTTTCAGAGGCGATTTTTGCCCGCCAGTCATAAGAAATCGTTTCAACGTCAGAAAGCATTTGTTTTAAAAAGAAACACCAACAGGCTATCAGGATAATTATTGAAGAAATTATAATTAAGAGGAAGGTTTTAGGTATTTCTTTAAATGCTTTAATTAGATTATTATTCATTTTGCCCTCGCTTATAAAATATTTTATTTTGCCAGTTTATAAGAATCTTCAGGTTTTAATTTTCTGGACATGAGCTTGGAAACAATTTCTTCAGGCGTGATATTTGTATAAACCGCCTCATAGACAGCCGCTGAGAGAGGAGTTTCAATGCCAAGCTTTTTTGATAATTCCAGCATTGCCTTGGACGTTTTCACTCCTTCTGCTACAGCTCCAATTTCTTTGAGAATATCGTCAAGCTTTTTTCCTTGTCCAAGCATATAACCCACTCTAAAATTTCTGCTTAAGGGGCTGTTGCAGGTTGCAAAAAGATCGCCAACGCCTGAAAGCCCGTATAGCGTGCTTGGATTTGCTCCTAGCGCAACGCTAACCCTTACAATTTCAGCAAGTCCTCTTGCCATAAGAGTTCCTTTTGCGTTATCCCCAAGCTTCATTGCCTCAATAAATCCTGAAGCAATGGCTATAACATTTTTTAAGCTACCGCCAAGCTCCACTCCGATAACGTCAGCATTACTGTAAAGCCTGAATTTTTCTGTAACCGCAAGATTTTTTTGAAGGAAATTAGCTGTTTCCATATCCTCACAGGCTATGGACGCCGCTGTAAGTTGTCCTTTAAGCACTTCTGCGGCAAGAGTAGGACCGGAAAGAACCGCAAATTTGTTGTTTGGCAATTCTTGAGCGAAAATCTCGCTCATTCTGAATAACCCGGGTAATTCAAGCCCTTTTGAAGCGTTTACAAGAATCTGATTTGATTTAATTCCCGCTGTTTTAAGTTTTTGACAAACTGACCTTATTGCTGATGTGGCAACAACAACAAGAATAATTTGCGCGTCTTTTATTGCGTCTTCAAGGTTTGAAGTTATTTGCGCCTTATTGTCAAGTTGGACTTCAAGCGGGAATTTAACAGATTTCGTAAGAACAAGCTCTTCCGTTAAATCCTCTTCTCTTGACCAGAGCGCAATTTCATCAAAATTATCGTTTAAAAGCCAAGTAAGAGTTAATCCCCAGCTTCCAGCTCCCAGAACAGTCAATTTCATAAGTTATTTTAGACTCCTATTTTTAAAAAAATATTGTATAAAATTATTATACCAATAATATATTGCTCTTAAAATAAATTAAAGAACATCTATACCAATCAATAAAAAAACCGGTAAATAAAAAAGATGGTTTTTGTAAATCCTTAATTTTTTAACAAATTAAAAATTATTTTATCAGAACACTATAGTAAAATATCACTTCTTTTTGAAAAGTTTATTTCCTAAATTTTTTTATTCTCATGTTAAGCTAATAGTGAAGCGCAATGCTCAAATAAAAATAAATATTGTTATATAAACGTTTTTTAAATTTAAGCTTGAAACCGATGATAAAAAAGAAAAACACAAGAAAAATAAATATAGGCGGCGTTGAAATTGGCGGGGATTCAGTTATTTCAGTGCAATCCATGTGCAATACCGACACAAGAGATATAAAAGCTACGGTTAGACAGATTGAAATGCTAACAGATGCCGGTTGCGAGATTATTAGAGTTGCAGCGCCTGATAAACAAGCGGCAGAAGCTATTTTAGAAATTAAAAAACAAATAAAAATCCCGCTTATTGCTGATATTCATTTTGATTACAGATTAGCCATCGTTTCTATCAAAAATGGCGCAGATGCTCTGAGATTAAATCCGGGAAATATAGGAAAAAGGGAATTTGTGGAAAAAGTTGTAAATGCGGCAAAAGAAAGGCATATTCCGATAAGAATAGGGGTTAATGCAGGTTCTCTCGAGAAAGACCTTTCCCATAAACCTGAAGAATTGCCTGACAGCATTATAGAAAGCGCTATGCGCCATATAAAAATTCTGGAAAATCTCGATTTTGATTTGATAAAAGTTTCTTTAAAAGCAAGCGATGTACCTACAATGGTTGCAGCGTACAAAAAATTTGCGGCAATTTCTGACTACCCTCTTCATTTAGGAGTTACAGAAGCAGGAACGTTAAAATCCGGTCTTATAAAGTCTTCTATGGGAATTGGAAGTCTTCTTCTTGAGGGGATAGGGGATACAATAAGAATTTCTCTTACAGAAGACCCTATTGAAGAGGTTTATGCAGGGTGGGAAATTTTAAAAGCCCTTAATTTAAGAAAAAAAGGGCTTAGTTTAATAAGTTGTCCTACTTGTGGCAGATGTACAATAGATTTAATAAATCTGGCAAAAAATGTGGAAGAAAAATTTAAAAATATTGAAAAACCCTTAACAATTGCCGTAATGGGCTGTCCGGTAAATGGTCCCGGCGAAGCAAAGTTTGCGGATATAGGAATTTCCGGCGCAAATGGAGAGGGATATATTTTCAAAAAAGGAGAAGTAGTCGCTAAAATTCCTTTTAATGATCTTATAACTCGCCTTGAAAAAGAGATTATGCCGGATTAGCCTACATATTGCGATCTTATGCCAATCAATTTTAAAAAACGTTAAATAAAAAAGATGGTTTTTGTAAATCCTTAATTAGCAGGTGTTTTGCCGAAGGCAAAACACCTGCCCTACCCTTACTCAGCCCGAGCCGCCCTGCGGGCGGCTCGGGCTGTAGGTATCAGCTTTTTCATTTACTTATTTCTTTTAATGATTGGTATAGTATTAAATCTCCCTCCCCCTGCCCCCTCCCCAAGGGAGGAGAAGAAGAGTTGATAAGGGTTTTGCCGGCATAGCCGGCAAAATCCTTATCAAAAAATAATACTCTTTTGATTACAACTTGGTCTAACATGTCAAACTGACATATTCATCAGGGGTAAGCCCCTGAACCCCCTTGTCTTCAAATGTCTGCTTTTTGTTTTTTACATAAAAAATATTATCGGTCTATATTTTTAAAAAAATTTGTTTAAAAACTTTTATTCTAACCTTAATTAACTCGAATTGCTAATTAGTCGAAACGCTGAAATAGATTGAAATTTTATTTTAATTTTTTATGCGGCTGGCGAAGCCAGCCGCTACGCCAAATATAAAATTATTTATTTAGCAATTCAAGTTAATTAATCAGCCTCTTTATCGTGTTAAGCAAAAGTTCCTGATTAAATTCTCCTTTTGTTATATACGCATTTGCGCCTGCATTTATCCCTTTTAACCGGTCTTCCTCCGACGCAAGCGAAGAAACAAGGATAACAGGTATGTTTTCATACTTTTTATCCTGCCGGACTCTCTCTATTAGCTCAAATCCATTCATTTGAGGCATTTCAATATCGCTGACAATGAAATCATATTGATGAGATGTCAACTTCGAAAGAGCGTCAAAGCCGTTAGTCGCCACATCCACCATGTAGCCGGCAGATTTAAGGATGTTTTTTTGTAAAATTCTCGTCGTTGCTGAATCATCAACTACCAATGCGTTTTTCTTACCCCCGTCTTCTTTTGATTTAACGGTTATTGACGACGGCGTTAAATTGGTTTTTCCGAATTTCATATATGCTGATTTTATTAAATCACTTACATTTAAAATAAGGCAAAGGTCCCCTGATCCAAGAGTTGTAATGCCGGCAACATTTCTTACCTTTATAAGCGGCGCTGAAAGATTTTTGTGCAGAATTTCATGATCCCCTATAAGCCGGTCAACAATAAAGCCGATCTGAATATCTTCTACCTGCACTACAATTATTACCAGCTTGCCTGAAATATCAATATTATCAGGCAAATCAAGAACTTCAGACAGCTTGCATATCGGCACAGTACGATCTTCAACAAGAATCGCCTTTTTGCCTTCTTTAGAGAAAACCTGTTCGCTTTTTACAAGCAATGTTGTTTTTATTGAATTTGTAGGTATCGCAAAAGTCTGGTTGTTTGATTCCACAAGAAATGAGTTTATTGTAGCCATTGTTACAGGTATCTGAAGGGAAACCTGGCATCCTTTTCCAAGAGTGGATTTGACTTTTATATGTCCGTTAAGCTGGGATATTTTAGTGTGAACAATATCAAGCCCTATTCCTCTGCCGGAAATGTCGGTTACGGTTTCTCCGGTAGAAAATCCGGGCCAGAATATTATATTCATTATTTGCTCTTCAGACATTGCTTCCAGCTCCTCAGACGTTAAAAGCTCTTTTTGCAGAACTTTTCTCTTAATTGCGTCTATGTCAATGCCTTTTCCGTCATCTGTTATTTCAAGCAAAACGCTGTTTTCAAGATGATACGCCGCCAGCAAGATTTTCCCCATAGGCGTTTTGCCTTTTTCTATCCGCTCTGCCGGCGTTTCAATTCCATGATCTACAGAATTTCTTATTATATGCATTAAAGGAGCTTTGATTTCTTCAATTATCTTTTTATCAACGCTTGTTTCACTTCCTGTTATAAAAAATTCGATTTCTTTATTCCGTTCTCTGGCAATATCCCTTACCATTCTCGGGAAAAGATGAAAAATAGTCGCCAGAG
>JAKLDH010000065.1 GCA_022703625.1 Cyanobacteriota bacterium | reverse complement strand
GGTTTATTGAGCATTGCGCACAATATGAAAAAACTGGCTGTTGCATAGAGCCAGTTTTATTTATTTTTTTTATACAAAGAGGTTGCTAAAATTTACTTTTTAGACAGCCCCCCCAACCAAATTTCATGAAAATTTCAAAAAATCGAGTTTTTAGAGGTGCCCTAAATCCTTAATTAGCAGGTGTTTTGCCTTCGGTAAAACACCTGCTCTACCCTTACTCATCCCGCGCCGCCCTGCGGGCGGCGCGGGATGTAGATATTAGTTTTTTATTTAAGCGTTTCTCTCAATATTTGGCATAAAATTAAAATAATTTAAAAAATAATAAAAAATTAATGTTTAAGGATTTTTTGAAGAGTTATACTTAATTTTATAAAATCAATTAAACACTTGAGGAATTAAAAATGACAACAAACGCAAATTCAATTATTAATGAAGAAAAAATTAATGAACTTATGGATTTAAATGCGTCCAAAGAAAAAATTAATGAAATCTTAAATAAAGCCCTTCTCTTAAAAGGCATTTCTATGGAAGAAGCGGCTTTTCTTCTTAATATTGAAGATGATCAGCTTTTAAACCAACTTTTTAAAACAGCGAAAACTGTTAAAGAAAAAATCTACGGAAAAAGAATTGTTTTGTTTTCTCCTCTCTACATAAGCAATTACTGCACAAATAACTGCCTTTACTGCGGTTTTAGATTAGTGAACAAAGATATAAAAAGAAGAAAATTAAACATTGATGAAGTAGTTGAAGAAGCAAGCGCCATAATAAAAATGGGGCATAAAAGGGTTCTTCTCGTCGCAGGCGAAGATATGGGGCAAATTAATCTGGATTATGTCGAAGAAGTTATTAAAAAACTTTATGAACTTAAAATTAATAAAGGCGAATTGAGAAGAATTAATATAAATATTGCTCCATTATCGGTTGAGGATTTTAAACGCCTAAAAACTTTTAATATTGGAACTTTTCAGTCATTTCAGGAAACATATCACCGTGAAACTTATAAAAAAATGCATGTATCAGGGTTAAAAGCCAATTATGATTACCGTATTGAAACAATGGACAGAGCATTCCAGGCTGGACTTGATGATGTGGGAGTGGGCGTTCTTTATGGGCTGACTGATTACAGATTTGAAGTGCTTGCAATGCTTTCACACGCTGATTATCTTGATAAAAAATATGGAACAGGTCCTCATACAATTTCAATACCAAGACTTGAACCGGCAAAAGGCAGTGAAGTTGCGGAAAATCCGCCGCATGCCGTTACCGACAAAGAGTTCAAAAAAATCGTCGCTGTTTTACGGCTTGCTGTTCCTTATACCGGTCTTATTCTTACCACAAGAGAAAGAGCTGATTTCAGAAGAGAAGTGCTGGAACTAGGCGTTTCCCAGATGAGCGCAGGTTCAAGAACTAATCCTGGCGGATATTGCGAAGATGACAGCGCAGAACAGTTTGAAGTAGGCGATCATAGAGGACTTGATGAAGTTATAAAAGAACTTTCAGAAACAGGCTATCTTCCAAGCTTTTGCACAAGCTGTTACAGACTTGGCAGGGTTGGAAAAGATTTTATGGACCTGGCAAAACCCGGATTAATACAAAAATTCTGCCAGCCAAATGCTATTCTGACTTTTAAAGAATTTTTGGAAGACTATGCAAGCCCGGAAACTCGACAAGCCGGCATGGAGTGTATTCAAAAACATCTGGCTGAAATTAATGACGAAAAATTAAAACAAAGCGTCAATAAAAAACTTGACCGCATAAACGACGGCGAAAGAGATATTTATATTTAATATCAAGTTGCAATCAAAAGAGTATTATTTTTTGATAAGGGTTTTGCCGGCTACGCCGGCAAAACCCTTATCAACTCTTCTTCCCCTCCCTTGGGGAGGGGGCAGGGGGGTAGATATAAACAATAAAATTCTTTTGTTTTTAGATGCGCCCTTAAAAATTGCCCTGCTGAATCCATAAATAGGCTTCTAAAATTACATCAGTCCCGCTATATGTAACTTTTAGCCTTTCATTGTCAATTATTTCCGAAAAGATTTTTTCGGGAATTTCTGAATTTTTATTTATATTTCCTGTTTGAAAAACATTTGCTTCAATATCAGCGATAATCCGTCCTTCACCCTTTGTTAGTCTTATAAAATATTTACTGTTTATCTTTATTACTTTAGCTAAATAAAATCCCTGATCTATTAATGCGCCGTTATGATT
Organism: Cyanobacteriota bacterium; assembly: GCA_022703625.1. Classification (GTDB taxonomy): domain Bacteria; phylum Cyanobacteriota; class Vampirovibrionia; order Gastranaerophilales; family UBA9971; genus JAKLDH01. The sequence continues at coordinate 13,235 of JAKLDH010000065.1, read as the reverse complement.
GACATTTATAGGCAGGGTAAAAAGCGGTTCTGATCTAACAGGAACTTCCAGCGCAAATCTTTTCTCCGATTCTTCTTTATTTAAATTCAGCCCTTTTTCCTTTAATTTTTTCTCCAGCTTTTTATTAGGTTTTTGTAACCCTTTTAAAGCATTGAGCGCATTTTCGTAATCTTTATCACTGACAATCTGTTCATAATTAGCCTGATTATAATTGTCATCAATGCTGCCCCAGTCATCTGCCATTTCTTCAGAAGCCGAAGCAGGTTGTGATATTGACATTATTAAAGCTATGGTTAAAATTAATTTTTTCATAATTAGCGGACCCGGTTTGTTATGTTAAAATTTTAATGAAATTTAAGATAAAATCAGATTGAGTTCTTTAAAAAGCTCCTGCAATGTTATTAAAATCTCATTTTCAGGTAATTCCAGTTTCTTTGAGATTTCTTTATAATTCATTTGTCTAAGAAATCTTAATTCGAATATTCTTTTATATTCTTTTGAAGGCGCTTCTTTATCCAGTTTTTTGATTTTTGCTTTTAAAACATTTATTTTTTCTTCAGAAATGTTTATTTCATTAGTTTTTACTGTTTGTTTAATTTCTACATCATAAATAATTTTTCCTTGTTCATCAGTTAGATATTTTATAGGAACTTCCTGATTTTCGACAACAGGTTCTTTTTGCGGTTGTTTGTTTTTTTCTTCTCTTATTTTCTCAGCTTTTTTAATAATATCGATAATTACTGAGCTTATAATTTTTTTTAGGTAAATCTCAGATACTGATTCAGAAGAAGACTTTTCAAGAAAACTGTCAACTTTTTTAACGCTTTCTTCCATGATCTCATCAAACAAATCCTTATTCGCTCTAAAGCCGGGACTTTGTCTGATAATCGTTTCTATTAACTTTTTATTTTCCTGATTGTTTTTCATCTTTTTCTCTATTTAATTTAAACCTTAATTACAAGTTTAAGTTTTATTTTGTCTTTCTTTATAACCATTTCAGGGAACTGTTTGTTTTTTATGATGTCTGACAAAGCTTTAAGACAGATTTGATCTACTTTATCAGAACCACTTCCGCTGGAAATCTTATTGGTTATAATCTTCCCTTTAGAATCAAGTTCTAAATGAATATTTATTAAAGTATTTTGCACTTTTATTCCGGGAATATAAAGGTCTTTTGAAAGATTCTCTTTAATTAAATAACCTGCGTCAAGAAAATATTTTTTAATTTTAGGTTCTCTTGCTACAGCTGCGCTTAATTCCCAGGAAATATTCTTAATTTCAACAGTATTTATTTCTTTAAGTTTTTCTAAACTTAAGTTATTGTTTGCCTGCAAATCTTTCAGGTCTTTTTTATTTGGATCAGACCCGTTTATTGGGTCAAATTTTTTCTCTTTTTTAACCGTTTTTATTACTTCTCTTGTATAAGACCTTAGCGGGCTTCTTTTTCTTAATTCTGCCGATGTTTCCTCATTTTCATTTTCTTCCGGATTTTGCGATGAATTTTGGTTTTCGTGTTTATTATTTATATTTTCAAGATTATTCGTTTCAGGGTTATTATTATTTAAATTGACGGTTTTAATTTCAAATTGTTTATTAATTTGTCCAAGATATAAAAATACTACTGTTGTAGATAAAGTAATGGCAGCAGTAAATGCCAGCATATTTTTATCTTTTAGCAGGGTATTTATAAAGAACTTTAATTTAGCTTTTTCTCTTTTATTATTTTTTAGATTCTCATCAGCGGTATCTTCAAAAATATTTAAAAGCTCTTCCTGATTCATTATATTTACAGAATCCTGACCTTCTTCATAAATCAGAAAATCTGTATCTTCTTCGGTTTTTTTCTCGGAATATAAAACTGTAGAATAGTCGCCCTTTTTTTCTGTAAAAACCGGAGGTTCTTTTTTACTTTCTGAAACAGGCGGCTCCTCTAGAGCAGGAATTTCTGAATCCGTTTCTTGCGAAGCGACTGTTTTAACAGCAGAATCACTGTCAATAAAAGAGAAAAGGCTGTCTATATCATCTTCTTCGTTAATTATTTCAACGTCTTCGAGAATATCAAGAATATTCTCCATCTCTTCATTTTTTTCATCAGAAAATAAACTTTCTGTTTTTTCCCGGATAATTTCTTCTTTTTTATAAGTTTTATCTTCAAAGAATGCTTTAATATCAGGATCATTAATTTTAGGAATTATAGTTTTTTGATCTTTTTCAGAACCAATTATGCTTTCATCCAGTTTTTCATCTTTTTCTTTGATTTTATGATCTGATAATACCAATTCAGGAAGATTATCTGATAAATTAACAGGTGTTTCTTCTTCACTGAAAAGGTCTTCAAGTTTTTCAGGTTCTTCATGCAGTGAAATTGTTTTTGGGGTTTCAATTACCGGTGAGTCATCGGTCAATTCTTCTGCCCAGTCCAGATGACGTCGTTTTTTAGGAAGTTCTTCTTTAACTTCTTCAATTTCAGGAAGTTTAAATGCAATAACTTCCTTTTTTTCAAGCTCTTCGTCGTCAAGAACTTCAAATACCGCTTCTTCTTTAACTTCTTTAATTTCAGAAAGTTTAGACGCAATAATTTCCTCTTTTTCAAGCTCTTCGTCGTCAAGAACTTCAAATACCGCTTCTTCTTTAACTTCTTCAATTTCAGGAAGTTTAGACGCAATAATTTCCTCTTTTTCAAGCTCTTCGTCGTCAAGAACTTCAAATACCGCTTCTTTTTCAATTTCGATTGATACTTCTTTTCCCGCAAGAACAGGGTCACCGCTGAATAATCTTAGGCTATAATCCTCATCAATCAATAATTTTTCTTTTATTTTTATCAAATTATGATTAAGATTAAACAGATTTATAAAAGACTTTCTGCACTCATTACAACCGAATAAATGAGCAATTAAAAAGTTTTTATCATCTTCAGAAATTATTTTATCAATAAACGGAATAAATAAAGCCGCCGCTTTTTCATGATCCACAGCAGTATAAGTTTTTTCGGACTTTTCAATTGAATTAACAGCGCTCTTTATGGAGCTAACAGAAGTTAACTCTTCTATATCCACCAGATAATAATTTTTATTTCCTTTTTCCTTGTTAATATTATCTGTTTTTATAAATCCGATGAATTCAGCTTGATCGAGATTTTTATTTATTTTTATCCCGACATAAATATCAGCTTGTATTCCCTTTATAAAATGTTCTTTAGGGATGCACATTTGAGGGTATAAATCATCACAAACAGTTCTTGCATCAATGATTATATTGTTTTCAATTACGATATCAGCTATATCCAATTCTTCAGAGATAGGGCAAATAGAATGCAAATTATTATTAGAGAAACTGTTTAATCCATTTTCTTCAAGATAATCAGAAAATGCCGTAATTCCGAGTTGCGAAACAAACATCCTTTGCAAGGAAGTTTTGTTTGTAATATACATTAATTTACTTAATATATATTCCACATGTTCTATGTTTAGATTTTTAATGATTGTTTCAGTCATTTTAATCCGGATAAAATCTTTAGTTTAAATAAAAACATAAATTTAAAAATCGAAATTGAAGTTCTTTAAAGAATTATCTAATTATATAGATAAATTTTAGCTGATGTTATCATTAATATGAATGAAATATGTTTTCAATTTTTGGCAATGATAAAAACTATATATCAATCAAAATAAGTTTTCGTTAATTGCTTAAAAGCTGATATCCAGCCCGCGTTAGGGCGTCATTCTGAGGGCTTTGCCCGAAGAATCTTGTTGTATTCATGCCATGAGATCGTTCGCTATGCTCAGGATGACCTTGAAAATTAATGAATCACTGTAGTAGTTACAAAAGCAAAAAATTATTAAGTAATGTTAATTTTTTTAGCTGGATTGAATACCCGTCGGTCCTGTTGTTTTTATATACATAGAGGAAATTAAAAAGTTTATTAACTTTATTTTTTTTGACTTGAGGATGAATTTAAAGATTTAAAGCAAAATAAGAATATTTTTTAGAGGAGGAGATTTTATGTTGAATTATGAAACATCCGCGTTCCAAACCGCGCCTTACTTTACAGGTTTTGAAAACAACTATGACTCAATTCTGCCAACAGATAATTACAGCTTTGATTTTCCCCCTGCAACAGCAGAAAATTCTACTCCATGTACTATTATAAACATTTTTAACTTTGGACCGCAATACCCCTTTATGCAAAATCAATTAAATTATGGTTCACAAATGCCATTCATGGGAATGGGAATACAAAATCCATACGGATTCGGTTCACAAATGCCTTATACAGGAATGGGAACAGAAGATCCGTTTGGTTTCTATTCACAAATGCCTTATACAGGAATGGGAATGCAAGATCCGTTTGGTTTCGGTTCACAAATGCCTTATACAGGAATAGGAATGCAAAATCCGTTTGGTTTCTGTTCACAAATGCCTTATACACAAAATCCGTACGGCTTCGGTTCACAAATGCCTTATAATCAGCAACCTTTTGGCTTTGGAATTGACCAATTATTGCAATATTTATTAATGGGAATGCAACAAATGCCGTTTATGCAACAACAAGCGCCTTATGTTGAGCAACCTCTCCCGTATACAGAGCCCGATCAGTCTTACACCGGATTTACAGCATTGCCGGGCTTGCCGGGAACAGCTCCAATGCCGACTTTAACACAAGGTCAGGAATATTTTAATCAAACAGAAATCAGTGTTATTCCAAAAGGAGTTTGGGGTGATCCGCATTTTGAAGTGGAAAACAATGCCGGAGAGTTATTAACAACCGATCACAAAGGCGTTAACGGTAAAACATATAATATTTTAGATTCCAAAAACGGCGATGGACTTGTGGTAGATGCTCTTTATTCAGAAGCCGCAGATCCAAACAACCCTCAAGTAATGACAAAAGCAAGAGTAATGGCTGGAAACGAAGAAATCCTTTTTGATAAAGACGGAAACGCAACTCTTAACGGTCAAAAACTTGAAAAAGGCAAAGAATATACAACTAAAGACGGAACTAAAGTTACAGTTCTTGAAGATGGTAATGTAGACATTGTTTCAAAAGAAGGCGACGCTAATTTACATTTAAATAACGATGAAGGTTGCGTAAACATTAAAGCTGACGGAAAATGGCACAACGGGAATCAGCAATTAGGCGGAGTTTATGGCACATTATTAAACAACAGAGATAAACTCGGCATGATTAACAATGGTAAAGTAACAGACATTAACGGCGACGGTAAATCTGATGATCTTAACGGCAACGGATTTATTGAAGATGAAGAATGGGCAAAACTTGGTTATAACTTTGATGTAACAAGAACAAGAGCCATAGCATAAATAAAAGATCATTTTTATAAAATCTAATTTTATGGGGTTTCGCGCAAAGCGAGCCCCATCAAAGCTTTATATCAATCTAAATAAGTTTTCGTTAATTGCTTAAAAAGCTGATACCTACAGCCCGCGCCGCCCTGCGGGCGGCGCGGGCTGATTAAGGGTAGAGCGGGTGTTTCGGCGAAGCCGAAACACCCGCCAATTAAGGATTTACAAAAATCAGCTTTTTTATTTGCCGATTTCTTTTAATGATTAGTATAAGATTATTAACTTGAATTGCTAATTAGTCGAAACGCTGAAATAGCTTAAGATTTTATTTTAATTTTTATGCAGCTCGCAGGCAAAGCCTGCGAGCTGCATGTCCTTAAACTGGCGTAGCGGCTGGCTAAGCCAGCCGCTACGCCAAATATAAAATTATTTATTTAGCAACTCAAGTTATTATAATAAAAGTCATTAATATATTCACATTTAACGAGTTTTCCTCATTACCCGCAAGAAATTCATGTTAATTAGTTTTGTCGTTTAGTATATAGCGGAACTTTGTTTTAGAGTAATTTTATGAGATTATAAATTTGAATTTATTTAATCAATTTATAAGGAAATTAATATGCTTAATTATGAACAGGCTGGAGTAAGCATAAAAAAAGCAGATGCCTTAACAGAATTAATTAAAAACGAAGTTAAAAGCGATAATATAGGAATGTTTGCAGGACTTTACGAGAATCCTGCATTCCCTGAACACTATCTTGTCGGATGCGCAGATGGCGTGGGAACTAAAATTATCCCTCTGCTTGAAAGAAATAAAATTGAAACAGCTGCTGTTGATTTAATAGCAATGAATTTAAACGATATGATTTGTACCGGCGCAAGACCAATGTTTTTTTTGGACTATTTCGCCACCCATAAACTTGATGTTGAAGTTACCGCGCGGTTCATAAAAGCTCTTAAAACAGAGCTTTTCAAATACAACTGCGTTTTATTGGGCGGAGAAACTGCTGAATTAGGTGATCTTGTTACCGAAGGACATTTTGATGTCGGCGGATTTGCCGTAGGACTTGTTAAAAAAGATCAAATACTCTCTAAATCCAATGTAAAAGAAAATGATGTGATTATTGGATTAAAATCAAGCGGTCCGCATTCAAACGGTTATACTTTGATAAGAAAACTTCATGAAAAAGGACTTTTATCAAAAGAGGAAATAGACAATGCGCTTGATCCCACATATATTTATGTAAATGAAATCCTTGACCTATGCGACAAAAAACTTATAAAAGCCTGCGCAAACATTACAGGCGGTGGAATTACAGGAAATCTTGAACGGGTAATCCCTGATGGGCTTATTGCTAATATTAATAAAACAAATATACCTGTACAACCTATATTTAATAAGCTTTTATTTCTTGTTGGAGAGGAAGAATCATATAAAACATTTAATATGGGCGTTGGAATGTGTATTATCGCAAATAAAGATAATGCCGATGAGGTCATAAATATCTGTAAAGCTTATAGCCCATTTATTTTAGGACAAATTAAAAACAGAAAAAATTAAAAAGCCGCCTTTTCGGTTTTAACAAACATATTCTATACCAATCAATTTAAAAAACCGGTAAATAAAAAGATGGTTTTTGTAAATCCTTAATTAGCAGGTGTTTTGCCGAAGGCAAAACACCTGCCCTACCCTTACTCAGCCCGAGCCGCCCTGCGGGCGGCGCGGGCTGTAGGTATCAGCTTTTTAAGCAATTAACGAAAACTTATTTGGATTGGTATAAACTATAATTGAAGTGTAGTTATTTTTCCTTTACCCTGCTGATTGAATAAAACATGTTAAGAAATATTTAATTTTATAAAATTTTTTAAATCTGCAAGTTTTTATATAAATCCGTTCTAATCAAATAATTATGGGATTTTTTGCAGTTTTTGATTTAATTGTTCTTTCTATATTTCGAGTTTTGATATATTATATATTTGTTGAGTATTTTTTTAATTATTCTCTTTTTGTTAAAAGTGGATAATTAAAGACAATAGCTGGACTGAGGGTTGTTTTATTGGCTTATCAGTGTATTTCAAAAGAAACTAAAACAATAACAAAGAATCATTGCAGTAATGATTTGTCTTATAATAGTAATTATTTGTATAAACAACAAATGAGAAATTATGTTAGAAAAAAACAGGCTGCAAAAATGAAATTCCTTATAATTTTTTTCATGATTCTTGGAATTATTGTTCCTCAGGTTTTTATAACCAACATAAATACTATTTTTCTTAAAAAATATAAAAATAAAGGCGTTGAAATTCCTCAAAGTGTTTCATATATTGACTCTGCCGAATTTAGCATAGCAGACAATATTTTTCTTGATACAAAATATATTGATCAGGTAAACACAGAAAAACCTTTAATGACTTCACCGGTTTTAACGGAAAAAATGTCAAATCTGACAAGAATGCTTAAAAATCTTATGGCTGGTTATCCTGAACTTAATCCGGGAATTTTCATCTGGGATTATAATACAGGAAAATATGTTGATATAAATGCGGACAAGGCTTATTCCGCGGCAAGCATAATAAAAGTTCCCGTTTTATTTCAGGTTTTCAAGAGAGCAGAAAAGGGTTTACTTGATTTAAACGATTTAATGAACACAGAAAACGCCTTTATTGCGGAGGGATCAGGAATAATCCAATATTTCCCGTCCGGAATAGCGCTTAGATACAAAAAGCTTGCTGAATTAATGATTCAAGATAGTGATAATACTGCTACAAATATGCTTCTTGCCTCTGTAGGGGGGATGAATGAAGTTAACAGAGCGGTTAAAGACTGGGGATTTTCAACGACACATTATTATAACTGGTTGCCTGACCTTACCGGAACAAATATCACGACTCCGGCAGAAATGGGGAAAATGTTTTATAATATAGAAAATTCCAATTTTCTATCATTGGAAAGCAGGGCAGAAATTGTAGAAATTCTTGGTCATGTTAAAAACAGATATTTAATACAAGCAAGCTTGCCGTATGGCGTTGAATTTTTGCATAAATCAGGGGATATCGGCGCAATGCTAGGAGATGCAGGCACTGTCATTCTGCCTGACGGACGCAAATACATAATTGTAATAATGGTAGAGCGTCCCTGGAACAGTTATTCCGCCAAAAAGTTTATAATTGAAGCCTCTGATCTTGCTTATAAGTATATTTCAAATGAAATATTTTAGGACACCTCCAGGGCAGCAGTATGAAATCACCCTCCCCCAGCCCCCTCCCTTAGGGAGGGGAATAAGAGTTGATAAGGGTTTTGCCGGTTACGCCGGCAAAACCCTTATCAAAAAATAATACTCTTTTGATTGCAACTTGGTATTAATTAACTCGAATTGCTAATTAGTTGAAACGCTGAAATAGATTGAAATTTTATTTTAATTTTTTATGCGGCTCGCTGGCAAAGCCAGCGAGCCGCTACGCCAAATATAAAATTATTTATTTAGCAATTCAAGTTAATTAGCAGGTGTTTTGCCGAAGGCAAAACACCTGCCCTACCCTTACTCAGCCCGAGCCGCCCTGCGGGCGGCTCGGGCTGTAAGTATCAGCTTTTTAAGCAATTAACGAAAACTTATTTGGATTAGTTTAACATAAAACTTATTATAGCAAGAAAAATTACCAGAGAAAGCCCTGTTGCATATCTGGCAAAGCAATAATGCAGGTTTTCATTAGGTAAAATCCTTGTTTCTGTTAAATTTCTATTCTCCCATTTTTGTAATTTTAAGCGAAATAGCATATATATCTTAACTATACCGTTTAAAATCTGGTGAATATAATATATTATCGGAAAAGTAAAGTTAATTGTCCTTCCATAATAGAAAAACAATAGAGATTGGATATATTTTACAAACAAAACCCAGATTACAAGCATACAAGCGAATTGAAAATCCTTGAAAAGGCTTAAAAATATAACAGCAGGACTTATAATCGCTGTCCACATATTTATTCTCTGATCTAAAAGGATTAACCATAGAAAAAAACCTGTTTTCCCTACTCCTAAAGAAAGAGCCCTATTATTATTTCTTAGCATATTGCCGCTCCAGCGTTTTAGCTTGTTTATATAGTCAACAAAAGGATTATATATTACTTTTTCAATGCTATAAACAAAAGCATCCGGCGCATAAAGCATTTTAGCGTTATTTTTCAGCAGGGAATACCAGGTACTTTTATCATCGCCGCTTAAAAATTGTATTTTATCCCAATACCAGTCTGTTATATAATCATTTTCTATTCTCGAAATAAACTCCTCGCTTGTTATTTGTTCAGCTCTGAATACAGAAAACCTTCCTGTAAGGCATAATAGCTTTTTGGAAAGAGCAAGAGAGTTCATATGAAAGTTTCTTATAGCAAATCTTAAGTTTAAAACGTCAGAAAATAAAGATGAATTAACAACTATAGCCTTTTCATTTGTCGTTAAAGCTTGAATATCAGGCTCTATATGAAAAATTGGCAGGCATTTTCTCAGACAGCCGGGCATAATGATTGAATCTCCATCCATAAATATTACAGGATCGTTCTTTTTAATTCCTTGCCTGACCAAAGCCTTTAATGCGCCGCTTATTTGAAGTCTTTTATCAGGAAAATTCTGTCTGACAAATATAACCTTTATTTCATGTCCGTAAGACAAGCTGTTAACAACATTAGAAACGGTTTTTTCATCATTAAAACCGGCTGATCCAAAACATAGTGTTACAGGTAAATTAAGGTTTTTAGCTTCATGAATGATAGATTTTACAGAATTATAGAGGGTTTGTTTGTCTTCATTATAAGAAGCCATCATAAAATAAAGCCTTTCAGGCATCCAGTTCTTTTCACAAACAAGCTGAGCCTTGTTCTTTATTCTTTTATACACGATTTTTTCATAAATTAACGCGCGGACTAAATGGATAATCCACAAGCTATATCTGTAAATTCCAACAATACCCAAAAAACCTATTATATAAAAATGTTCGCCTAAATAGTTGATTTTATTAGGCGTTTCTATAATTAAAATCAATAACAATAAGGTATAAATTATAAAAAGAAGAATATTCATATTAAAAATGGTTTTTTCTTATAAAAGTAACTTTTACAGGAGTTGCGTCGTTAACTATCTTTATCAAATCAGGATTGTCAGGTTTTATTAAGCCTATAATTACATCTCTGCCGAGAAATTCATTCCTTTTTTCCAGCTTAACCAGTCGTCCCGTTAGTTTTAAATCCTGCGAAGGAATATGTATCCTTGTTTTCAATCCCAGCTTTAATTTAAGAGCTTCGGATTCTGTAAGATATGCTTCGACAAATTTTTCGCCGGAAATATCTTTTAAAACAATGATGGGGGTCTTTTCGTCAGAGTATTTCCCTTTAAAAGCCGTAATTTCAAGCAAAATCGCCTTAAAAGGAGCTTTTATCGTGTTTTTTTCTTTTATTGACCTGATAAAAGAAAGCTCCTTTTGCTCAATTTTAATAATCTCCTCTATCTTTTCTATTTCTGCTTTTAAGCTTTCCGAATCCTCTTTTTTACTTATGGCTGAATTTATAGCATTTTCAGGATTCTTAAGATTCTCGTTATTTGTAGAATATTCATACTTTGCAAAAGCAAGCTTCTGTTCCTGCTGCAAAATTTCCCCTTTTAATTTGTCAATTTCAGGTTTTGAAACCAATTGCCTGGAATAAAGCGTGTTTTTTCTTGCCAATTCGTCTTTTAGAAGGTCTATTTCTTCTGAAGTCGAAGAAATTATTTTTTCCTGAACATTAGACTGTAAGTAAAAATTATTTTTGTAATTTTCAAGCCTGGCTTGAAGACTTTGAAGCTGTTTTTGTTTTTCTTTAAGAAACGCCTCGTTTTTTAATATTTCATTTTCTTTATCCGCAATTTCTCTCTCTATTTCAAGGTCAGATATTTTGAAAAGCGGCTGCCCTTCTTCTACATAGCTGTTTTCTCTAGCATATATCTCTGACACAATGCCTTTTAAGGGACTGGCAACAACCTCTGTTTTGCCTGAAATAATCGCTGAATCTATTTGCAGCAGACAAATACTTGTATAATAAAGGTTTAAAAAGTATAATAGAGCAACTATTCCGACTATAATATAAAGTAACATCACTAATTTTCTACTTGTTAGCGATTTTTTTTCTTCGGGATTTTCAATAAAAGTTTTATTTAAATAATCCTCAGAAATAGGTATATCAACGTGCTTTATAACCTCATTAAACGGCTGGAATTCTCCTGACAGAATCCCTCTGCTGAAATAGCCGAGAATTTCTCTGTTTCTTAATGTCAAATCAGCATATTCGGCAATAATTGCGTTATTTTCTTCTTCAATTCTTAAAACTTTTACCTTTTGGCTGAATTTAAGCGCAAAACCCTGAAAATTAAGCTCAAATTCAGCGTTTAATTCTTCTTTTGGCTCTAAATAAAAGGTATAACCGGTTATTTTAAAGGCATTTACAGACCAGTCAACGGTTTTATATTCATTCCCCATCAGCCTTATTTTTATAGGGATTGAAAGCCTGTAAAATCTTCTCTTATCAGCAGGTTCATAGACTATATCTGTTTTTTTTTGATAATTAGTAATCATTTACGTCATTTTAACTCATACATTCCCGCCAAAAGCCTTATACAAGCTTATTGTATGTATAAGACATTCTGTTTTAGATTCATATTCAGCAATTTTTGTTCTAATAAACCTTTCCTGTGAAGAGATATACTCCTCGTATGCAATCAAATTTAAATCCAGCTTTTCTTTTTCGATATCTAAATTCTCTTTATCAAGGTCAGAATTCTTTTTTGCGGTATTATAATTTTTTATACCGCTCTCGAGAAAACAAAGGCTGTTATTAATATCGTTAATTGAAGATATAATTGCTTTTTCGTATTTTTTTAATGCCTGCTGATAAATATTTTTTTTAGCTTCAAGTTCCGCCATATTCTTGCCTTTTTCAAAAAAATTCTCCGCCAAGCCCAATCCCGCTCTATACATAATGTTTTCAGAATTCAAAAAATCGTTGAACATCCTGGTTATATGAGAAACATCCCCCTCAAAAGAAAGCTTCGGCAAAAAAGATTTCCGCGCCATTTTAACGTCCAATTCCGCCATTTTAATGCCCTTTTCCGCCATTAAAACATCAGGTCTGCTTGCTATGCGTTCTGTATGTATTTCCAGCTTTGTATCATAGAATACTTTTATCTCATCAATGTTTTGAAAGATAACCGGCGATTTTTCCTTATCCCCAAAGACAAATAGATAAAATTGATTTTTTAATTCCTCGTTTTGCGCTTTTAAATCAGTTAACTCTTTTTCTGTAAGATTGAGTTCTTTTTCCACAGCAAGTAATTTAGGCTTTGCAACCAGTCTTTTCTCATATTTTTCAAGGTTTATATCATATTTTTTTCGCTTTAAGTCCATTATTTCTTCATGTAGACCAATTATTTTTTCGTTTTTCAAGATATTAAAATAAAGCGAAGAAACCTCTGAAACAGTAGCCTGGATTATAAAATTTTTCTCAAACTCAGCCAGATAGCTGTTTTGAAGAAAATAATCTCTTTCATCCCTGTTTTTTCGCCATAAATCAATTTCATAACTGAACTCCACAGGCAAATATATTATGTTTTGGCTTTTATTTGCATAATAACTCCATCTGTTGCCGTAAAGTCCAAATTGAGCGTGTTTAGCGTTTTTGTAATAAGAACCCGTTTTAATTGACGGAAAAACGTTTCTATTTGACGAATCCATATAATTTTTAGCTTCTTCTGTTTTAAAATCAGCTATTAAGACGTCAAAATTATTTTTTACGCTTTCCTGTAAACAATTTAACAGAATTGAATCTTCAAATCTTGCCCACCACTGCCAATTAACTCGCTCAATATTTTCATAAACATCTACTTTGCCTTTATAGGAGCGGGTTTTATG
>JAKLDH010000064.1 GCA_022703625.1 Cyanobacteriota bacterium | reverse complement strand
TTTTAAGGGCATGCGGCTCGCAGGCTTTGCCTGCGAGCCGCATAAAAAATTAAAATAAAATTTCAATCTATTTCAGCGTTTCGACTAATTAGCAATTCGAGTTAATTAAAATCTTCAGGTAAATAAATTTCTGAATTTTTTAAAATTTTTCTTGTTTCTTCATAAGTTAAAGCCTTGCAATTGCATTTTTGCTGATATATTGACACTATAGTCAAAATATCGTCAATTGAAAGTCTTATCATCCTTCTTCCCGCAGGATTGTCAATTACAACCGCCATTCTAAATTCCTCATTATAAATTATTTATCGAGAGATATATAACTTATCGAAAATTTTTACAGAAACTTTAATAATTTTTCCTGAAAACCCTTGTTGCAAAACTCTTTTCAAGTTTTATACAAAATCTAAAATAAAATAATGTTAAGCCAATGTAAACTTTTTTGATTTGTATATAAAAATATATCAATTTTATATGCTTTTTTCTTTTTATTTATATAACAAAGAAATAGTTTTATGTAAACTTTAAGTAATTAATGTAATTTAATTAATAACTCTTAAGGAGATATTATTATGTACTTATCGCCAAGTAATAATTTCACGGGAATGCCGCAATTAATTAATCAGGGTTATGGCTTTGCCGGACCATACGGTGTTGGCGGCGTTGGTTATCAAGACGGCACAGGCGGTTATCAATATTGGGACCCTAACACTAATATAGACGTTAATTTTACTAACTGGAATACGTTATGGAGTCCGGCATATAACGACTCAATGTTTACGCAGCGTCGCGCTGACGGATTAGCGTATCCATCGCTTAGAGATAGTTATGTATTCCCTTATAATATCGGCGGAACATGGAATCCGCAACAACAATATCAGCAATATCCAATGTATCCACAACAGCAATATGGAATGTACCCACAACAACAATATGGAATGTACCAGCAACAACAATATTCTCAATATCCGCAACAAAACAATAATAACGCTAACCCATGGGGAGCTAACGGCGCATTTGCTCAAATGCTTGGTTTTGCTCAAAACATTGCCCCTCAACCAATGTATCAACAACCTGTGTATCAGACGCAAACAAGTAATACCGCTGATCCATTCGGATTTAACGCTGTATTTTCAAAAATGATGGGCACAATGCAATCCTTCTTTCAAATGTAATTATAAAGAAATCGGTAAATAAAAAAGACGGTTTTTATAAATTCTTAATTAACGGATGTTTCGGCGAAGCCGAAACATCCGTTAAACTTTTACTCAGCTTTTTAACAAATTAACGAAAACTTATTTTATTTTTATCATAATACTTGCTTATAAAAGCCTATTGTGATAACTATAATAACATTATCAAAATATAATGGAGAAATTCACGCATATGGTTAAAATTCGTTTAAAAAGGCTGGGCGCAAAGAGAAATCCTATTTATAGAATCATTGTTATTGACAACAGAGAAAAAAGAGAAGGAAGACCAATTGAAGAATTGGGTTTTTATAATCCCCGAAGAAAAGAATTAAAACTCGATAAAATTAAAGCTCTTGAATGGGTACAAAAAGGAGCTCAACCTACAGAAACCGCTAATTATCTTATAACTAACGCTGATGAACAAGGAAATCTTATAAGAAAAGCAGTCGTGGAAGAGAAAAAGCTTTCTAAAAAAGCTAAAACCAAGTTAGAGCAGGAAGAAAAAGCCAAAGTGGAAGCGGCGGCAAAAGCTAAAGCAGAAGCTGAAAAAGCTAAAGAAGAAGCGGCGGCAAAAGCCAAAGAAGAAGCGGCGGCAAAAGCCAAAGAAGAAGCAGAAAAAGCTAAAGAAGCCGAAATTAAGTCTGAAGAAGCTCCTCAGGAAGCTGAAGCGTAAAATCTAAAATAAATTTGTTTAAAACCCTTTAATGCCAAATTAATAAATGCATTAAAGGGTTTTATAACAATCAGCAAAAGAAACCGATAAATAAAAAAGACGGATTTTATAAATCCTTAAATTGCGGATGGGGCGGCGCGGGCTGTAGATTTTAGCTTTTTAAAAAATTAACAGTTTTAAGATATTTATGAATATGAACAAATATTTGATGATGATATAATTTGATTAAATAATTTATATAAAAAGGAAAATATAATGAGCAGAATACTTGTAGTTGATGATGATCTCGCAATTTTAGAACTGTTAAAAATCAATCTGGAAATGATGGGGCATGAAGTTATTACAACCCCGGAAGGAATAAAGGGGTTTGCTCTTGTAAAACAGGAACTGCCTGATCTTGTTCTGCTGGACGTAATGATGCCGGAAGTTGACGGATATACAGTGGCGCAAAGAATTAGACAAAATGAAACTACAAAAGATATTCCGATTCTTATGCTTACAGCTCTTGGCATGCTTAAAGATAAAGTGCAGGGATTTAATTCCGGCGTTGACGATTATCTTGTAAAACCATTTGAGCTTGAAGAGCTTAAAGTAAGGGTAAGAGCATTGCTAAGAAGATCCGATTCTCTTCCTGAAACGCTTAAAAGACCTCAAATTCTTGTAATTGGCGATATTACCTTATTGCCTGAAAATTTATCGGTAAAAATTAATGATAATGAGATAAAATTTACCCCAATCGAATTTGAAATTTTAAATTGCCTTGCGCAAAATCATGGGCAGACAGTGGCGTCAGGAACTCTTTTAAAAGAAGTTTGGGGATATTCTCAGGATGATGATGTTGAAACAATAAGAGTGCATATAAGACATCTGCGCTCGAAGCTGGAAAAAGCTATTTCTGATAAAATATACATCGAAACAATCTACGGCGGAGGATACAAGCTGATACCGGAAGGCGTTAATAAACCTGTTAAGAAATAAATTAAAACAATGGCAAAAGTAAAATCAAAATGGGTATGTCAAAACTGCGGATATGAAACATCGGGATATTTGGGAAAATGTCCTGATTGTTCAAGCTGGGGAAGTCTTGTTGAGGAACTTTCCGCCAAAGAAATTAAACCGGCATTTTTAAAATTCGATAAACTTTCAGATTCAACCCCTCAGCTTTTAAAAGATATAAAACTTGATGAAAACATACGCTATAAAACAGGCATAGTGGAATTTGACAATGTACTCGGCGGAGGACTTGTTAAAGGCTCGCTCGTTTTAATAGGAGGCGACCCGGGCATAGGAAAATCCACTTTATCCTTGCAATCATCCGGCTCTCTTGCAAAATCAGGCTTAAAAACCTTATATGCCACTGCGGAAGAATCCGGCAGCCAGATTAAAATGCGTTCCGAGAGATTAGAAGTAAATTCTGACAATCTTTATATTTTGCCGGAAACTAATATTGAAGAAATCAAAAAAGGAATAGATGAAATTTCGCCTGAAGTTGTTGTAATAGACAGCATACAGGCTGTCTATTCGGGTAATATTTCCAGCTCGCCGGGAAGCGTAAGCCAGGCGCGGGAATGTTGCTCAATTCTTATGAATATCGCTAAAAATAATGATATAACGATAATTTTAATAAGCCATGTAACAAAAGAAGGCGTTATAGCGGGTCCAAAAGTCCTTGAGCATATGGTCGACACGGTTCTTTATTTTGAAGGGGACAGGTATAAATCTTACAGGCTTTTGCGGACAATGAAAAATCGTTTTGGAAGCGCAAATGAAATCGGCGTTTTCAATATGGAAGATAAAGGATTAACGGAAGTAACCAATCCCAGCAAGCTTTTTCTTTCAGAAAGAGCTGAAAATGCAGTTCCGGGAAGTGTTGTAATAGCAAGCAGCGAGGGAGCAAGACCGATTTTGCTTGAAATACAGGCATTAGTCGGGGAAACGTCATATCCGTCGCCACGAAGAGTAGCTACGGGAATAGGATATAACAGGGTTTTACAAATTCTTGCGGTGCTTGAAAAAAGAGTGGGGCTTAATTTAAGCAAGCATGACGTTTATGTTAATGCGGCAGGCGGAATAAACACTCAGGAGCCTTCTGCGGATTTAGGGATTGCGTTGGCTGTAGCGACTTGCGCAAGGAATGTTACGGTTGATCCTTCGACTGTGATAATCGGGGAAGTGGGGCTTTCCGGCGAAATCAGGCGGGTAAGCAATCTTGAACAAAAAATTAATGAGGCAAAGAAACTGGGATTTGAAAGAGTTATAGTTCCAGAGTCGAATTTGCCTATAAAAAACAAGCCTGAAAACATAGAAATTATAGGGGTTTCAAGACTTATTGAAGCAATCGGCAAGTCTATTTCAGGATAAACCCGTTCTTTATTTCAGTATAGAGTGATATTATTGGGATATTTGATGATCAACCAATTATAATTTCCTCTAATAAATTATATCCCCATTTATATTTAAGCTTTAAAGGTAAAAAATAATTCTTTATCAACGCTGAAAGCTCTTTGCAATCCTTTTTATTGTCAATTTCTTTTAAAATAGTTTCTGTTGGAAGATTTCCTGCCCCTCTTCCCATTCCTGCAACGGTGGAATCAACATAGTTTATCTTCTTTTCAATTGCCGCAAGAGAATTTATAAGAGCAAGTCCTGTATTATTATGCGAATGAAAGCCAAGAGGCTTATTGCACTCTGCCTGCATTATACTGATAATGTTTTTAACTTGTTTAACCGACAAATTCCCATAAGTATCCGCAAAATACAAAATATCAAAAGAATTCCAGGCATTAATTTTTTTTACTGTTTTTAAAATTTCTTTTTCTTCCGCTAAAAAGAGTTTGGTAAGGTTTAGAGAAATTTTATAGCCTTTATTTCTTAATATTTCTGTAATTTCCTGACATTCAGGAGCTTTTTGATATGGCGCCGCTATTCTTACAACGTCTACAGGAGATTTTTTTGAGTCTTCAAACAAATAATCAAGATTTTTTTGAATATTTGCATCTTTTAAAAAAACCTCCTCCGCTTTTAACATAACGGCGATGTTTAAATTTTTAGGGATATCAAAAGTTTTCAGGAATTCATCTTTACAATATGCGTTATTCCCATAAATTTCTTTTTTTTCTAAAAACCGGAAACCAATTTCAATAAAATTAATATTTATTTTATCCATTGATTTAAGATAATTTTGCATTAATTCTTTTGAGAAATGCCAATTTGTATAGTACCCTCCATCTCGCAGGGTGCAGTCGCATATTTGGAAATCAGTTGAAATCGAAGTATTAATAGTTATTACCCGTTATATTTTTTATTTTTATAATTATATTAACTTGAATTGATTGTAAAGCCAAATAAGTGTAAAATATAATAGGAAGTAATTCAGGTGATTGCGGGAGAAAGAGAAAATCTCGACTCCTGAGGAAAGTCCGGGCTCCACAGGGCAGGTCGCCGGATAACGTCCGGTGCAGGTAACTGTGAGGATAGTGCCACAGAAATGATGACTGCCTATGTAAAATGCAGATTTTGCAGGCGATGGTGCAACGGTGGTGTAAGAGACCACCAGCAGTATCGAGAGGTACTGGCTAGGTAAACCCCGACCGGCGCAAGGCTAAATTGGAAGTTAAGGTTGCCCGCCGTTTCCAGGTATGCCGCTTGAGGTGTGTGGAAACACATATCCCAGATAGATGATCACCTAAAACAGAACCCGGCTTATGAATTACTTCCATAAAAAATCCCGCAATTATGCGGGATTTTTTATGGAAGTGGCAAAACGTCAATTTGTTATGCCACATTGCATTAATATACCAATCAAAATAAGTTTTAGTTAATTTGTTAAAAAGCTAATATCTACAGCCCATGCCGCTTGAATGTTATCGCAACAATAAATAAATTACGCTTTACTTTTAGCAGGGTTTATACTTGTATTGTCAAAAGTTTTCTTTATAAAAGTTGTAGCTTTAACCATGGACAAATGAACCTGGGCTACATCCCGCATGATTTCCCAGTATCTTTCTCTGCTTATAGCAAGAGTAGTTGCATCTTCAGGATTATTTGCATGTTCTTTTGCGTATCTTTTAACCAACATTTGATCTATATAATCTCTTGCGCCAACAGCCATATTTTTTCTCCCGGATAACATAACTTTTATTTATACTTAATAATTAAAAAAATTTTCAGAACAAACTTGCATATATATAAATAAAGTATAAAATTCTAAAAAAATTGCTATGGGACATATCTATATTATTACGCTGTTATGCCAATCAATTTTAAAAACCGTTAAATAAAAAAGATGATTTTTATAAGTCCTTAATTTGCGGGCGTTTCGGCTTCGCCGAAACGCCCGCAATACCCCTACTCAGCCCTTGCCGCCCGCAGGGCGGCAAGGGCTGAGTAGGTATCAGCTTTTTAACCAATTAACGAAAATTTAAATTGGCTTTTAATTTTCATTAATAGCCGTAAACTTGTGTAGTAATCTTTTTAAAGAAAATCCAACCTGATTTTTCTATATCATAATGGTGAATCTGACTCATTTTTCCATTTTTCATAGCGGCTTGCAAACCGCAATTTCCCCATTCTACAAGCCCTAAAACGTTGTAACATGTGCCTTCGCCCATTTTAGACGAATTTGCTGTCTGTTGAGCAGTGTCTACAGGAAATATTGATTCGGTATAAAGTAACCCCTCAGCTTTAACCGTCGAAATTTGCGTAAACATCATAAGCAAAAAAACTACAATTGCTATTTTCTTCATTTCAAAACTCCTACCAAATAAAATACTTGTAAAGTATATAGAATATTTTAACTAAAGTAAAGATTTAATTATTATAATAAAAGTCATTAATCTACTCGAATTGCTAATTAGTCGAAACGCTGAAATAGCTTGAAATTTTATTTTAATTTTTTATGCGGGTCGCAGGCAAAGCCTGCGACCCGCATGTCCTTAAGGAGGCGTAGCGGCTGGCTTTGCCAGCCGCTACGCCAAATATAAAATTATTTATTTAGCAATTCAAGTTAATCTGTTTATATCTAACGAGTTTTCCTCATTATCCGCAAGCATTTCAGGTTAATTAGTTTTGTCGTTTAGTATATAAGTAACAAACAAAAAATTTTCAAGTCTTATTAACTTTTGCCGAACGAGCAAAGCGAGCGAAACTTAAAAACAAATAAAAGCCCCTTCCCTTTGAAGGGAAGGGGTTGGGGATGGGTAGATAAAAAAATAAAATCCTTTAAAGTTAACTTATACCAATCATTAAAAGAAATCGGCAAATGAAAAAGATGATTTTTGTAAAGCGTTAATTAGCGAGAGTTTCGGCGAAACCGAAACTCTCGCTATATCCTTTGCTCAGCCCGCGCCGCCCTGCGGGCGGCGCAGGCTATAGATATTAACTTTTTAATAAATTAACGAAAACTTATTTGGATTGGTATAACAAGTCTGCTAGCCACATAAAAAATTAAAAATTGACCTGCAAATTTATTTTGAGAGCGGTATAATTAAATTTATTCATTCTTGAAAGTTTAATTTTTATCTTAAATGTTTGATTTTTACCATATAACAGTTGTTTTTATAAGCTTTGGAGCGGCTTTTTTTTCGGGACTTCTGGGAATCGGGGGAGGTGTCGTTATTTTCCCCGCTTTTTTATACCTGATTCCGTTACTCGGATTTAAAACCTTTTCAGTAAACGAAATTACCGGCATAGCCGCCACTCAATCCCTTGCAGGAATGTTTTTTGCTTTTCTAAATCATAAAAAACATGGGAATATTGATATTAATTTGGTAAAAAAAGTTCTTCCTATCGGATTAATAGGCGGATTAACAGGCGCTGTATCCGCAAAATTCATATCAGAAAAAAGTTTGCTTATTATATACCTTTTTTTATTAATGTTGGCAATTGTTTTAATACTTATTCCAAAGGCAGAATGCTCTTATGAAGGTGAATGTAAATTTAAAAAGCCTGCTTTTGTCAATTTTTTAATACTTTTAGGCACTACAATTTCCGGATCATTAGGATTTGCAGGAGCTTTCACCTTTATACCAATTCTTAACCATTTCTGTAATGCTCCTTTAAAAATTGCTATAAGTAGCACTACTCTTATTGTTTTTATTATCACAATTTTAGTTTTTGCGGGCAAATTTGCTATAGGGCTTGTTCCCTTTGAATTAATTCTTTTTATAATAATAGGCTCGATTTTTGGAGCTAATTTAGGCGCAAGATTAAATAAAATCTTGTCTTCCTCCGCATTAAGAGCTATTTTACTTTTTGTAATAGTATTTATAGGAATAAGAATTTTCTTTACGGTAATGGAATATTAAAAAGGCTCAAAGCGCCTTGCCCTTCCCTTAAGAATGGGCGCTTTTAAAACTTATTTTTTAAAAATTACAATAAATGATATTAAAAAATAGCATGTTACTGATAAAATAGAAATTGAAAATAGTAAAAATGGGGAAAAATTTATGCGAATGAATATTGGTGAATTGATTACAGCAATGATAACGCCATTTAAAAATAATCTTGAAGTTGACTATGCGGCAGTGGAAAAAGTGGCAAACCACCTTGCGGATAACGGAACAGACGCAATTCTTGTGGCTGGCACAACCGGAGAATCCCCTACTTTAACGCATGAAGAAGAACTTGAAATCTTGAAAACAGTTAAAAATACTGTGGGTAACAGAGTAAAAGTTATTATGGGAGCAGGTTCAAA
This sequence comes from Cyanobacteriota bacterium, assembly GCA_022703625.1. Classification (GTDB taxonomy): domain Bacteria; phylum Cyanobacteriota; class Vampirovibrionia; order Gastranaerophilales; family UBA9971; genus JAKLDH01. The sequence continues at coordinate 7,056 of JAKLDH010000064.1, read as the reverse complement.
CAGCACAAAAACCGCTGTTGAAATGTCCATAAAAGTTGACAAAATTGGCGTAGACGCAATATTATCAGTTGTTCCGTATTATAATAAACCTTCTCAAAAAGGATTGATCGAACATTTTTCGCAAATAGCGGATGCGGTTGACGTTCCCATCCTTCTTTACAACATTCCGGGAAGAACAGGCATTAATATGCAGGCTGAAACTATGGCAGAGCTTGCTCATAAGCATCAAAACATTGCGGGAGTAAAACAAAGCAATCCTGATCTTGACCTTGTAACTGAAATAGCTATTAAAACCCCTGATGATTTTGTTATTTACAGCGGAGATGATAGCTTAACCCTACCCATGCTCTCTCTTGGAGCTTATGGAGTGGTTAGCGTGTGTTCACACCTGATCGGAAAAGAAATCAAAAAGATGATTACAGAGTTTAAAAAGGGAAATGTTCAAGAAGCAACTGAAATACAGCATAAATGTTATCCATTATTCAAGGCATTATTCATGGCTCCTAATCCAACTCCTTTAAAAACCGCTATGCAGCAAATCGGACTGGCAAAAGATTTTCTAAGACCACCATTAGTAGGGCTTTCTGAAGAAGAAAAAAATAAATTAAAAAACATTCTTGATACATATCAAAAGGTTATGAATTAAAGTTATAGAGTGATAAATTATGAATAAAAATAGAAAAATAGGCTTTATTGGAGCTGGAACAATGGCAAAAGCCATAATAAACGGCATTATTGCCTCTAGAATTTTGCCAAAAGAGAATATTACCGCCTCTGAAATATCTCCTGAACAGGCAAATAAAGCTTCTGAAGAAACAGGGATAAAAATTTTTACTGATAATATTGAACTGGCAAAGGATTCTGATGTCATAATCCTTTGCGTTAAGCCTTACGCAGTGGAAGACGTCTTAAAAAAACTGAAAAGTTTTATAACAGAAGATAAAATGATTGTTTCAATAGCCGCAGGAGTAAGCGTAAAGACTATAGAAGAAGCTTTAGACAAAAAAATACCTGTAATACGGGTTATGCCGAATACTCCTGTTCTTGTTAGAGAAGGAATGTCGGCTGTTTGCAAAGGGCAATACGCCTCAAAAGAGAACGCAGACTTTGTTATTAACATTTTTAATTCAATAGGACGATGTATAGAAGTTGAAGAAAAGTTTATAAACGCTGTAACTGGCATAAGCGGAAGCGGACCGGCTTTTATGTATTTAATAATTGACGCAATTGCTGACGGTGGAGTTAAAATGGGGCTTAAAAAAGAAATTGCCATAGAACTTGCTGCGCAAACCGCAGTTGGCGCGGCCAAAATGATTCTTGAAACAGGAAAACATCCTGCAATACTTAAAGATGAAGTTACAACGCCTGGAGGGTGCACAATAGCAGGCTTATCCGTAATGGAAAATGAACATATCAGGTCTGCTCTAATAAAAACCGTTCAGGAAACAGCTTTAACCGCCGCAAAATTGGGATAAATCATTAAACCGTATCAGACACGGAAACGCTGACTTTTCCCACGTCTTTGCTGATTAATTCCACCATAATTTTGTTTAAACCGCCCTGTAACTCAATACAATTTTGAATTACACAGGTAATATCCTCATTTAACTTGCAAAGAAGAGGGTCTTCACATGTAATCTGCCCTGCCAGTACGGATACTCCTGATTTAATAATCTTAATCACCGATGAATTGTAGATTTGATCGTTAATTTTAATAAAATTAATGCCGGTTACAATCCCGGGTCCCAGAATGTTTTTGAGCCTAAAGGAAACTCCCTCTTGGGTTGCCTGTAAACTCCCCTGCTGATAGATTTTTTTCAGAATAAAACTCGGTAAAGCGTTCATTTTTGCCTCCACTCAAAATTTTTCTGACCTACAACAACTCTCTGACTAAGCCCAGCTCAAAAAGTTTAATGTTTCTTATCTTTATTTTAACACAACTTTTCGGATTTTCACACCCCTGTTCTAAAAAATTTTCAGGTTTTACATCCCAAATTACAAGGGATACCATATTTTTATTTTCTAATAAGTCCTCTGGCAAATAAAATAGCTTTTGTGGGCTTTTATTTTTCCAATGTCTTCCGATCATATTTCCGTTTAAAAAGATGTCAGCTTTTTCAAACGGACATTCTGACATATCAAGAAGTAGCGGATTGTATATATTATTGCTATATTCAAACTCAAAACCTGATTTGATCATTTTTATATAGGAATTATCAGATGCGCTTTCAAGATTTTCAGATACGCTCTCTGTCCATTCTTCTATAACAGGCGTTAAACCGCCTCTAATCTGCCATTTAATTTCTTTTTGAGGGAACGTCTTTAAAGAAAGGACACCTCGAGGGATTATTAATTCATTCTGAAACCCTCTGTCAAACCCGAGGTTTTGGACTAAAATCGTCAGTTCATTTGGTCCTTTCTCGTTTAAAAACCGCTTATCGATATTAAATGTTATGTTTTCCGGTATTTCAGAGCCTTCTTCATAGACAAGGCAATCATAATAGAATATTTGTTTTCCGTTTAAATATATTGCATAACAATGTTTTGCGTTTATTTCAATTTCGTTTAAATACCCTTTAAAAATGCCTTTATACCAGATATAATCGTCGTAAATCCTATTTGTGACGCAATCAAACTTGCCGTCATTCAAAAAATTCCAGCTGGAACAGTCATAAGCCGGATCAATTTCAGGACTTGCATTATAACAAAGCCATTTTTCCATTTCAGGCAGTTTAACTTCAATAGGAGAAGGGATTTGTTTTGTTTTAAATTCCATATCCTCTTTTATTGATAGAATTTTAACCTCTGTTTCAGATGAAAAAGCGGCCTTTTCAGAGTTATCAGTTAAAAATTCCGCCCCAATCAATATTTTATCCTCAATAATCCAGGTTTTATCCGCTGTAATCTCGTCTAAAAATATAATTTTAGTGGTTTTATTATTGTTCGTTAATTCACATGAAGTTAAATTTTCAAGGTTTTCAGATTTTATAATCGCCTGATTCCCTGTTTTTTCAATGGCAAAAGATGATTTAATATTGTTAAACCCAGATAATTTAAGCTCGTTATCGGCTTCCAGCAACATTAAAAGTATTTCTGCATTTTCATGTTCAACCCTTGCAAAGATCGACATGCCTGAAAAATCTATATTACAAGCTTTTAATTTGAGGTTAACAGGCAATATTTTCATATCAAACGGCTTAACTGAAACATTATTACCATCTGACAGGCTGAATTGCGCTTTTTGTTTATTTAAATTCCTTATAAACAGCCATTTACAGTTATTTATATTGTCATTCCTAAGTACAGTAAAGATATTTTCTGATTCACTACCTGTAACATCGCATCCTTTAGTTATTAAAACCGTTGAAGAAAGGTTAAATGCTTTTAAAAAGTAGTTTATCTCTTTTGCTTTATAGTAATTTTCCTGTGGAATGCCGATTTCAGAAACAGGAGCAGCGAAATCATAAGAGGTATAAACTTCTGAGCTTGGAATCTGATCCCATGAAGTTCCGCCGCAACCCATATAATGGTTAAACATTGTAATTCCCTGCGAGAGAGCGGTTTTTGTTGCGATATTTATATGTTCTCGTCCAAAAAGTTTTCTTATATGATCATAGCCAAAGCCAAGCCATTTATCGTACCATCCTGCTTGAAGTTCAGCCACAAAAAGCGGTGAAGTTTCCAAACATCCGGCGATATTTTCTTCCGCATTATCTAAAACGCCGAATGTATCAGGAAAATTACGCCAGTCAAAGCTCATATTTATTGAAGGATAGTTATCAAATGCGTAAATGTTAACTATATCAGAATATAAACCTACTCCGAGTATGTCATTATGGAAAATAGGAACTTTTATTCCCATAGAACGAGCAAGGTCATATAGCTCCTGCATGTAATCAGGCTCTGCTTCATTAGTGAAGTACTCATTTTCTATTTGAAAAGCTATAATATTGTGATATTCGTTAATTATAGGAATAATTCTTGAATACCATTCGTGTAAATATTTCATAAAAACTTCAGAATATACAAAATTACCGTCTTTCCGGTTTCTAAGTATAATATTAGGTTGATTTAGCAACCATTTTGGCAAACCTCCAAGAGAAACTTCCGCATTAATATAAGGACCCGGACGGGCTATAACAAACAAACCCAACTCAGCCGCTATATCCAAAAGCGCTCTTACATCTCTTAATCCGGTGAAATCGTATTTGCCAGGCTCTTTTGAATGATATCCCCAGCAAAAATAGATATCAACGGTATTATATCCAGCGGCTTTAAGCTTATTAAGTCTATCCCGCCATAGATTTTGCCCGGGCAGCCTAAAATAATGAATAGACGCGCTTTTTATCAGTATTCTTTTGTTGTCGATTCTGATTGAGTATTTATCGTAGTCTATAAGCATTTAACACCGGCGTTATTTTATAAAGTAAATTTGATAAAAAATAATTTATATATATTATCGTAAAAAATTGCAATATTCTTTAGAAAAAAGAGCAATTATTAAGGACATGGATTTTCGCTGAAAATGCATGCCCGTTAAAGGCGGGTTTTGTAAATCCTCGCAATACTCTTACTCAACTTGCGTCGCCAGCAATGCGGCGCGGGCTGTAGCGCAGGGATTCATTAATTATGAGGGTTCGTCATTCTGAGGGCTTTAGCCCGAAGAATCTTGTTGTATTCATTCCATAAGATCCTTCGCTTCGCTCAGGATGACAGTTTTTATGTTCAGGATGACCTTGAAAATTAATGAATCCCTGCGCTAATTAGCAACTCAGGTTATAATATAACTTACAGGATGATTTTTTCACTATGCCCTTGAATAATAAGCGTTTTACTATTAATATTGAAAATATTATCTATAATTGTTTAATAATTAAAAATCAAGAAATTTAAATCAGGGAGTAGATTTTTATGCAGACTAAAATTAATATAAAACCCTCGCAAAGGTTATTAAACCTTCCTAAATATATATTTGCCGAATTAGATGATTGGAAAGAACAAGCCAGAGCAAAAGGCATGGATTTAATAGATTTAGGGATAGGAAACCCTGACCAATGTACCCCCGAGCCAATTGTTAAAGCGGCTGTTGAAAGTTTGAAAAATCCTAAAAATCATGGATACCCTGATTTTAAAGGAAAAGAAATTTTAAGAGAAGGCATTGCGCAGTGGCTTGAAAAAAAATTCCGAATTTCTATTAATCCTAAAACAGAAATTCAAACTTTAATCGGGGCAAAAGAAGGGCTTGCTCATCTTGCGCTCGCATATACAGACCCGGGAGATATAAATATTGTTCCCGACCCATACTATCCCGTGTTATCAAGAGGAACATGGATTGCAAGCGGCGAAGTTTATCACGTTAAGCTTGAAGAAGAAAAGAATTTTCTGCCTGATTTAAATTTAATTCCCGAAGAAATAGCCCAAAAAGCTAAAATATTCTTTGTAAATTATCCGAATAATCCGACAGCGGCGGTTATGACGAGAGAATATTTTAAACAGCTTGTGGATTACTGCAAAAAATACAATATTTTGCTTTGCAGCGACCTTGCATACTCAGAAATAACCTTTGACGGATACAGACCGCCAAGCGTATTTGAAATTGAAGGAGCAAAAGATATTGCAATTGAATTTTATTCATTTTCAAAATCCTATAACATGGCAGGCTGGAGAATAGGATTTGCCGTAGGAAATGAGGAATTCATCAAAACTTTATACGCAATAAAAACAAATGTCGATTATGGAACAAGTTCTATAATTCAGGATGCTGCGATTGCGGCATTAAATATGGATGAATCAATTTGCGCTAATGTTCCCGCAACTTATCAAAGAAGACGGGATTTTATGATTGAAGGATTTAACAAACTTGGCTGGAATTTGAAAAAGACCAGCGCCACAATGTATTTATGGCTGAAAGTTCCAAAAGGATACGATTCAAAAACCTGGTGTAAAACCGTTCTTGATAAAGCAGGCGTTGTATTTACCCCAGGCATTGCCTTTGGCAAATACAGCGATAATTATTTCAGAGTATCTTTAGTAGCTCCTGATGAAAGACTGCATGAAGCTTTAGACAGACTTGAAAAAGCAAACATCGTCTATTCAGAATAAATTTATACCAATCATTGAAAAAAGCTATAAATAAAAAAGGTTTTTGTAAATCCTTAATTAGCAGGTGTTTTGCCGAAGGCAAAACACCTGCCCCACCCTTACTCAGCCCGCGCCGCCCGCAGGGCGGCGCGGGCTGTAAATATCAACTTTTTAATAAATTAACGAAAACTTATTTGTATCACTTTAGTACAACAACTCAAAAGGGTGATTTTTTTATATAACACTTTAAGGGCGAAAGCCTGTTTGCAGTAGTCTTAAGGGAAAAACTAAAAGGGTGAGTTTTACAAATCACCCTTGAAAGTGATTAATAAATATGTATCTTTAATATATGATTATTTATGTAGCGTAGAAGTAACTTTTAAAAAAAATTTAGGAGATTAAGTAAGTTATGAGTAAAAAAGAACAAAATCAAAAAAAGAAAAAATCTAAAGGGCAGAGTTTGGTTGAATACGGCTTGATTCTTGCGCTTGTATCTGTTGTTGCTATTGCTGTATTGCAGACAATGGGCGGACAGATTAAACAAACAGTTAACCAGGTAAGCTCACAGTTAAAACAAGCTAACGAAGCAGCTCAAGCAGCAGCGTCTTCAACAGACTAATTAATACAGTTTGATACTTATATGCTGATCAAATTTTATGTTTAATAAAATTAATTTATTATGCTGGCTGGGTTTTTACCTGACCAGCATAATAAATGTTAAAATTAAATTAAATTAAACTGATAATTAAACCGACAATATAATTAAAATATATAAAGGTATAGTTATAAAATTGTTTTATATTAAGAAAAAAAATAGACGTGGATCAACGAATGCTGATTTTGGGCTTGTATAGTAATTTAAGTTGAAAAAGCTAATAAAATAGGTTATAATTATACAGGAGGTAAAATTATGGCATATTCGTTAGATTTAAGAAAAAAAGTAATTGATTACAGGAAAACACACACTTTAGAGGA
>JAKLDH010000063.1 GCA_022703625.1 Cyanobacteriota bacterium | reverse complement strand
AACTTTTGCCGAACGAGCAAAGCGAGTGAGGCAAAAAAATAACAAAAGCCCCTTCCCTTTGAAGGGAAGGGGTTGGGGTTGGGTAGATAAAAACACGAAAACTTTTTGTTACCTACTTAATATGCAATGTCTTTTATTTTAAAAAAGAGAATTAATTTCATGAATGAATTATTGTTTAAAAATGTCTTTATCCCCTTTTATTACAGTGTTTATAAAAAAAGTAACCGATTGGAATTTTATAAAAACTTAATAAAAAGGAACTCTCTTTCTGTTGATGAACTTTATTCTATTCAGTGGAAACGGTTAAAACATCTTGTTAATCACTGTTATAACAAAATTCCTCATTATCAGGAATTATTTAAAAAGCTTGATTTACATCCAAACGATATAAAAAATCTGACAGATTATAAAAAAATTCCTGAATTTGATGAATATTCAATTATTGAAAACCCAAAAAGTTTAATAAACCCTGAATTATTTGAAAAAGAATTAATAATTGACCATGTAAGCGGATCAACGGGTATGCCGGTTAAAATTTATCGGACATTTGAAGAACAGGAATATATTTATGCCTTACGAGCAAGATCAAACGCTTGGTGCGGCTGGAATTACTGGAATAAAAGCTATTGGATTAACGCTGAGCATAAATATAATGATTTTGTTAAAAGCAAATTCTCTTTATTTATCAACAGAAAAAAAATAGCGAATACAAAAAATATATGCCCAAAAACCATGTATTCATGGGTTAAACAGATACGAACATTCAAGCCTGACTATTTATACGGATATTCTTCTTTGCTGGAAGAATTCTCTACATTTTTAACAGATGAACATATCCTGTTGAAAGGAATTAAAGGAGTATTTTCATCAGTTGAGCCGTTAATGCAAAGGGAATTAATTTCAAAAGCATTTAAAGCGCCTGTTTTTGATGAATACGGATGTTCAAAAATGCCGTCTATAGCCCATGAATGTCAATATGGGAATATGCATCTTAATATCGACGAAAATTTAGTTGAATTTGAATCTGTAAATAATGACTATAAAACAAAAAGAATCATCAGCACGCCGCTTTATTTATATGGAATGCCGATTTTAAGATATAATACCGGCGATACCGCTATAGTTATCGAAGAAAATTACAAATGCTCCTGCGGATTGCCTTATCCTACAGTTAAGCTTAAAACAGTAAAAACAAATGACAATCTTTTAGCCGGCAATGGGAAACTAGTGTCAGGAGAGGCTATAACCTCTTATATTTCTACAATAACAACAGGGATAAAACAATTTCAGATTTTACAAAAAGATTTATTTAATATAACAATAAAAATAACTTCTTATACTACTTCATCAGAGGAAAACGAGCTTAAGATCAAAAAATTATTTTATGAATTAATGGAAACAAATTTATTAAAAATAACTTTTGAATATTACGACAAAATGCCGCCAAGTTTAAGCGGGCAATTTCGACCGGTTATTTCAAATATATCAAACAATTTAAACTACAGAACGAATATAAGAACTAATGCCAGGTTACAATCAAACAAATAAGGACAGGGGAAAGGTTTTCAATTATATCAATCTAAATTATTTAATCGTCATTCTGAGGGCTTTAGCCCGAAGAATCTTGTTGTATATAAGCCACAAGATGTTTCGCTTCGCTCAACATGACAGTTTTTAAGTTCAGGATGACCTTGAAAATTAATGAATCAATGCGCTACAGCCCGCCTTTTTTATTTGCCAAAGCTCTGCTTAAAAAAGCGTAATTATTTCTTTTATCAAAACTTCATGATATATATTTTTTTAGTAAATTCATAAATATAAAATAAAACTAATGAACATAGTACTAATTAATCTGGGTTATATTGGCGATGTAATAAATATTAGCCCTGTTGCCACAGCATTAAAAAAAGCTTATCCCGAATCAAAAATAATAGTTATAACCTCTCCGGTAAGCGTGAATATCGCAAAATGCATTCCGGGAGTAAATGATGCTGTTGGATTTTCAAGATATAAAGAACATAAGGGAATAAAAATTTTTAAATTCGCCTTTGATTTTCGGAAAAAATATAAACCGGAAATGGCAATTGTTTTAACAGAAAACTTTAGAGCCGCTTTTCTGGGATTTTTAACCGGAGCCAATAAACGCCTCGGACGCAATTCAGAAGGGCGTGGCTGGCTTTTAACACATAGAATTCCCTATACAGAAGAAGAAAAAAACTTGCAAATTCCTGTTACAGACTACTATTTAAAAGTTTTGACGCCGCTTAAAATTGATTGTTCCGATAAAAACCTTGTCGTTAATATTCCTGAAAAAGATAAACAAAAAATGGAAACCGTTTTACAGGCTCAAAACAAGGAAAATCATAAATTAATAGGATTATGCCCCGCAACCGGAACTGATGGGCTGGTAACAGCGATTAAATGCTGGAGCACAGAAGAAGCCGCTAGTTTTATCAGGTATATTAACCAAAAAGGAGATTCAAAAGTTGTAATTGTCGGGCAGGATGCCTGCTCGGATTTTGCTGACAAGCTGAGAAAAAACGGCGAAGATAATTTTATTGATTTAACAAATAAAACAACTGTTTCTGAGCTTGCGGCGACATTAAAATTGTTTGATAAATTCATAAGCGTTGATTCCGCTCCCATGCATCTGGCTGTTGCGGTTAAAACTCCTACCGTGTGCTTGTTTTTTCAGAATAATCATAAAAAATGGGCGCCTTGTGATAAAGTAAATAATGCGGTTTTATATAATTTCTCGGGACTTCGCTGTAATGAAATTATAGACGCTTTTGAAAAACTGCCTTCAAAAACTATGCGGGAATACTAAAAATATGGACGTATCAATAATACTTGTCAGTTATAATACAAAAAATTTAACCAAAGAATGCATAAAATCAATCTATGAAAAAACTAATGGATTATCTTACGAGATTTGGGTTGTAGATAACGCATCAAGTGATGGTTCAGTTGAAATGCTGCAACAGGAATTTCCTGAAGTTAAACTTATTGCAAGTAAAGAGAATTTGGGGTTTGGAAAAGCGAATAACGTTGCCATAAAACAATCTTACGCAAAATATTGTTTGCTTTTGAACACAGACACCGTTTTATTAAACAATGCCGTTAAAATTTTCTTCGATTTCATGGAAAATCCTGAAAATATTAATGTGGGAGCTTGCGGAGGTCAGCTATATAATGCGGATATGTCTAATCAATTGTCTTTTGGTGAATTTAACGATATTGAAAAGCTGAAAAGAAAAGCTTTAGGCATAGATCAGAATGTTATTCGGCATAGAATTAACAGATTTTTTGAAAAAAAGGTTAAAGGCAATCAAAATTATATTTATGATGCAAGAGGGCGTATCGGCGAAGTGGATTACATCATTGGAGCTGATTTAATGCTGAGAAAGTCAGCTTTAGATAAAGCGGGAATTTTTGACGAAATTTTTTTTATGTACGGCGAGGAATCGGAACTTCAATTCAGGATAAAAAAACATGGTTATAATATAAAAATTATTCCCGACGCTAAAATTTTGCATTATGGCGGGGCTTCTTCAGCTAATAAAAATAAACAATTAGACGTTGAAAAAATGCTATTGAAAGGCAATATAAATTTTTTCAAATTATGTTATGGTCAGGATGCAGCTAAAAAAGCTAAATTTTATTACATAATTTATTATTTAAGGTACTTCGCTCTTCGATTTTTTGCGCCAAAAGCGTTTTCCAGGCTAAAAACAGCTCTGGAGCTTGAAATTTAAAATTATATTTAAAAAACATAAAACACTATAAAAGCAAAAAACAATCATTTAAAAACGAGGGGGTTCGGGGGCTTGCCCCTGACCGATATGTCAGTTTGTCATGTTCGTTTTTCTTTTTCTTTGGTTCGTTTCTTTTTCTTTTTGCGTCAAAAAGAAAAAGAAATGAACAAACGGTAAGTATTATATTGCATACCGGAAAGACCCTGAAACAAGTTCAGGATGACAAGAGGGGTTCAGGAAGACAATAGGAATTCAAGGAAACAATAAAAACGCATTTTTTATATTAATTCGGGGGGAATAAAGAAATTTTTGAAAAGAAAGCTAAGAGATATCTATAAAGACATGGAACTTGCGGAGCTTATAGAAAAATCTCAGCAGGATGACAGGCTTGCTCTTGAAGAATTAATAAAAAGAAATGAACAAAAAGTGTATAATACTTTATATCACCTTGATCCGAACAGGACAGACATTTCTGATATTGCCCAGGAAGTCCTGTTTAGAATGGCAAAATCTATAAAAAATCTTAAAAAGCCTGCAACCTTTAAATTCTGGCTAAATCAGATAATTACTAATCTTTTTTATGATGAGTTAAGGCGAAAAACGAGAAGACTCAATACAATTTCAATAGACGCGCCTTTTTTGGATATGGAAGGAGGAGAATCACCGTTTACGTTGAATATTCCCGATACAGAAAAGCTTCCTGAAGAAAAAACGCTGGGAAGCGAGCTTGATAACAAGATAAAAGAAGCCATTGAAAATTTGCCGGAACAGTTCCGCATTGTTATCGTCTTAAGAGAACTGCAAGGGTTAAGTTATGAAGAAATAGCGGAAATCACAAAAACAGAACTTGGAACCGTAAAATCAAGGCTTGCAAGAGCGCGAGCCAGGTTACAGGAAGAAATAAAACCTTATTTGAATCATGAAAGAGGCGCGAATGAATGATTTTTTAACCTGTGAACAAATTAAATCTTTGCTTTCCCCATATTTTGATATGGAATTAACTGATGAAGACAACAACCTGGTCGAAAAACATCTTGAAACCTGTTCTGATTGCAGACAGGAGCTTGATAATATAAAACAGCTTTCTTCGATTGTTAAATGTTCTTCTTTGCTTAATGCTGAAAGTGATTGCGATAAACTTTTTGTTGCAAAAAATTTATTGCCTGAAGAAATTACAAGATGTCTAAAAACGAAAGCGAATCTTTCCGCCTTTATAGATGGTGAACTGGATAGGGAAACAACTGTAGAAATACTGGAACACATTATTAATTGTCATTTTTGCAGAAATCAGTATGAAAAAATCAAGAAAACACAAGAATTAACAAGAAATTATCTTAAAAAAGCCGTTTTTAGCGATACTTTTACTCAAAAACGCAAAATTCATTTAATAGTCATTGAAAAAATCAGACAGGAGAAAAGCCGTAAAAAAGTTTTATCTTCAGCCGCCGCATTAATTTTTACAGCCGTTCTTAGCTGGTTTTCATTTTATCAGTTTAATTCATTCAAATCTGATCAAATAAATATTGATAATACAAAATTTATAAAAACAGACAAGCCAATGTATGTTAATTCAGAAGAATTTGTTCTTTCAGATTTAAATTCCACGCCGCCTAAAGAAATGGTATCATTGTTATATGGCGATTAAGACGAACAAATTTTTAATAATATCTTTTTTAACGGGAATAATATTTCTGTTTCAGAATGTAAATTGTGTTTATAGTTTTCAGGAAAAAGAGGTTCCCGGCATTAATTGGGAAACTTTAAATCTTTCAAACGCGCAAAGAGCCCAACTGAAAGTTCTTGAACTTAAATGGCAAAAAACAAGCAATATTATAAACGGACAGATTATTTATGATAAAAACAAGCTAAAATATGTGTTAACAAATCCTTTTTCTACGGATAAAGAGATTAAGGAGTTGCAAAACAGAATACTTGTAAACCAAAAAAAGCTCAGGTATGAGGCTATGGAGAATTTTTTACAGAAAAGAACCGTTCTTCTTCCGTTACAACGACAAAAACTTCATGAAATGATTTCAAAATAGGGTCTGGAATGAGTTTATTTTTCCAGCTATACCAATCAAAATAAGTTTTCTTTAATTTGATAAAAAGCTAATATCTACAGCCCACGCCTCCCTGCGGGCGGCTCGGGCTGAGTAAGGGTATAGCGGGTGTTTTGTAGCGCAAGCGGGAGTTTTAACTCATTCATGCTGCCGAAGGCAAAACACCCGCTAATTAAGACTTTACAAAAACCATCTTAATTACGCTTTTTCAAACACCTGTTTTAAGCAATCAAAAATAAAATCAGCTTGTTCCTTTGTTATGACAAGAGGAGGAGCTATTCTTATTATAGTTGAATGAGTTTCTTTACAGACAAGCCCTTTTTTTAGAAGCTCATCGCAATAAGGTCTTGCCGGTTCATCAAGCTCTATTGCTATAAATAAGCCCCTTCCCCTTATTTCTGCAATACAGGGATTTTTAAGAGTTTTTAACTTCTCCATAAAATAAGAGCTTATTTCTGCGCAATTTTCAACAATTTTCTCTTCCCGCAAAACTTGCATTGCCTTTCTTGAAACGGCGCATGCCAGGGGATTTCCTGCGAATGTGCTGCCATGATCTCCGGGCTTAAATACATCCATTATGGATTCATCTGCAAGAACGGCAGATACCGGATAAAATCCTCCTGATATTGATTTTCCAACTATCAAAACGTCAGGGTTAACTTCTTCATAATGATGCGCAAAAAGTTTTCCTGTTCTGCCAAAGCCTGTTTGAATTTCATCGAGCATTAACAGAATATTATTTTCCTTACAAACTATTTCAGCTTGTTTAAGGAATCCTTCCGGCGGGATTATTACGCCGCCTTCTCCCTGAATCGGTTCTATCAAAAATGCGCAGGTATTTGGGGTTATTGCATCCTTAAACGCTTGTATATCACCGAACGGAATAATTTTAAAACCCGGGGTATGAGGTCCAAAGTATTCTTTATATGCTTGTTGGCTGGAAAAACTTATGACAGTAGTGGTTCTTCCGTGAAAATTATTATTGCAAACAATAATTTCCGCTGTGTTTTTTTCAATTCCTTTAACTGTATAAGCCCATTTTCTGGCAAGTTTTACAGCTGTTTCAACAGCTTCACCGCCTGTATTCATGGGAAGAACTTTATTTTTTCCTGTAAGTTGCGTTAATTCTTCATAGAACAAAGGTAACTGAGTGTTTCTTAACGCTCTGGAAACCTGAGTTGAAATTGCCGCCTGTTTTGTAAGGGCTTCAACTAACTTAGGATGGCAATGACCGAGATTTACGGAGGAAAATGCGCTTGTGCAATCAAGATACCTGTTTCCTTCAACGTCATAAAGCCAGACTCCTTCGGCTTTTTCTATAACAAGGTCTAATGGGCTGTAATTTGAAGCGCCAAGTTTGTTTTCAAGTTCTATATAATCTGCTGAAGTTAATTTTTTTAACATTTTCGTTACCTCCTGCTTTTAGGATATCTAAAAAATAATAGTTTTGAAAATTTATTTATAGACCGCTCTCAAAATAAATTTCGGATTTTATACTAATCCAAATAAGTTTTCGTTAATTGGTTAAAAAACTAATATCTACAGCCCGCGCCGCCCTACGGGCGGCTCGGGCTGAGTAAGGGCTTAGCGGGTGTTTAGGCGAAGCCTAAACACCCGCTAATTAAGACTTTACAAAAACAGCCTTTCTTATTTAACGATTTCTTTTTAATATCACTATAAATTATAAAAGTGTAGGGAAACAAAGGCTCTGCCTCTAAGCAAAAACGGCATTAATTTTCCAAAAACACGCCCATTTTGCGGAATTTTTCGTATCGATCTTTTTTAAGAGTTTGTCCTGACATGCCGGATAATTCCTTGATAGCTGAAAGAACTTGCTCTTTCAGATTATTAGCCGTAATTTCCCAGTTGTAATGCGCTCCGCCAAGAGGTTCTTTGATTATTCCGTCAATTATATTTAATCTAAAAAGGTCTTCAGAGGTTATTTTAAGGGCTTCAGCGGCAGTGTTTGCCATGTCTGCGCTTCTCCAGAGAATTGAAGCGCATCCTTCAGGAGAAATTACCGTATAAAGCGAATGTTCAAGCATATAAACCCTGTTTGCCACTGCAAGACCAAGAGCTCCGCCTGAACAACCTTCGCCAAGAATAATTGAAATTAAAGGCGTTTCAAGCTTTGCCATTTCTCTAAGATTTACTGCAATCGCAGTTCCTTGACCTGTTTCCTCAGCTTTAATCCCTGGATATGCTCCGGGAGTATCTATAAGCGTGATAATCGGCAGTCTGAATCTGTCAGCGTGATAAAACAGCCTTAATGCCTTTCTGTAACCTTCCGGTTGAGGCATGCCAAAATTGTATTCAATATTTTCTTTTGTTGTTTTGCCTTTTTGCGTGCCGATAAGCATTACAGACTGACCTTCAATCTGCGCGATACCGCCTATAATCGCTCTGTCATCCGTGCCTGCTCTGTCGCCATGCAGTTCTGTCCAATCCGTTGCGATCATTTCCACATAATTTAAAAAAGACGGTCTTTGCGGATGTCTTGCGATCAGAAGCCTTTGAGAAGGCGTTAGGCTTGAGTAAAGCTGTTTTTTGAACTCTTCAGCCTGTATAATAAGCGTTTTAATCTGATCTTCAAGGTCAAAACCCGATTCAGCGCCTAAATTTTTAAGTTCTTGAATTTTTTCTTCTATTTGATACACGGATTTTTCAAAATCCAGCGGTTTATTATTTAATTTGTTCATTTTTTGCTCCTTGCCCTGATATCATTATTTTTAAAAGCGTTTAATCGAAAAATTTTAAGCATATATTAATTTTCCAAATCTTTAAAAAGTTCTTCTATTGTATCAAAGCTTTTTCCATTAATTGCCATTGTCCCATCTTCAATAGCTTTTCTTGTTTCTTTATTGGGAATTTTAGCCTCAAAAGGCAAGCCCTGATTCATTTCTATTTGCTTAAAATACATGTTTATAGCTTCAGTTATACTTAAACCGAGTTTATCAAGTATTTCCTGAACATTATGCTTTAATTCCGGACTTATTCTAGCTCTTACTGTTTCTGTTTTTGCTGTCATTTTAAATTTCCCTCAAATTTTAATCTACTTAAATTGTAGCGCATTTGTGCTACGCTTTCAAGACTGAGGCATGAATTCTTAGGATTTTTTCAAGAGTTTTTCTTAATTCTTCTCGTTTACAAACCATATCAACCTGCCCGTATTTTAAAAGATATTCTGCTGTCTGGAAATCAGCCGGCAGTTTTTGTCTTATGGTCTGCTCTATTACTCTTCTTCCCGCAAAACCTATTCTTGCTCCCTGTTCAGCGATAATTACATCTCCCAAAGTCCCGAAACTTGCCGTAACTCCGCCGAAAGTAGGTTCTGTAAGCAGCGTTATATATAATATTCGTTCTTCATTTGCTCTTGCAACAGCGCAACTTGTTTTTGCCATTTGCATAAGGCTTAAACAGCTCTCCTGCATTCTTGCTCCGCCTGATGACGTAATTGCAATTATAGGGATTTTCCTTTTGATTCCTTCTTCTATAATTCTTGTTACCTTTTCTCCCACGACACTGCCCATGCTTCCGCCCATATAAGCAAAATCCATCACAGCAACAGCAACTTCCCAGCCCTCTATTTTTCCTGTTCCGGTAATAACAGCATCGTTAAGATGTGTTTTTGCTCGGGCTTCCTTCTGTCTGCTTAAATAACACTTTGTGTCCATAAACTCCAAAGGGTCCCCGGGCAAAATATTGATGTCTGTTTCATTAAAAGAATTAGGGTCAAGCAATTGAGCTATACGGGTTCTGGCTCCTATCCTAAAGTGATAATCGCATTTTGGGCAGACATACATACTTTTTTCCAGGTCTTTCTTTGGAAGCTGGGCGTTACAGTTATAGCATTTTTCCCATAGCTTTGACAGATCATCGCCTGATATCTTTGATTCAACTAAAGCTGGGTCCAATTGTTTTTTCTTGCGTTTTTCAAACCAGTCTTTTAAGCTCATGCCTTATATCCCTCTTTTTATTTCTTGTCTTTCTTTGGTATGTATTTTAATTTATCAAACTCAAGAGCTGATGACTCCGAACCTATCATCAGATCAAAACCAAAAACGGTTCTTTTTCTTTCCACATCATATCCCACTTTTACTTTTAAATCCTGCGGTCCGACTGAAACAAACAGCATGTTTTCTGTTACAAGGTCTTTTTCCCAATTATCTTTTGTCAGGTTTAAGCTTGTAAAATAACCTGCTGTAACATAATCTGTAATTTTGGTTGAGCCTCTAAAAACGAAATTGCTTTTGCCATAACGGTATTCATCAAACTCAAACGGAGTGCTTCCGCCGATTCCTCCTTGAAAATAACCTGTCCAATAATCAAAAGGACCTACTTTTCCGGCTAAAGTCGGACCAATTCTGGCAACGCCGTAAGTATTACCTGTTCCATAAGCCATTATTCCAAAATTTGATTCTAAACCCGCATTAAGATAATTTTTATAACTTAAAAGAGGTTTAATATTTGTCATATTCCCCTGAAGCTGGAATCTGCCGGTTGAATAATTATTTTCCTGCTCTACAAATCCTGCGCCTGATCTTATTCCAAAATTAAAATTATACGCTTTGGCTATATTTCTTTCATCCACAAGTTCTATAAGATATTTCGGTTTTTGTTGCCCAAAAAAACCGTTTTCTATATACGCATTAGAGCTATACTGAATTTTTGTATTCGGACCAAAAACTTTTTGTTCTCCAAGTAATAAAGTTTTTCCCTTAAGAGAAGAGTAAAACAGTTCCGTCTTATTTGTGGAACTCATAAATCTTCCCATCCCGCCTACTCCTACGCCGCTTCCAAATGTTATTATCGGCAGGGCTTTTAAAGTAGAGCCTTTAGGGGTATTAAAGACATGCCCGTAACCGAAAAATGAGCCGAGTTCATGATAATGTCCAATTTCCGGCAGAGTTGTTTCTATACGCTGTACTTCCTGATCTGTATTTATTGTTAATACAGGCATGCGGACTATTCTGAATTTATTTATATTAATATCAGCGTTTTTTAAGACAATTATATTTCTGTATTCCTGTTCTTTAACGATAATTTCTTTTGCTTTAATGTCATAGTTAAAACGACTTTTAGCTCCCGGGATTTTCTTGATAGGGTCTTTATTTCGACCTTGTCCGACTGCTCCTGTCGAGAGCACTATCATCATATCTTCCTCGTTTATTGTTGCTCTGCCTTTTAGAAGATCAACATTTTCAGGATATACATTAGCTGTTTGCGCGTTTATATTTATCTGGGTCAAGGATGCGTTAGGCTTGCCTATAATGGAAGACCCTTTTTCTATATCAAACTTTGCGTAATCGCCATAAATGACTACGCCGTTTTTAATTATTTCAACATTTTTTTCGGAAATTATTTCTTCGTTTGCTTTGTCATAAATGAGCTCATCGGATTTAATGATCGTTCCGTCATCTTCTACAACGACCACGACGTGTCCTGTTGCCACAAACTGATCTTTTTCCTGAAAATATTTAAGCTCATCGCTTTTAATATTTATAATATTTGCGTTGCCTTTAATTAAAGAAGTTTCCTCTGCGGCTTTTTCGTCTTCTATTGAAGCAAAAGCAATATTATAAAAGAAAATGTTGCTTATTAAAGCTAAAATGATTATTATTAATGATTTTTTATACAAAATACTCTTTTACCCGATTATAAGTTTAAATATAAATTTAAAATATTATTCTACATTAAACAATACTAAAAGTGTATACTAATCAACCTGAATTGCTAAATAAATAATTTTACATTTGGCGTAGCGGCTGGCGAAGCCAGCCGCTACGCCTTTTTAAGGACATGCGGCTCGCAGGCAAAGCCTGCGAGCCGCATAAAAAATTAAAATAAAATTTCAAGATATTTCAGCGTTTCGATTAATTATACCAATCAATTTTAAAAACCGTTAAATAAAAAAGATGGTTTTTATAAATTCTTAATTAGCGGGTGTTTTGCCGAAGGCAAAACACCCGCTATACCCTTATCTAGCCCGTGCCGCCCGCAGGGCGGCACGGGCTGTAAATATTAGCTTTTTTACCAATTAACGAAAACTTATTTAGATTGGTATAGCAATTCAAGTTAATCAAAAAGAGTTTTTTAGAAGAGCCGGCAAATTATTTAATATTCAAAACAATATTAATAATCTTCACCATAATCATTGCGCATGATTCTTACTCCACAAGTAGTTCCGGCAGACATAAGATCAGAAGGACATCCAATCAAAATTGCATTTTCTGCGACATCCACTAAATATGGCTTAACAGGATCAGAATTAATTGAAACCTTAATTATATGTAAATCTTTACCAAGAACATTAGGAGATTTTGCGCCGTTTATATCCAGATAAATTAAAATATAATCTACAGGACCAACCGGATTATAAAACGATAAAGACATGCCATTTGTAAGAATAACGGAATAAACGCCGTTTACTGCCGCATTTATAGCATTATCCATAAGCGTATAAACAGAATTAAAACAACTCCCTTTAGGGTTAATATTTTCACAGGTTCTAACTGTTTTAAAATAAGGCGAATATAAATCATATACGCTCTGATCATCGCCTCCCGCTCCCCATTTCCCGACAAGAGTATTATTGTTCTCAGACATAATTGTTTTTGTAATCTGGCTTATAATATTTATGCCTGCTTTATAACCTGTAGTCCAGGTATTTTTTTCATAAGATTTTAATAATGAAGGAAGAGTCAATGCGGCAATAACGCCTATGATGGCAAGCGTCAGCAATACTTCTGAAACGGTAAATGCTTTATGTGAATACAATTTTATTCCTCTCCTTTTTTTTAACTTATTATATACAATATACAATTTAATCCTTCTTGCTCGCTTTTTTTAGCTCCCGTTCAGCATTTTTTAAAGAAAATTTGGCTAAAGCCTTTCTGGTTCTGTTATCGTAAAAAACAAGCCAGTGCTTTTTCTTAGGTGTGTCCACAGAAAAAGATAATCGTCCGATAATTTTTGAATTAGGCGTTATCTTGTGAAACCATAATTCCGTATTGCCAAAGGGTGAAGCGTAATAAGTCCTTTTATATTCGCTCACTAACGCCATATCAAAACTGCTGAAGGTTTTTTTTGTTTTATTTTGTATATCAAGAGTAAGAGTAATGGTGTTTAATTCCCCAAAAGGGTCTTTTTCAAGGGTGTATCCGATTATTTTAACGTCCAGCCCTTCATAAGGAACTTCTTTATCCATAAGAGCTTTTTCTGACAATACCGGAAGATCAAAATTTTCAATTATTTTAACTTTTATTTCATCGCCTGGAGCTATTAAAACTTCGCTGCCTTTTCTTATCATAGAAGCGGTAAGTCCTATAACCGCTCCAATCCCTGCGCCTCCGGCGACAGTGCCGCCCTTTGAAGCTACAGCCGCTCCAAGTCCTAGAAATTTAAAAGCCAAAAGCCCTCCTATAACTCCTCCTGCCATAGTATAAGCGGTGTCTTCCAGAACAACTTTTGCTGTTGCGGCAACAGGGTGTCGTTTTGTTGTCATACTTGCGTCAATAGGAATTTTTCTTCCGTCAGGGGTTATAAGATAATCAAAATCAACTTTAATATAGCCATCTCTGCCTAGCCTTTTGCTGTTTTCAAGAGAAGCAACTCTTCCATGCGCAACCGTTCCGCTGGGAATAACAATACCGGTTTCAGTGGAAAAATCGTCTGTTACTTCCGCAAAAAACTCGTCGCCTTCCTGATTAAGCCCTGAGCTTATGACAGAAGCCACTGTCATTTTGAGGCGTTGTCCCTGCTTGATTTCTTCGACAGCTCCGGTAAAAAGGTCTTTATTTACGCTATTTTCATCATATTCAATTTTACCTTGAATAACATTATGTAAATCTTCCGAGGTTTTATCAATGTTATGCTCAAGTTGTTTTAGTTCATGGTCGGATAAATTTTCCGCAAGACAAATATAGTTTTGATTTAAGGTCAAAACACAGATTAATAACAGAGTTAATATTTTTTTTATCTTCAAATTTATTACTCATTAATTAAATGTTTATAATATTTTATAATACAATACAATTGGTGAAAGTTCATTAATATAGTAATAAAATTAATCTTAAGGTCAATATAAAATGAAAAATAAAGTAAAAATACTTGGAATTCAAATTCAGCCGGAAATGGGCAATAAAAAAGCCAATCTTGAAAAGGTAAAAAACTTTATCGCTCAATATAGCTGGTACAAACCTGATCTGATTGTTTTGCCGGAAGTTTTTAATACAGGCGTTGACCATAAAGCCTTGCAAAAAATGGCAGAACCTGTTCCAGGAGGCGCTACTACTGAATTATTGGCTGGTTTGGCAAAAAAATACAATACAAATATAGTTATGGGAAGTTTTGCGGAAAAGCTTTCAGACAACGACTATAAAAACACTTCAGCTGTAATTAACAGGCAGGGAGAAATTATAGGGAAATATCATAAAATACATCTCTTTGATTATCACGGAAGCGAAGAATCAAAATATTTTTCAGCCGGCAATAACGCTGTTATTGTTGAAACTGATATAGGCAAAATTGGACTTACAGTGTGTTTTGACATAAGATTTCCCGAATTATACAGATGTTTAAGCTATGCCGGAGCTGATATTATCACAAATGTTGCGGCTTTTCCTTATCCTAAACTTGATCATTGGCTTACATTGAATAAAGCAAGGGCTATAGAAAATTTAATTTATATGGTAGTCGTTAATCAATGTGGAAAAGTCAATATAAAGCGTCAAAATATTGGGATGTCAATGGTAATAAACCCATGGGGAGAAATCATTTCTTGCGCCGGCGGCGATGAAGGAGTTATGACGGCTGAAATTGATCTTGAAAAGCAGAAAAAAATACGAAAAAATTTCAATATTCTTGAGGACAGGAAACCTGAATGTTATGAAGTTTGCAAACAAACAACAAAAGCCCCTTCCCTTTAAAGGAAAGGGGTTGGGGTTGAATAGACAAAAACCTGAAAACTTTTTATTGCCTGCTTAACGAAAACTTATTGGGAATAGATTAATACACCTGTCTGATTTTATAATAGTCAGTCGGTTTATATAAATTTTAAAAAAGATGTTTTATACTTTTCTGACAAAAAGAATTAAATGACGTTTTATAATAAAAGTCATTAATATCTTTACATTTAACGAGTTTTCCTCATTACCCGCAAGAAATTCATGTTAATTAGTTTTGTCGTTTAGTATAATTATGTTAAACGTGAAAATAGTAAGAAAGAAAGGGATTTATAAATGAATAAAACAAAAATTTTTATTATCGCTGTAATGCTTTTTGTCTTGTTGCTGGGATTCAAAAGCTTGACTCGAGCAGAAGCTAAAATAGCTCTTGTTGATCTTAATCAGATTGCGCAGAATTATGACAAAGCAAAAGAAGCCCAGAATGATTTAAAAGCTAAACAGGAAGAACTTAAAAAAATGATTGCCGCCGCAAAAGATGAAGTTCAGGATATAAAAGAAGAAAAAGCAAAAAAAGAGCGTGAAAAAAAATTAGCGCAAGAAATTATAGAAAAAAATAAAATTTATGGAGATGCTTTTTCAAAAGAATGGGGAGAAGTTCAAAATAATATACTTCTTTCTATAAAAAAAGTAGCTGACAGTAAGGACTTTGATCTTGTAATAGAAAAACAAAGCGTTATTGCAGGAGGAGAAGATATAACCAAAGAGGTTTTATCCGAGCTCAAGAAAAAATAATATTGTAATTTATTTGAGTTGCTATACCAATCCAACTAAGTTTTCGTTAAATGGTTAAAAAGCTGATACTTACAGCCCGTGCCGCCCTGCGGGCGGCACGGGCTGAGTAAGGGTATAGCGGGTGTTTTGGCTTCGCCAAAACACCCGCT
>JAKLDH010000062.1 GCA_022703625.1 Cyanobacteriota bacterium | reverse complement strand
AGAAGAAATAGCTTTTGCTCAAACGTATTTTGCTATTCAGACAAGAAAACAGGAAATATTGGAAGAAAGAATAGCTTTAGCGGAAAGATTACAGGCAAGGGAGAAGTTAACCGCCACAGAAACTGAATTATCAGAGTTGATATATGAGCGGGGAGTTGACGGGCAGGGCTTTGGACGGATTAGGAGCAAAGGGGATAGTGCATTATTTGGTGGTAATACAACATTACAAATGAAAAAAAAGTATGAAATCTCTGAAAACAGACCACTTGCTGATTTTTTACCGACTATTACAATAAAGGCAAAGGATTTAGCTGCGGAAATCACGAATTTCAATGTAAAAAAAGACAATATGTATGGTGAATTCCAAATAACTAACGAGCATATTAAAAATAACACTGATGTGCGTGAGCTATTAGGGAAAAGCGGAATAAAACCCGAAGAACTCCCGCCGGAAGAGGATATAAAAAAACTTGAACGTAGAGTTCGGGCAAATGAAAAGCAGATAGCTAAAGATTCTCAAAAATTCAAGGCTATTTCAGAAATTCAGGAGTAATAAAAATTATGATAAATTCCATGATAGCGGCGTGAGGTATGAAATGGACTTAAGTAAATTAAATCCTGCAGAATGGATAAAAGGAATATTCAAGGAATTAGAAAATATTAGATACTGCTACTTTCTGGCATATTTGGTAATTTATTCCTTATTATTGTTATTTCCTCCAAAATTAGAAGAAAAGCTTGAATTACTTAAATATATCAATATTCTCAGTCTATTGGCAATTTTTTCATTAGTAATTCTTTTTGGAAGAATAATTAATTTTATATCTTTAAAATTTGAAAAACATTTAAACGAAAGAAATATTCTTAAATACCTAAAAACTCTTAACCCTGACGAACTAAGAGCGTTATCACTTGGTGTTGTATGTAATCAACAAACTGTTTATATGAATTTTCAAGATAGTGCTGGAGAATCTCTTCTGTATAAAGGCTTAATTATTAAATGTGTCGGCAAGCAAGATTATGAAGGAGCTTGGCCATATATAATACCTGATTTTGTATGGAATAAAATAATTAAAAATCCAATATTTCATAAACAAACAGCAGATCAAATACTTTCAATCAAGAAGGAAACCAACCAATGCCAGTAATAACAACGGACGTAGTAAATAAACTCTGGGGATTCTGCCATACACTTAGGCATGACGGCATAGACTATGGCGATTATATAGAACAGCTTACGTACTTGCTGTTTTTAAAAATGGCTGATGAAAAAGGAATAGCTATTCCTGAAGAATACAACTGGGAAAGCCTGAAAGACAAGGCTGGAACAGAATTAACCGACCATTATACTGATATTTTAAGAAAACTCAGGGAAGAAAAAGGCATACTCGGCGACATATTCACGAGTGCTACATCACGTTTTAACAATCCTGTAAGTCTGAAAAAACTTATTAACGCTATTGATGAAGAAGAATGGACAGGAATGGACGTTGATGTTAAAGGAGCAGCGTTCGAGGGGCTTCTTGAAAAATCCGCCAGCGAAGGCAAAAAAGGTGCAGGGCAATACTTTACGCCACGCCCGCTTATTCAATCCATCGTCAAAGTAATGAAACCTGACCCAAGAAAAGCGAGGGATTTTACTATATGCGACCCGGCTTGTGGAACAGGCGGTTTTCTTGTAGGTGCTTATGAATGGATTAATAATCTTGTAAAAGGTGCTTTTGACAAGGAAGATATAAAAAGAATCAAGACATCAACTTACTTCGGGCAGGAATTGGTGCCACGTCCAAGAAGGCTGGCTCTTATGAATATGTTTCTGCACGGGGTTGAGCCTAAAATACACCTTGGCGATACGATTTATGAAACTCCTGTTGGCGGTCATTATGACTGCATCCTTACAAATCCTCCATTCGGAACTAAAGGAGCTAATTCAGCACCGCAGAGAGATGATTTTACTGTTGAAACAAGCAACAAACAGCTAAACTTTGTTCAGCATATAGTCAATGTGTTAAAGCCCGGCGGACGTGCGGCGATTGTTCTGCCTGATAACTGTCTGTTTGAGGATAAGGCAGGCGAGATTTTTAAATATGTGATGCAGGATTGCAATCTGCATACTGTTATGAGGTTGCCGAGGGGGACGTTTACCCCATACAGTCAGGGAGTTAAAGCGAATGTTATATTCCTCCAGAAAGGATTTCCGACTGAATATGTCTGGATTTATGACAACCGTTCAAACATCGAAGGCATAACCAAGAAGGACAGACCCTTAACAGAGAAGCATTTTGAGGAATTCGAGTATAGTTTTTATCCAGTTTGCTAGTCGTGCCAAAATGCCTGCTTGCTAAACGTGTTGCTGATTTTGCCTGAAAATTTAGTTTGATAGAAATGCCACAAAACGGAGTTTTTCTGGAGTGAAATTGGATACCTCTTTTTTTATGCTGACTGCCTCTATCTCTTGATATTTGTATAATACAGGCATGTTTTATTCAATGTAATCCGTCACCATTATTGAGAATTCATGTCACCAATAATGGGAATTCTCTGCCAAGATTTATGGGATTTTTGCCAACTTGCTGATTTTTCTCGAACTTACTGATAAAATTCTCAATTTAGGTGATAACGAATGTGACAGTTAAGTTATGCGTACTTATATGTCGTTTTATTGATTATAGACTTCTGATAATATCCAAAAATGTTTTATTACGAGATTCAGCGTCAAAACAAACCGTTTCTGAAGACATAATATAGATATGACCATCAATCTTATTACCGTTCTTATCTTCTAGATTATCATTGTAAATATAATACAATGGAGAATTTCCATTAGAAAATAAGGTTCTTACTCCAGGCTGTCCCTTCATGCTGTTGCAAAATTCATCATCTATTTTGGTTATAATATACCCATAGACTGTTCTTATATCATCAAATGCTTGTGCCGTAAATCTTATATTTCTATTGATTTCAAATATTGCAGCACCCTTCCTTATTTCATTAATATCGAGTGCTTTAAATTCAACTATTACAATATCTTTAAGATTATTAGTTATCTGGTTATAAAAAATAGTTAAATCTGGCTCTTTTTTCTCTCCATCGGTTTTCGGGCTATTTTCTAGTATACTATCTTTTATTTTTTTAATTGATTTATCGCTATAAATACCTGTATATGACATATATTTATCATCCAAAAGCCAAATATTAGTGTCATATTTAGAAAATGAATCATCATTTTTGATGCTAACATCACCCATTTTCATAAATAAATTATGTAAATCAGCTTCACAAGTATTTTTTTCTTGATGTATTTTCTTTAAGCCGTTAATGATTTGCTCTCTATACAAAAAATATTGAGCCAATTCCCTAGCAGAAAGTTCATTAACCTTTGATGCATTTTTTAAAAATTCTTTTTCGTCAATATTTTTACTTTTAAGCATTTTAGAAAAGTCATTTTTTACCTTTTCTTTTTCAGTTTCAAACTGCTTATTTGCTTTTTGAATGATATTTTCCTTAGTTTCAATTAAAGAACTATCTCCAGCTCTGATATACTTTGCAAGGTAAGGATATTCTTCAATACATTCATCAACGATTTTTTTATTATCTTCATCAAGATCAGGATATCTTTTGAAAATAATTTTACTCATTTCCTGCTTTAGACGTTCATTTGTTTTGGGCAAAGGTATGGGATTATCTAAAGTAGGGTTATTATTGGCAGTATCAAATGTGAATTTATTTCTTTCATTATTAATTCTTTCGTCAAAATATTTTGAGGTTAAAAGCATTATAACCGAGGCATCGTCAGATAAATTATCAAATTTAAGATTTTTTGAAAATTCTTTTACAGTCCGTCCATCAGCACAATAAAACAAATTATGCTGATTTTTTTGATTATCAATAAAGTCATAATACAAGTTAAACGTATAAAATTGTGGAACAGGATTATTACTTAAAGGATCTTGCATATCAAAAGATATACTATCTAATTTAGGAATGCTTTCATTATTAATAACAACTATTTTATTATTCAGTTTTAATTCAATTTTAAAAGATGCCTTTTTTTCTTGTAATAGTAAGAATAATTTTACGAGTAAGTGGTCTTCAATATTCTTTTTAATCTCATCAAGCTCAGCTGGAAATCTCTTATCGATTATAGGTTTATTTTTTTTTGAATATTTTATATAATCACTGGTTACATTTGCAAAAGATATTATAGTTCTTTTATTTTCATTTTCTATGGGTTGAACCTGAATAGTATCATCTTCAAAATCTTTATTAAAAATAAATGATACAAATTCATTATCCGTAAAGCTTTCTATTTTTATATCATCAAAAACTTTAAGCCATGTAAAACGTCCTATTCCCTTACATCCTAAATCTTTTTTATTATCAGATAAATACTCGGTAAAAGATTCACGATTGTTTTGATTGAACCCATCGCCATTATCACTAATAGTAAATCCAGTAATTTTTGCACCAATAGGCTCATTATCAACCATAAAAACTTCGCTGCGTTGAAACTCAACAATAATTTCCGTAGCATTTGCCTCTAACGAATTAACTATTGTTTCATACAATGGCTGCAAAAAAGGGATATCTTTATTAAATTGATTTAAAATATTTTTAATTTGAACTTTCATTAATATTTTTCTTTTACCCGATTTCTCTGCCTTGCCAGACTACTTTACCAATAACTCTAACATTATCAGTTTTTAAATCAACTTCATAAGGCTCATAAACCTTGTTTTCACTAATGATTTTTAATTTATAATTTGGCTGGCATTGAATTCTTTTAACCAAAACACAATCATCTATGCACAGAACATAAATCCCGTCATTTGGCTGATTTTTATTTAAATCAAATATTATTAAATCTCCATTATTTATCAATGGGATCATAGAATCGCCTTCAACTTCAAGAGCATTAAGATGTTTTGGAAGAAAGCCTATAATACTTCTTATCCAGTCTTGATCTACAGCTATAAAATACTCAACATACTCTGAACTTACTTCAGTACCGCTTCCTGCTGCTGCTCTTGGGTTATATTTAGGAATGTAAACAAGGTTGCTTTTTTCTTCAGGAGAAACATTTTTAATTAAACCTTCCGATTCTTCATCAAGAAAAATAGGAAACTCATTTCTGAATAACCAATTAGGATTTACCTTGTATGTTTCAACCAATTTATTAATAAAATCATAACTGACACCGAAATTTTCTTTTTCATAATCTCTGAGAGTTCTTCCGGTAGTTCCAAGAGCTTTTGCCATATTTTCCTGACTAAGCTCAAGAGTTTTTCTGATTTTCTTTAATTTATAGCCTATACCATCCATAATGTTTCACTTTCTTAATTTACAGATTGACAATAAGAAATTAATTTCCTATAATAAAACGTAAGTTTCCTAAAGAATTGTTTTTACTATTCTAACATAAAAAAGACTAATCCGCTATGGCTTAGCCAATTTTGTGACAGAAATTTTACGGTAAAGATAGAACCCTTTAAGGATAACTATTTCCTAGACTTCCTATAAGAATTTAAGGATATTTAAGAGTGGAATTAGCTAAAGAGAAAAAGAATTGCTGGATTAGTGCTGATGTTGCCTGTGAGCTGCTCGGCATTAAATTTGATACGCTTAGAAAAAACTGCTCTCTTATGCCGGCTTTTCTGATTACAGGGTTGAACCGTCTTTTTATCATATTATCAGGATCCTGAACATTTCCGTCAGAATTTGGGAATAGAAGATCATTTTCCGGCTTTATTTCAGGTTTTAGAATTTTACACAATTCATCAGAAATATGTACATCTCGAACCTGATATTTATTTCTGTGCCTGATAATTTCACCTTTATATAAACTCTTCTCCACTTTTATGGTTTTATTTTCAAAATTAATACAATCCACAGTTAACTGACAAATATTCTTCAAGATATTGGTGCCAGCGTGAAGTATTAAGCGCAAAGCTACATAATCGTCCTGTAACCTGCACAACAAAAACCCCTGCCGGAGCGTAGAAAGACCTGAATTAAAATCTCAAAAGAAAAACCTGACACAGGAACAGATTAATAACCTTCTTGATAAAGCAAAAGAAAAAGATTTCTGGTTTTATCTTTTACTTCGTACTGCCATTGAAACAGGATTACCAAGAGGTAAAATTCTCGATTTAACCTGGGATGATGTTGATTTTAAAAACGAAAACATAAAACAAATAAAGATTTCAGGCAGATTAACGAGTGAACTTCTTTATTGGCAGGGTATATGCCCTGCCGGTTTTCTAAATCTTATCTTTCCCAACAAAAACGGTAATAAAATCTGTGCTGATAATATGATAAAACGTAAATTCAAACCCCTGTGCAGAAAAGCAAATCTCAATAATTTGAGGTTTATTGATTTACGGGTTAATGCAAATAAGGGAACTAAAAATTCAGATTGAACTTTTAATATTTCTGGCTATTAAAATATTAAGGGTAAAAAATACGCTTATATCCTGATTAATTGTATATTGTACTATTTATAATGGCATTTTGTTTAGTTATTGCAAGGGGTTTACATCTTAAACTTGATCCGGAGATTGATGTTTTTGTTTTTAAAATAATATAAGATATAAATACAAGAGGCAGAAAAAATACAATAACAAGGATTGTAATTAAGGTCGAATGGATTAACACAATCTTTCTCAAATTTTCAGCCGATATTTTCTTTGTTTAAAAGGAAGCCTGGGTTTTTCTCAGGAAGATTTAGGCTTCATTTTATATATTACAACTTAATAATTTAAACAAAGGAGATACAATCATGGAGACATGGGAAAGGAACCTGACTCTGGATGATTTGCCAAGCGAAGACATTAAAATCATAGCGGATTTTTATGGAATGGAATTTGCAATAAAATTCCTGAACGATTTATCCGGTGTAATAATAAATGTTCCGAGTTGCGCATGCTGCCTGCATTGAAATTTTGTAAAACTTCCATATAGAAAGGATTATAAATAGGAACAGTAATATAATCAATATAAATCAACAGATAAAAACGTATGGTTAGCGCTACATGATTGCAACTTGATATAAAGAGATTAATCTAAAACAATCCAAAGGGTTTTTCTTAAAAATCTGCCTAAAATTACTGCGACTACAGCAAACAAAAGGTCATACACTATCTGCATTCCGCTTAATTGCCATATCCAACCTAAAATTACAAAAATAGATTCATTTTTGAAAAATAATGCGCCGCTAAGATATGCTATACCTGTAATATGAATTGCAATAACTCCAAAAATCGCTGATTTCAAAATATAAGCGGCTGTTGTATCTTTTAACAAAAGCTTGCCGGTTATAAAAGTTCCGACAAAAAATCCCAGAATATAGCCAAAGCCAAGCCTTTCCAAATATTCAACGCCTCCTCCCGAAGCAAAAACAGGAAATCCTGCAAGACCTGATATAACATACAGCGAAACAGCCAGCATTCCTATGCGAGGTCCAAGCATTGCCGCTATCATTATTACAACGGGAATTTGAGGAATATAGCTTAAAATTCTTATTATTTGATCAATTGATTGAAGATTTGAGAAAAAATCACCTGTATTAACAAGCGCTTCTTCCGGAAGCGCGAGGATTCCAAGTGAAAGAGGCGTAAAAGTCGCTATTACAATTAAAAAAGAACAAAAAATCGCAACGAGAAAACTGCCAAGCCTAAATTTAGGAAATGGTTCCAGAAATTTAACAAATTGATATCTCTTTAAAATTCTGTTGTTTAACATAAATTTTAAACTTTTACCCGTTTCTCAAGGTCATTTTTTAAATTTTTAAGATGATCCCTGAAGGAAGATTCCCAAATATTTTCCGTCCACATTATCATAGCATCTTCTTCATTGTCCTGGTAGTATTTTCTTCTTAATCCAAGACTTTTAAATTTATATTTATAATACAAATTTTGCGCTGAAACATTACTTGCCCTAACTTCAAGAGTAAACCACTTAGCTTCTTTCTCATATCCGGTTTCGAGCATTTTTTGCAGGAGTTTTTCGCCTAGTCCTTGTTTTCTATACTTTGGATGAACAGCGATTGTTGTAACATGAGCTTCGTCCAGAATTAACCAAAAGCCGCAATAACCAATTATTTGTTCATTTTCTGCTTCCGCCACAAAATAATATCCGATATTATTTTCTATTTCCGTTGCAAAAGCTTCTCGAGTCCAGTAAAAATTGCCAAAAGACACAGATTCGATTTTCATAATCTGATCTATGTCTTTTTTATGCATTTTTCTGATTTTAATAGTATTCATTTTAATTTTCTATTTTATTAATATTTAATTTATTTCGTATAAAAATTATACATCATCAAAAAGTTATAACTAGAAATTCAGGAATCAGGGCAATTCAATTACCGATTTTTTAAAATATCGCTGCAAATAAAATTATCCGCCGAAAGCGCCTTTTATTTTATCAATTAACGGCTCATGCTTTGATTTTTCTTTCTCTATTTCAAAAAGCCGCTTAAATATTTTCTTTTCTTCATCGTTAAGATGCGCAGGCGTTATGACATTTAGCTTTATAAACTGATCCCCCCGTCTGGAAGGAGCATTTAAATAAGGTACACCAACTCCCTTTATGCTGACTACAGTTCCAGATTGTGTTCCGGCATGTATTTTAAGGGGTTTTTTCCCGTCAACGGTTTCAACCTCTATGTTATCTCCAAGAGCCGCTTGCGAAAATGTTATTTGCTGCTCCAGATAGATATTTACGCCATCTCTTTTAAAGATTTTATGAGGTTTGACAAACAATACAACATATATATCGCCTGACGGACCGCCGTTTTTACCGGCATCGCCTTCGCCGCTGATTCTCAATTTAGTTCCGCTGTCAACTCCTGCCGGAATTTTAAGGTTTATTTGCTTGGAAACATTAATTCTTCCATCTCCACGACAATTTTTGCACGGGTTTGTAACGACTTTACCTGTTCCTTTGCACTGCGGACAAGTCGCAACCTGTGTAAAATGTCCAAGAATAGTTTGCGTTGTCTGTTGAACCTGCCCGGCTCCTTTGCAAACAGGACAAGTCGCAGGCTGAGTTCCGGGCTCTGCGCCTTTTCCCGCGCATCTGTCGCAGGTTTCAAGATGGTTTATTTCAACGTTTTTTTCTATGCCAAAAACAGCTTCTTCAAAGTCTATCTGAAAATCAAGTCTAAGATCACTGCCTCTTCTTGGCGCATCAGGTCTTTGCCCTGCTGTTCCAAATCCACCGCCGAAAAATGAGGAAAGAATTTCGCTTAAATCCCCAAATCCAAAATCAAACGGTCCGTTAAAGTCATAACCGGCATTTTTAAGTCCGTCTGCCCCGTATCTGTCATAAAGCGAACGTTTTTCGTCGTCCATAAGGACTTCATACGCCTGCCCTATCTCTTTAAATCTCTGTTCCGCATCAGGAGCTTTATTTACATCAGGGTGAAGCTCTCTGGCTTTTTTTCTGAAAGCTCCTTTTATTTCTTCTTTTGAGGCGTTTTTAGGAACGCCCAGTATTTCATAATAGTCTTTATTGCTCATTATTTCCTACATTTATTATTCTTTTACCGCTACATTAACCATTGCAGGTCTTACTATTCTGTCGTACAGCTTATATCCAGTCTGCAATTCTGTAATTATTGAATGATCTTCATGCTCTTCTGTCGGAGTTTGCATGACGGCTTCATGAAGATTCGGATCAAAGTTTTCGCCTACTGTCGGAATTTTTGTCAGCCCTATCTTGTCAAGACATTCTGATAACTGTTTTTGTATTGCTTCAAAGCTGTCTTTTAGCTTTTTACAGTCATCAAGTTCCTGAAAAGACTTCTGAGCTCTTTCTATAGAATCAATTATAGGCAGAAGCTTCTTTATTGTATCTTCTGCGCCGTATTTTAAAAGAGCTTCTCTTTCCTGTTCCTGTCTTTTTCTGTAATTATCAAAATCCGCCGCAAGCCTGATATACTGATTTTTTTGTTTTTCCAGCTCTTCTTCCAGCTTTTTAGCGTCAAACTGCTCTTCCTGCAAGACTTCTTCTTGTTCGAAAGGATTTTCTTCTGTTATTTCTTCATTTTCGTTATTAAATTCTACTTTTTCTTTATCAATCATTAGATCACCTGTTATTATATTTTATATTAAACCATTAATATTATAAATTTCTGATTCTATGATAATAAAAAAATAAATAATAATTTAATATTTTATTAATAATTTATTTTTTATAGATAATTTTGCATAATTTCGATTATTTGCATCGCTCTTTGGTATAAGGTATGGTTTTGAGCAACTTTTTTTCTGCCGTTGCCCGCTATTTCCTGTCTTAATCCCGGGTTATCAAGATATTTTCGGATTTTTTCCGTTAAATCATCAAGATTTTTATAAAATACAAAATCTTTATTTTCTTCAAAATATTTTGAAGTGTCTTCCGCATAATCAGTCAGAAGAAAAGAATCGGTAGCAAGAGCTTCTAAAACCCTTGAATTCATACTGGTTGGACCCTGCTCCATCGTTATATTTAAAACAATATCGCACTTATGATATGCCCCAGCAAGTTCTTTTTCATCTTTTAGAAAGCCTTTATAGCATTTTTTATACTCTTCAATCTCTTCCTGTTTAAGATATCCTTTTTCAAGCATTGCATTAATGCTTCTGTCAAAGTGTTCTCGGTAACAATAAATGTTCAAAAGTCCGGGAAAATTTTTTGCAACATGGGAAATTATTTTTTCCCGTTTATCTGTAAGCGGTCTTCCGGCAAAAAGAATCGTGGATTTTTCAATATTAATTGATGGATCGGGCTTTTCATACACTTCAAAATCAATACCTGTAGGTAAATAATACGCTTTATTTTTAAAATCCTTTAAAAATGCTTCATCCCAGCAGAGAATTACGCCGTCTGTTGCGGACAATTTGTCATAAAGAGCTAAATCTCCGGCATGCGCAAAGCTTGAATTCGGGTCATCAATGAAAAAATGAGCTACAGGGGCATTTAAGCTTTGTATAATTTTATGCGCGTCTTCTCTTATTAAATGCGCATAATCCATGCCTAGAACGAAATCCGGATTAAAATTGTTGATTTTTGTTTCCTCAAGCTCTCTTACGTCCATTAATAAGACTTGATTCCCCGCTTTTTCAAATCCACGAGCAATTCCTTTTAATAAAATATCTCCAATTATGCTTATTGGACGAATTACAAATATTTTTAGAGGTTTCATAAAAAATCCTTTTTATACTTTTAATAATTTATTTTATTGGCTTGTTAAGTTAATTTTGATGTTTCTTCGTTTTCTTTCTTTTTGAACGCAAAAAGAAAGAACCCGCAAAGCGGGAAACTTGGGATACAAACCAAGTAACATTTCGCTATGAATGTGCCTTAGGCACCAAAAGAAAGAAAAACTAACATGTCAAACTATCATATCAGTCAGGGGCAAGCCCCCGAACCCCCATAAACTTACAAATGATTACTTTTTGTTTTTTCTTCACTTTACTTTTTAGATAAAAAAGATTATCGGTCAAAGGATTTTTAGAGGTCCCCTTTCTTACATTTTATTTTAAATGTAGAATTATAAAACGGCAATAAATTTTATCGGGAAATATATAAATGGAGTTGTTTTTAAGTTTTTTGGCAGGCTTATTTTTAGGGATTTTACTGGCTTTTTTGGGTTTTATTAAAAAATTTGTCGATCAAAACCGAAAAATTGCGGATTTAAATGCTGAAAATAAAAGTTTTGCCGGTTTAAACGTTCAAGACAAATTATTTACGGAATTTGAAAACGCCGCAAATAAGCTCTTAAAACAAAACTCAGACGAATTTTCAAAGCTTGGAAAAAAGGAAATCGAAGATTTAATAAAGCCTTTCAGGGAAAAAATCGTAGAATTATCCCAAAGAATTGAAAAAAACAGGTTTGATGAAGCAAAAGAGTTATCCTCTCTGGAAACTCATATAAAATTGCTTGCTCAAAACAACCAGCGAATAAGCGAAGAAGCAAATAATCTGGCAAAAGCGATAAAGGGCGACTCAAAAATCAGAGGAAACTGGGGAGAAATTGTTTTAGAAAGACTTTTGGAAACTTCTGGTTTGCAAAAAGGTATACATTATTCTTCACAAGAGAGTTTCAAGGACAATGAAGGCAATTTCCTCAGACCTGACGTGATTATTTATATGCCAAATAACAGACATCTTGTTCTGGACTCAAAAGTTTCGCTTATTTCCTTTGAAAAATATTATAATTCTGAAGAAGAAAAGGAAAAACATCTTAAAGAGTTTATCAATTCTGTGCGAGAGCATATAAAAAACCTGAAAAATAAGTTTTATAAAGACATTAAAGAGATAAATTCCCCTGATTTCGTGTTAATGTTCATTCCGATAGAATCGTCATTTAGCCTTATAATGCAAAATGATTCAGATCTTTTTGATTTTGCGAGAAAAAGCGGAGTTTTGCCTGTGAGTTCTTCAACATTGCTTGTTACCCTTAAAACTATTGAGCTTTTTTGGCAGAGAGAGAGCCAAAGCCAAAATGTCAAGGAAATCGCTGAAGAAAGCGGCAAATTGTACGATAAATTTGTGGGATTACTTACAGACGTTGATGTTTTAAGAAATTGTTTTTCCAAAACGCTTAACTGTTTTGAAAATCTAAACAAAAAACTTGACGGAAGAGGCGGATTGATTAGCCAGGCGGAAAAAATAAAATTACTCGGAGCAAAGACCACAAAAGAAATAACTGACAAAATTTTTATAGAGCATTAATTTGCCGATTTCTTTCAATGATTGGTATAAAATTATATAATTAAACAAAAATCAGGATAAAAAAATGGAAAAACTGAATTTTCTTACAGCCGGAATGCCAAATCTAACAAATCCCAGAAAATATGAAAATGCCTTGCCTGAACTTGTGAAATTAGGGCTTGACGGAATGGAACTGGAGTTTGTTCGAGGCGTTACAATGAATCCGGCTACTCAAAAAGAAGTCAAGAGATTATCATCAGAGCTTAACTTAATTTTAACGGCTCATGCCCCTTATTATATTAACCTGAATGCGCAGGAAAAACCTAAATACCACGCAAGCATAACAAGAATTCTGGAAACAGCGAGAGTTTGCCATATATGCGGCGGCTACAGCATAACTTTTCATGCCGCTTATTATATGGGAGAAGACAAAGAAACCGTTTATAAAAAAGTAAAAATAGCTTTAGAAGACATAGTAAGCGTTTTAAAGAAAGAAGGCGTAGAAATATGGATACGCCCTGAACTTACAGGTAAAAATTCCCAGTGGGGCGATCTTGATGAGCTGATACAAATATCAAAAGAGGTTGAAATGGTTCTTCCCTGTGTGGATTTTTCTCATCTCCATGCCAGAACAGCCGGAGCTTGGAACACTTACGATGAATTTTGCAGAGTTTTT
The DNA here is from genome assembly GCA_022703625.1 of Cyanobacteriota bacterium. GTDB lineage: Bacteria > Cyanobacteriota > Vampirovibrionia > Gastranaerophilales > UBA9971 > JAKLDH01. The sequence goes on along the minus strand of JAKLDH010000062.1, from coordinate 2,591 downwards.
GAAAAAATCGGCAATGAACTTGGCGATTTTGCCCTCAAAAACTTTCATGCCCATATTGCAGGCATTGAATACGGCTTAAAAGGCGAGAAAAAACATCTTAATCTTGAAGAATCAGACTTGGATTATAAAAATCTTATGAAAGCCTTTAAAGATTTTGACGTAAAAGGCGTAATCGTTTGTGAAAGTCCTAATATCGAGGAAGACGCCATATTTATGCAAAAAATTTATAAAGAGAGCGGAGTGTTTAAAAATGCCTCATAGAGTTTTAATAATTGATGATGATCCTGAAATTTTAGAGTTAATTTCAACTGATTTAAAATTGAGCGGTTTTTATACGGAAACTGCTTCTGACGGATTATGCGGTTTGCAAAAATCACAGACAGGCAATTATGATTTAATTATTCTTGATGTTATGATGCCGAAAATGGACGGATTTGAGGTATGCAAAAATCTGAGATTGTCGGCAAAAACAAGAGATATCCCCACTATTTTGCTTACCGCAAAAGGGACTCTTGAAGATAAAGTTACGGGTTTTGGCTCCGGCGCAGACGATTATTTGGTAAAACCTTTTGATATACAGGAACTTCTTGTTAGAATGCGCGCGCTACTTAGAAGAACAACGTCTAAAGAATCCTGCAAGGTGGAAACTCTTGAAAGCGGGGATTTAAAGCTTTATCCCGACTCTTTGGAAGTTAATATAAATGATAAACTGGTAAAGCTTACTCCAACCGAGTTTGAGATTTTATATTGTCTTATGCAGCATATAAATCAGGCTGTAAGTCTTACTGTTCTTTTGAATGAAGTATGGGGATATGATTCTGACGAGGATGTAAGAATGGTGAGAGTTCATATTGGCGGTTTAAGGAATAAAATTGAGCCTAATTCCAAGTATCCCAAGTATTTGCATACAGTTACCAACGTCGGATACAGGCTTGTCCCATGGGGAGAAGAATAGGGTTAGCTTTAATATACAATTTAAAAAACCGTTAAATAAAAAAGATAGTTTTTGTAAATCCTTAATTGGTATAAGTTATCACCCGAAGTGAGAATGATAAGGACTTGAAAGTAAAAAGAAAATAATATACAATTAAATACATGTAATGCAATGTATTTATGAAAGGATTTTATTATGGCAATGCCTAATCCTCAAGAAAAAGAACCAGTATCATTCAGACTTAACAAACAAATAAAAAATGACCTTGCTCATCTATCTGAATCTACGGGACGTTCACAGACTTTTATAGTTGAAGAAGCTCTCCAGAATTATATTGATTTAAATTTATGGCAAATTAATGCTATAAAAGAAGGGTTAAAGCAGGCTGATGAAGGGAAGCTGTTAACAACGGAAGAAGTATTGGAGCGTTTGGAGTCGGAACGTGCCCAATAAATGTAAATGGACGCCTAAAGCTCTTGATGATTTATTTCTTATAGAACAATATATAGCCGAAGACAATCCCCAGGCATCAGTGGATTTGACAAAAAAGATTGTTTTAACAGTTGTTGAACAACTCAGCAATTTTCAAAATATTGGCAGGGCAGGACGTGTGTATGGGACACGAGAACTTATTATTCCTAAAACTTCTTATATCGCTGTTTATAAAGTTAGGCAAGACATCGTAGAAGTTTTAAGAGTCCTGCATGCAGCAATGAAGTGGCCTGATAATTTTTAACTTGCCTAGCCCGCGCCGCCCGCAGGGCGGCGCGGGCTATAGATATTAGCTTTTTAACAAGTTAACGAAAACGTAACTACTCAGATATATTAAGTTTTTTAAAGATGAACTCTTTTTTGTAAAAAAACGGCTTTAGCTTTAAAATTCAAGCTTTTTAGCCATTATAAAAAATTATTCCCACTCTGAAGATTTAAAGCAATGTTAAATGATTGTCGATAAAAATAATATAGAAAAAACTTCCAAGGAGTGGTGAATGGCCTTAAATACAAATACAAATTTAAGTATAGCGGGGCAATCAAATATTTTTAATTCTAAAACATCTGGAATTGTTAATGAAAATGAATTAACAAATGTGGCAAAACAAATTCTTTTAGCGGCTCCAGGGAAAATTAGCAGTTCACAGGTTTCTTATACAAGACCTAATTTATCTACAAATATTGATGTCAAATTTTTTGAAGCAGGTTATGATATTAATGCGGTAAAACAAGCCGCAACAAATCGAACAGGTTATGATGTTGTTCTTTCTACGGAAACCCTTAACTCTATAAATTTATTAAAAGCGCATGCCGCTCAAAATCAAGCTTTAAATATCGCAAAAGCAGTGGATGGAAAAATTCATATAAATTCCGAAAAGCCGGAAAATGCTGATTTTAAATCCTTATTTATGCCTGGCGAGCCGAAGAACGTTGAAATTTTTGAATCATCAAATCTTTCCAAAGACAGAAAAGGACCCGGCGCGTTTTATATTCCTTTAAAAGGTGATAAAGAAGAAAAAAAAGAAGGTCTTAATTTAGTTATTTAACTTGAATTGCTAAATAAATAATTTTATATTTGGCGTAGCGGCTGGCTTCGCCAGCCGCTACGCCGTTTTAAGGGCATGCGGCTCGCAGGCAAAGCCTGCGAGCCGCATAAAAAATTAAA
>JAKLDH010000061.1 GCA_022703625.1 Cyanobacteriota bacterium | reverse complement strand
AAAACCAAGGCTATTATTATAGCCTGTAACTCCATAAGTAAACATATTTTTTTCTCCCAAAGTCAAAAATTTACTCTAAATATCCTCTTATTCACTCTATTAAATTAAAAACATTTCAATCTTTTTAAAAACAAAACGTTTTGTTTTTGTTACAAAATTTCATTTTTATAACTGTTGCAACTACCAATGCCCTAATACAATGTAAACTTTTTGCAGAAAAAGTAGATTATATAGTAAACTAAAATTTATACTCAAATAAAAATCAAAATTCATTTATAATTGAGTATAGATTTTATTATAATATTCCAATGGTTATTTTATAAAATGCAAGTTATTGAGCAAATTAATACTGAAAATTGTGAAAAAATTAGGGAAATTTATGAGGATTTCAGAAATAAAGCCCTGAGTGATTATCAATATAGCTCCCCGCCAATTGAATTTGAGCAGTTTAAGCTAAATATAGAAAATAATTTTTTAAAAGGTCTGGTTTTATTTGAAAATGCCAATCCTTTAGGCATTTTAATATTCTATAAAGAAAAACATCAGACTATAGAAGTAAATGTAATTCATGCAAATCAAGAGGAGAATGAATGCAAAATCAGATATGCGCTTCTGGAAGCTCTGGTCAAACACCTTCAGGATAAAAATGACTGGAAAGTTATCAGTTATGCAATGTTGGGCAAACAGGAAGCCTTTGTAAATGAAATTACCAATTTAAATTTTAAATTAGTCGGGCAATCTATAGTTAAATTTGATTTTAAATCACCGGTTGCATTTCGTGTTTTTAAAAATGCGGAAATTCCCGAATCTCCTGATTATAAGCTTGCTATATGGAATGAAAAACATAAAGAACAAGTAATAGAGCTCATTAACCTTGCTTTTAAAAACACCAAAAACGCAAACTTTGATTCCAGGCTTTTGACGAAAGAAGGCTCTGAAGAAGTTTTAAACATGATTTTAACCAATCAATACGGAAGTTTTTTACCTTCACAAAGCAGATTGCTTCTGTTAAACGGCAATGTTGAGGGATTTTGCCTTACAACAATGGTTACACAGGAAAAAATCAATATTCCTCTTATTGCAATAAGAAAAAATGAACGAAACAAAGGAATGGGAAAATTTCTTTTAAAAAGTGTGTTAGCTGGTTTTGTTCGACTTATAACGGAAAACAAAATTTTATTGTCGGAAATAAACGCTACAACTGATACAGACAACTACCCTGCTGTTAAAATGTACAGAAGACTGGGTTTTAAGGAAGAATCCTTTTATCCTCACGCATTTTTAAAGAATAATCTTACGGAATAAGCGGTTTTTAAATTTATGGAACGCATACTCCCTCTGGAACTTGTCGGAACAGAAAAATTGGACTATGACCTTCTTGATGAGAAGGGAGATTTGATTTTTCCAAAAGGAGAATTTCTTACTGCCAGCGTTTTAATTAAACTCAGTTATTTGAAATTATATAAGCATGAATTTGTTTCAATAGAAATGCCGGATATAAAAATCGGATTATCAGAGCAAAAATCAATAGAATCGTTAATAAAACAAAGCGCAGGTTCGGAATTATTAATTGACACAAGAAATATTCTGCAAAAAGCTTATGATAATGTCCCTGTTAAGCTGGAAGAGTGCGTTAAGTCTACGAAAATCATAATTGACGAGGTTTCAGCGGCTTTTAAAAACATATATTGCATTGACCAGCTGAGAATTTATGATGAATATACTTATTCACATAACATTAACGTGGCTTCTTTAAGTACAGCCGTTGGAATGATGCTAAACCTTGATGAAAAAGAAATAAAAGAGCTTGCTTTAGGCGCATTTTTGCATGATATAGGCAAAATGAAAATTCCAAAGGAAGTTCTAAATAAGCCTGATAAGCTGGATAACAAAGAACGAGAAATTATGCGCCGACATACAAGCGCAGGGTACAGATATATTAAGGAAAACTTTGAAATTGCTGATCGAATAGCAAGAGTTGCGCTTGATCATCATGAAAAATTTGCGGGGAAAGGCTATCCAAACGGAATAAATGGAGTTTTGATCAATAAATATGCCCAAATCGTTAATATCGTCGATATATATGACGCCCTTGCGTCTGACAGGGTTTATAAAAAAGGGATTCCGAGAGCAAAAGTATTAGAAATAATGACTAATGAGCTAAAAAATGATTTTAACCGAAATTTTTTTGAAAAATTTTTAATTCTGGCAAATCCTGACTATGAGCCTGAAGAAGCGCCGGAATCATAGGATGGCAGTGATTGAGCAAGGGTATTGCCAGGGTTTTTATTAAACTTTCAAAAACGCAACTGCTTATACCAATCATTAAAAGAAATCGGCAAATTAAGGAATTACTAAAACCGAAATTTATTTTTGAAACAGTATAGTATGGCTATAATTTATTTTGATTTTTAATTATAATCTTAAAATAAGTTAAATTAAATTTGGGGTTGGTAATATGGAAATTAAATCAAAACAAGGTTCTTTAACGGAAATCGCCTGTGATGTTCTTGTAGTTAATCTTTTTGAAGACGTTAAAACTCCTGGAGGCGCAACTGGCACAATTGACAAAGAGCTTGACGGACTGATTTCCTCTTATGTTATTAAAAAAGAAGGTTTTAAAGGGAAATTGAACGAAATGTACGTCCTGCCCACTTATGGACAACTTCCGGCGGATAAGGTCCTTATTGTTGGTCTTGGGAAATTAAAAGATTTTAATTTAAATAAAATAAGAGAAATTTCATCAAAAATAATAAAAAAAGCAAAAGCTTTAAAATCTGAAAGCATTTGTTCAATTTTGCATGGAGCAGGCTCAGCAGGACTTGATGCCTTTAGTTGCGCTCAAATGATTGCAGAAGGCTCAATTATCGGTAATTTTAGTTTTGATAAATATAAAACAAAAAAAGAAGACAATAACGACAAAAAAGAGATTAAAACCTTTGAAGTTGTTGAACTTGATGCGTCTAAACAAGCTGATATAAAACAGGGGATAGAAAGAGGACGCATAATAGGAAATGCGGTTAATTTCGCAAGAAATCTCATTCACGAACCGGCATGTGAAGTTACGCCGTCAAAACTCGCTGAAACTGCGCTTTCCATAGAAGGAATTGAATGTAAAATTCTTGAAAAAGAAGAAGCGGAAAAAATGGGGATGGGAGCTTATCTGGCGGTGGCAAGAGGAAGCTGTGAGCCTCCTAAATTTATTTATACGCATTATAAGCCGTCTAAAAAGCCTAAAAAGAAGTTGGCGATTGTAGGAAAAGGAATAACTTTTGACAGCGGCGGTCTTGATTTAAAATCCGCTGAAGGAATGAGAACAATGAAACAGGATATGTCAGGAGCGGCGGCAACTTTAGGGATTATGCAAGCTGTAGCGGCTCTGAAACCGGATGTTGAAATACATGGAATAATTGCGTCCTGCGAAAACATGCCGGGGTCAAAAGCTTATAAACCAGGTGATGTTCTTAGAGCAATGAACGGAAAAACCATTGAAGTTGATAATACCGATGCAGAAGGAAGATTAACGCTTGCTGACGCGCTTTGTTATGCGGCAAAACTTGATGTTGAGGAAATTGTAGACATTGCAACGCTTACCGGAGCATGTTCCGTTGCGCTTGGACAGGTTGCGGCAGGAATTATGGGCAATAATCAGGAATTTATAAATGCTTTAATTTCTTCAGGAGAAAAAGGCGGCGAAAAATTCTGGCAACTTCCTTTATTTGACGAATATAAAGATGACATTAAAAGCGATATCGCTGATATGAAAAACTCTGGAGGAAGATACGCCGGAGCTTCTACAGCAGGTATGCTTCTTAAAGAGTTTGTGAGCGATAAAAAATGGGCGCATATTGATATTGCGGGCGTAGCTTATATTGATAAAGAAATTAGAGAACTCTCAAAAGGAGCTACGGGAGCAGGCGTAAGAGCTGTATTAAATTACATTTTAAGCCTGTAATGCCAAGTTGCCAATCAATAATGTGGCGATAACTCTTCCTAGCCTTGCCCCTCTACGGGGGAGAAGGGAAGAAGAATTGATAAGGTTTTTGCCGGTTACACCGGCAAAAACCTTATCAAAAAATAATTCTCTTTTAATTGCAACCCGGTATTAGTATAAATATTTTTTCTTTTTATCTTTAACAGGGATTAATTTTTCATTTTTGTCGCTATTTAAAATCTCTTTAAACTCAAAATAAGATTTTTCTTGTTTAATTAATTTATCATTGAATTTATTTATGAACGCATTAACCTGACTATTATTTATATTAGGAACAATATTTTGTAACGGAATTGCAGGATCAGTTGCATGAAGAGGAATTGTATCAATGACAACAACCGGTTTAGGGTCTATTATAAAATTGCCTGTTTCATAAGCGGTTACGTTGTAGTTAAAACTTTTGGCTCCTGATAAAGCGCTCGGGACTATAGAATTATTGTAAGTACCTACCTTAACGGGACTTCCTGCAAGAGTGTATGTTAAAGAAAAATCAGCGGGGAAGTCAGAATCAATAAGCCCCGTAAAAGTTGAATCAAACAGCGGATTAGATTCCCCGTATGTTTTACTGTTATCATTTGCTTTAATTAACAGATTTTTTTGATTAATTGTCAAAGTTCCGTTTGTAAACACAGGATTGTAATTGGCGGAAATAATAGACGGAATAATATTATAACTTCCGACATTGCTTGTTAATATCGCAGGTGTTGAATAATTTACCCCGATATCCCCTTCGGAATCACCGTTTGTTAATCCCGCTACTGTTCCTGTAAACACAGGATTTATATCTCCATAAGTTTTAGATTTGTCATCGGCAACTATTGTTAATGCTTTTTGGTTTATTGTAAAATCGCCTGTTTCATAAGCGGTTACGTTGTAGTTAGAACTTTTAGCTCCTGATAAAGCGCTCGGGACTATAGAATTATTGTAAGCGCCTGCATTAACGGGACTTCCTGCGAGAGTATAGGTTAAAGAAAAATCAGCAGGGAAATCAGAAGCAATTAGCCCGGTAAAAGTTGAATCAAACAGCGGATTCGCATCTCCGTATGTTTTACTGTTATTGTTTGCTTTAATTAACAGGTTTTTTTGATTAATTGTCAAAGCTCCCTCTGTAAAATTAATTTGATAATCTAGCGGGGAAGAAAGAGCTCCTTGAAGAATAGAATAATTGCCCGCATTACTGTTTTGCGCCGCCGCCGAGCTTAATAGCCCTGAAACAGCAATTCCTTCGGTATCTCCGTCAATTAACCCTGAACAGGTATATGTAAAAGCAGGATTTGCGTCTCCATAAGTTTTGGATTTGTCATCCGCTGTAATTGTAAGAGCAGGAGCGATGCTGAAAAGCATATAATTACCGGCGGCAAAGGAATCAGGGGCATTAATCGCATAAGTTTTATTATAAAACTTATTGGACGCTAAACCGTTTTTAACAGTATTTGAAGGGTCAGAAGAGTAGACAATCCAACTTCCGGCATTAGAAATTAAAGCATTACTGTCGGAGTTATTTATAAAATTGCCGTTTACTGTTGATAGAACCAGGTTATTTCCGGCATCGGAAGCGTTTAATTGAGAACCTGCCTGTATAATTATATCTGAACCTGCTGTAGGTCCGTTATTTTTTATAAGAACAGAACCGGCAGAAATATTTGACAGAGTAATGTCGCCGCTTTCAGCATTTGTTTTGCCCGTTCCCTGTTTTAATTCCATTGTAACTGAACCTGCGCCGGCATTTATTGAAGTTCCCGACGCCATAGTAATCCCAGCAATGCCGGCATCTCTTTGAGCGTCAACAACCCCGTTTGCTAAATCATCATTGGCAATAAGAATAAGATTGCCGCTGTCTGTAGTTATATCATTATTAAGATTAATGCTTCTTCCCGCTTGAAGCGTAAGAATGCCGCCATTTCCCGAAAGGTTGTTTGCGTTAAGCGCGGCGTTCATGTTTATATCGTTATTTGCCTGTAAAGTAACGTTTTGAGGAGAAGATAAAAGAGCTTCAAGTATGGGTCTTGTGATCGTGTAATCTCCTGATTGATACTGATCATAAGAAGAATCATTCTTGTCAAGAACAAAAAGGTAAGCAGCTCCTGCATTGGTCAATCCTAAGTCAGTTCCCGTTCCGGAACCGTCATCATAATGAGCGCCAACAGCAAGTCTGTTTTCATTAAGCGATACAGAAACTCCAAAATAATCGGTTGTATCAAGACAGCCGGTCATGTCAATATTTTTACCGCCTGTGTAGCCTTTGCCTATTCTTGCATTAACAATTCCACCGTTAAAAGCAGAATCGGAGAAATTAAAAAGATAAACCGCTCCCGAGTCAGCAAGAGAATTAGCGTTTCCGTCATCATAATGAGCGCTGACGGCAAGTTTGTTTTCGTCAAGAAACGCAGACACTCCAAAATAATCAGTTGCGCCAAGATATGAGGTCATATCAGTATCTTTAGCTCCTGTATAACCTTTGCCTATTCTGCCTTCAAGATTACCGCCTGTAAATACAGAATCAGCAAAGCTAAAAAGATAAACCGCTCCGGAATTAGAAAGAGAATTCGCGTTTCCGTCATCATTTTGAGCTCCGACAGCAAGTCTGTTTCCGTCAAGTGATACAGATAAACCGAAATAATCGCTTGCATCCAGATATGCCGACATGTCTATATCCTTAACGCCTGTATAGCCTTTTCCGATAATGCCCTGAAGAGCTCCATCGGCAAAAACAGAATCGGAGAAAGTAAAAAGATAAACAGCCCCTGCATCAGTAACAAGAGGGGCAATTCCGTCATCAGCATATGATCCTACGGCAAGTCTGTTTCCGTTCAGCGATACGGAAGTCCCGAAATAGTCAGTTGCGCCGATATATGCGGTAATATCAATATTTTTTGCGCCTGTATAGCCTTTACCTATTCTTCCTTCAAGATTGCCGCCTGTAAATGCAGAATCAGCAAAGCTAAAGAGGTAAACAGCTCCCGAATCGGCAAGAGCATTTGCCAAGCCGTCATCATAATTTGCGCCGACAGCAAGCCTGTTTCCGTCTAATGACACAGATTGACCGAAATAATCGCTTGCGCCGAGATGTTCAGACATATCAATGTTTTTACCGCCTGCATAACCTGATCCTATTATGGATTGAAGAGAACCCCCGTTAAACGCTTTATCTGCAAATGTATATAAATAGACCGCCCCTGCATCTGTAATTGCATTGCCGAAACCGTCATCGCCGTATGCTCCGATTGCAAGTTGCGTTCCGTCTAGCGATACCGAACGACCAAAATAGTCAGACGGGTCAAGATATAAACCTGAAGAAATATTCAGTCCTAAAACGCCTGAATATTTATTGCCGATTCTTGTTTTTAGAACGCCGTCAGTAAAAGCTGAATCAGAAAAATTAAAAAGATAAACCGCTCCCGATTCAGCTAAATAATTTCCTAAGCCGTCATCGCCGATTGCGCCGACAGCAAGTCTGTTTCCGTTCAACGATACCGAAACTCCGAAATAGTCATTGGCAAGATATGGAGCCATATCAATATTTTTACCGCCGCTATAGCCTTTACCTATCCTTCCTTCAAGATTACCGCCGTTAAAAACAGAATCAGCAAAAGTGAAAAGATATACAGTTCCAGAATCAGCAAGAGTATTGCCTGCTCCGTCATCTCCTGTATTTCCCGTAATGCCTGCCGCTCCGACAGCAAGGCGATTTCCGTCTAATGCGACCGAATAACCAAATTGATCCGACGCATCCAGATATGTCGCCATGTCAATATTTTTACCGCCTGTATAACCGGCGCCTATTGTTGACTGTAAACTGCCTCCCGAAAAAACGTCGTCATTGAAAGTGAAAAGATAGACATTTCCCGAACCGGCAAGAGTATTAGTTAAATTATCATCGCCATAGGAGCCGACAGCAAGTCTATTGCTGTCCAAAGATAAAGATTGACCGAAATAGTCGCTTATTCCCAAAGATGAGGTTATATCAATATCTTTAACGCCGATATAACCTTTGCCGATTGTTCCCTGAAAAGAACCGTCCGTAAAAACAGAATCCGCAAAAGTAAAGAGATAAACAGCTCCGGAATCAGTCATCGAATTAGCGTTTCCATCATCGCCATAAGCTCCGACAGCAAGCCTGTTTCCATCTAATGACACTGACGAGCCGAAATAATCACTTGCAGTGGCAAGAGATGCCGTTATATTGATATCCTTGAAACCAGTATAGCCTTTGCCTATTCTTCCTTCAAGATTACCGCCGTTAAAAACAGAATCGGCAAATGTAAATAAATAAACCGCTCCCGCATCAGTTAAAATATTGCCTGCGCCGTCATCGGCATATGTTCCTACGGCAAGTCTGTTTCCGTCAAGCGCTACAGAATTTCCGAAATAATCATTTTTGTCTAAATATGCTGTCAAATCAATATTTTTACCGCCGCTGTAACCTTTTCCTATTAATGCTTCAAGAGTTCCTCCGGCAAAATCCGCATCAGTAAATGAAAAGAGGTAAACTGCGCCGGAGCCCGGAAGAGAATTGTCAAAACCGTCATCAAAATAAGCGCCGACCGCAAGCCTGTTTCCGTCTAAACTTACAGACCTTGCCAGGTTGTCTGAAGAATCCAAAGATAAATGATTCCCGGCTATTGTGTTTATATTATTGCCTTTTGTGTAGCCATAGCCTATTTGCTCGACAAGATTTCCACCAGCAAAAGTTGAATCGACAAAATTAAACAGATATACAGCTCCGGAATCACTTGAACCTGCTAGAAAAGAATCGTCCAAATTTGCTCCGACCGCAAGTCTGTTTGAATTTAACGAAACTGAAGCGCCAAATTGATCTGAAGCATCGAGATAAACGGTCATATCTGTATTTTTACCGCCGGAGTAATTTTTGCCTATTGTTCCTTGCAAAGAGCCTCCGGTAAAAACAGAATCATTGAAAGTGAAAAGATATACAGCTCCAGGGTTTGTCCAATAATTATCTGAAGCGTCATCGCCAATAGCTCCGACTGCAAGCATGTTTCCGTCTAAAGACACTGAATAACCGAAATTATCATTTATTGCAAGAGAGGAAGTTATATCTATATTTTTACCGCCGGAATAACCGTTGCCTATTGTTCCCTGATAAGTTCCGCCAGTAAAAACAGAATCATTAAACTTAAAAAGATGAACTGCTCCTGAATCAGTAAGAGAGTTGCCTGAACCGTCATCCAGATATGCCCCAACGGCAAGCCTATTCCCGTCAAGCGCTACAGATTGCCCGAAATAATCGGATGCGGTAAGATTTGCCGCTATATTAATATCTTTGGCTCCTGCATATCCTTTTCCGATTGTTGCCTGAAGAGAACCGCCCGTAAAAACATCATCTGCAAAAGTAAATAAATAAACAGCTCCAGAGTCAGTAAGAGCAACGCCAAAACCGTCATCACGAGAAGCTCCCACTGCAAGCCTGTTTCCGTCTAATGATACAGAAGTTCCGAAATAATCGGATGCCGCAAGATTTGCCGCTATATTAATATCTTTGGCTCCGATATAGCCTTTTCCGATTGTTGATTGAAGAGAACCTCCGGTAAAAACGTCATCAGCAAAAGTAAAAAGATAAACCGCTCCAGCATCAGTAACAAGAGGAGCGACTCCATCATCACGCTGAGCGCCGACAGCAAGTCTGTTTCCGTCAAGCGATACCGAATATCCAAAATAGTCAGTTGTAGCCAAATTTGCTGTAAGATCAATATTTTTTCCGCCGGCATAACCTGCCCCGATAATACTTTGGAGAGAACCCCCGTTAAATGCCGAATCAGCAAAAGTGTATAAATAAACCGCTCCCGAATTGGCAAGAGCATTGGTTACTCCGTCATCAGCATAAGCGCCTACGGCAAGTCTGTTTCCATCCAAAGATACCGCATTTCCAAAGCTATCGCTTGCGCCGAAATAAGAAGACATATCAATTTTTTTTACCGCAGAATTAATGAACCCGGGATTGTATGCCTGCCCGACTAATCCTTCAAGATTGCCGCCGGAAAAAGAATTGTCAGAGAAAGTAAATAAATATACCGCGCCGACATCAGTCGTAACATCCTGATAACCGTCATCACCGTAAGCGCCGACCGCAAGATTATTTCCGTCAAGCGATACGGAAGTTCCGAAGCAGTCATTATTATTAAGATAAGATGTTTTCAGATTTATATTTTTACCGCCCACATAGTTTGAGCCTATAGTTCCCTGAAGGCTTCCCCCTGTAAAAGCTGAATCTGTAAAAGTAAAAAGATAAACCGCTCCGATATTAGCGGTTGAAGTTACTCCGAAACCGTCATCGTTAATAGCTCCCACAGCAAGTCTGTTTCCGTCTAAAGATACTGATTGACCTAAATAATCAAGCGTGTGCAGGTTTGAGGTTAAATCAACGTCTTTAGCTCCGATGTAACCTTTGCCGATAATCCCCTGAAGAGAACCTCCGGTGAAAGCCGAATCATTGAAAGTAAATAAATAGACAGCTCCGGTATCAGTTACAAGAGGAGCAACTCCGTCATCCGCATAAGCTCCTGTCGCAAGTCTATTTCCGTCTAAAGATACTGAAGTTCCGAAATAATCGTTTACCGAAAGATTTGCTGTAATATCAATATCTTTAGCCCCGACATAGCCTTTTCCTATTCTTCCCTCTAAATTACCGTCGGTGAAAACCGAATCAGCAAAAGTAAATAAATAGACAGCGCCCGAATTAGCAAGGGAATTAGCTGAACCATCATCGTAATGAGCGCCAACAGCAAGTCTGTTTCCGTCTAAAGACACTGAAAAACCGAAATAATCTGTAGTTCCGAGATATGCGGTCATATCGATATTTTTACCGAGTGTATAGCCTTTTCCTATTGTTCCTTCAAGAGAACCGCCGCTAAAAGCAGAATCCGCAAAGCTAAAAAGATAAACGGCTCCGGAATTTGTAAGAGAATTATAAGAACCGTCATCACCGTATGCGCCGACAGCAAGTCTGTTTCCGTCAAGGGAAACTGCTCGCCCGAAATAATCACTTGCTCCGAGATATGCGGTCATATCGATATTTTTACCGCCGGAATAGCCTTTTCCTATAATTCCTTCAAGAGAGCCGCCGCTAAAAGCCGAATCAGTAAAAGTATATAAATAGACGGAGCCTGCATCAGTCAAACTATTTCCTGATCCATCATCAGATTGCGCTCCTACCGCAAGTCTTGTTCCGTCTAATGAAAGCGCAACGCCAAAATTATCGCTTGCGGCAGAATAAGCCCCTGTCAAAAGATTAATTTCGTTATTATCATTGTATCCTTTGCCGATTATTCTTGTTAAAACGCCGCCGGAAAAAGCCGAATCACTAAAATTGAAAAGATAAACGGCTCCTGCATCTGTAAGATTGCCGCCTGCCGCATCATCCAAATATGCTCCGGACGCAAGCCTGTTCCCGTCCAAAGATACTGAATAACCAAAATAATCCGCGCCGGTATATGCGGTAATATCAATGTCTTTGGCTCCAGAATAGCCTTTTCCTATCGTTCCTTGAAGAGAACCGTTCGTAAAAGCCGTATCATCAAAAGTAAAAAGATAAACAGCTCCTGCGCTTGTAAGAGAGTTGCCTGAACCGTCGTCTAAATGGGCTCCGACTGCAATTTTGTTTCCATCAAGCGATACGGATGACCCAAAAACATCGGTTGTATCGAGATATGCGGTCATATCAATGTTTTTACCGCCGGTATAACCTTTTCCTATTGTTCCTTCTAAATTACCGTCGGTGAAAACCGAATCAGTAAAGCTAAAAAGATAAACAGCGCCCGAATCAGTAAGAGAATTAGCATTACCGTCGTCATAATTAGCGCTGATAGCAAGTCTGTTTCCGTCCAGGGATACAGCTTGTCCGAAATAATCACTCGCCGCTAAATATGCGGTCATATCGAAATTTTTACCGCCGGTATAACCTTTTCCTATTCTTCCTTCTAAATTACCGTCTGTAAATACAGAATCAACAAAGCTAAAAAGATAAACAGCTCCCGAATCAGTAAGAGAATTAGCTGAACCATCATCGTAATGAGCGCCGACAGCAAGTCTGTTTCCGTCTAAAGACACTGAATGCCCAAAATAATCTGTAGTTCCAAGATATGCGGTCATATCGATATTTTTACCGCCGGTGTAGCCTTTTCCTATTGTTGCTTCAAGAGAACCGCCGTTAAAAGCCGAATCCGCAAAGCTAAAAAGATAAACGGCTCCGGAATTAGCAAGAGAATTAGCGTTGCCATCGTCATATTGAGCGCCGACAGCCAGCCTGTTTCCGTCAAGAGATAATGAAGTTCCGAACTGATCGTTTGTTTCCAGGCTTGCGGTCATATCAATATTTTTTCCGCCGGTGTATCCTTTTCCGATTAGCCCTTCAAGAACTCCTCCGTTAAAAGCAGAATCAGCGAAACTAAAAAGATAAACAGTCCCGGAATTTCCAAGAGAGTTTGTATTTCCGTCATCTAAAGGTGAACCTACCGCAAGTCGATTTCCGTCCAGAGCTACAGAAAACCCGAAATTGTCAGATACGTTAAGAGAGCCGGAATCACTCATATTTGTATTATTCCCGCCGGTATAGCCCACTCCTGTTATGGCGTTATACTGCAAAGAACTTATTGAACCCGAACTGTCAACATAGTTTATGTTTTTAGGGTCAAGCAATAAATTGCCGTTTTTTCCCGCATCTGCTTTTCCTGCAAATTGAAGCTTGTCGCCGCCTGATGAAACTTCTATTGTTCCGCCGTTTTTAGCAAAAGTATTTCCGAAATAAAGATTTTTATCATCTGCCCATAAAACGACCTGTCCGCCTTTATCTTGTGTTCCGTTCGCTTTAATTTCCGATCCTGAAGAAACAAATAAATAATCGGCATTAGGAATTACATCTTCGGTTAAATTCTTACCGCCCTGATATTCGCCGCCTATAAGAATATTTCCGCCCTTAGCCTTTCCTGACGCATCTATTTTAGAAGATAAAAGCTTTATAACCGGAGCAGAAATAGATATTTCTCCGCCTGAATTTTGAGTTCCTTTTGCCGTATAAGTTCCTGAAGAAAAAATTTGTTTGTCTGCAATATGAGTCAGAGTTCCGCCTGTTTTTCCCGAAGCGTCTATTTTAGAAGAAGAAATTTCAAATGTATTGCCTGAGTGAATATTAACATTCCCGCCGCTGTCTGATGACCCGACCGCTTTAATGTTTTCTGCAAGAGAAAGCGTTGAAGTTGCATTAACTTGAATATTACCGCCTTGCTTGCCAGAAGCATCAACAGTTCCACCCAAACTAACGGAAGAAGAAGATATTTTAATATTCCCGCCTTGTTCTCCGGTTGTATTTATCTTTCCGGTGGAAGCCAAAAGTCCTGTTTCGCCGTTTATGTCAATATTCCCGAAAACGATTTTTCCGTTTTGTTTTGTTAAAGTATTTGCTTCAATAATTCCGGTATTATTTACAACATTACTTATCAAACTATTAATTTTATCAGCCTGAATAAAAATTTTCCCGCCGTCTGCTTTTAAAATGCCGACATTTTGTATTTGAGTTTTGTTGTTTTCAATCACCAGATCGTTAATAAGGGATTTATCCAATTCAAGAGAAATTTGTTGACCGTCATTCATATTGAGCGTTATATTTTTTCCGGAAATAAGAGCAAGAGTGCCTTCAGGAGCATTGATTGTTCCGGTGTTTTCAATAACAGGAGCCAGAAAAGTCGCAAAACCGCCTTCCTGAACTTTAATCATTCCTTTGTTTTGTATTGTTCCTGAACTCAACCCGCTGAACAGAAATTTTTTGTTCTGAATATCCTGAGCGTTCAAATTATAGGTTGATACTGCAAAACTGTTTAAATTTACTGATGAATTTTTTCCGAAAAGAACTCCGCTTGCGTTTATAAGATAAACTGTTCCGCCGGCGCCTGATTGAATAATATGTCCGTAAATATGAGAAGAATTAGCTCCTGTAATTTTATTTACTGAAATTTGTCCCGAGTTAGAAAAATTAAAATCCACATATTTATTTTCAGGAACATTAAAACTTTTCCAAGTATTGTTAAAAGTCTTATTTGCCGCTCCGTTATGATTTATTCTGTAAGTATCATTATTAATAACAGTCTTTTTTATTTGTGTTGTTACATTAGGATCAAGCGAATCAGGCGCGGGAAAACTACTGTCTGCTTTTGCAACAGATGATAATCCGAATACTATAATTATAGCAGCCTCTAAAAATTTATTTTTTTTTCCTATTTTTTACACCCGATTTTTTAAGTTTTTAAAATTCTATTGTACCGTATTTATTTGTAAAGATGAATAGTAATATATAGTGTTTCAGGGTAAATGGAAAATATTGTATTTTGAATAAGTTTTCAGGAAATTATAAAAAGTTGTTTTTATACAAAAATTATATTTTTATTTTCTGATTTCTTTTTAAGAGCTCTATACCAAGTTGTAATCAATGTATACTCAAATAAAAATAAATTTGGGAGATGGTTTTTGCGGGTTTTGGGTTTCGCAGAAAACCCCGCATTCAGCGAGGTTTTTAAAGGTTAAAAGACTTATTGTTCTTTTGATATAGTTTAAAACGGAGGAGGAGGGATTCGAACCCCCGGTGGACTCGCGCCCACGGCGGTTTTCAAGACCGCTGCATTCAACCGCTCTGCCACTCCTCCAAGTGATTTTATTTTAAACTATCTTTTTAAGATTATATTACGTCAATAAAATCTTTCAACGTTTAAATTTTTCAGGGTAATTTAATATTCCTTAACTAAGCCAACTCCTGTTGCTTCGAGTTTTGTATATTTTGATAGAATCATTTTTGATCGGAAATCTGTACAATGGCAGGGATGAATACCTTTTGTTCCAAGTTTTGAAAGATAATCAGCAATCCTAAAAATTTTTTGTTCAGGCGGGTTTACAAGATGAAATCCTCCAATAATATCTGTAATTGACGGATTATCGCAAACTAATTTTGCATATTCAACAATATTGCATATTCCTGAATGCGAACACCCTGTAATTACTACAATCCCTGAATCAGAATCAAAAGCCAGAGCGGAATCTTCCTCTATATAGTCATTACCTATCGGTTCTTTGCCCTCAAAAGCATTTAACCGAGCAATTTTACCCAGAAAAATAAGATTTTGAGTTAATTTAAAAGGTCCTTTGGATAATTCAACATTAAAATTTTTGGATAAGGTTTCTTCTGATATTAAACAACCGATTTCACCCAGTTTCTCGTCAAATTTTGACTTAAAAGTATCAGGATGAGTAACAATAGTAGGCTTTTTAACATTTCTATCCTGCTTTATGGCAGACATATAGAACGGCAGGTAATGCGATAATCCCCATGTATGGTCATAATGTCCATGAGAGAGAACAATATAATCCAAATCAAGCAAATCAATGCCCATTTTTTGCGCATTTTTCAGGAAAATATCCGAATAACCAGTATCAAAAAGGATTTTTTTATCATCCGCTTCGATATAAAAGCTTAAACCGTGTTCACCAAGCAGGTTTTTACTTGGTAAAACGTTATTATCAACTAAAATTGTTAATTTCATTTTATTTCCTTAGTGATCACATGTATTAACGCCGGTTTTTAATGTTCCGTTTAAATAATCAAGAACCAATTTTTCAGGATCGCTCTCGTCTGCTCCGACTATAACTTCTATGCCCTGTTCCGCAAATAACTGTTGCGCTCTCATTCCCATACCGCCGGCAATTATTACTGTTGCGCCTTGTTTAGCCGCCCACGGAGGTAAAATGCCTGGTTCATGAGGAGGCGGGGCAATTTCTTCTTTTCCTTTTATTGTTTTTGTTTCTTCATCAGCTTCAATAAATGTAAATACTTCACAGTGCCCGAAGTGTAGACATAATTTTTTGTTATGCGTTGGAATTGCAAATTTCATTGTTTTTCTCCTTTTTTTCTTTAACTATAATGCTTCTAAACTGAATTTCGATTTTTGTTGGGGCTGTCTAAAAAGTAAATTTTAGCAACCTCTTTGTATAAAAAAAATAAATAAAACTGGCTCTATGCAACAGCCAGTTTTTTCATATTGTGCGCAATGCTCAATAAACCCCATTCTG